>NZ_JAVDVA010000019.1:0-181890 GCF_031456635.1 Streptomyces sp. 3330
CGCAAGCAGAACCCCGCCTTCGGCCTCGGGACCTACACCGAGCTCCAGTCCTCCAACCCGGCCGTCCTCGCCTTCCTGCGCGAGGCCCCCCTGACGGCCGACGGAGGGGACGACGTGGTGCTGTGCGTGCACAACTTCTCCCGCTCCGCGCAGCCCACCGAACTGGACCTGCGCCGGTTCGACGGCCGGCACCCCGTCGAGCTCTTCGGCGGGGTCCGTTTTCCCGCCATCGGCGAACTGCCCTACCTGCTCACCCTCGCGGGACACGGCTTCTATTGGTTCCGGCTCACCAGAGCCGCGTCCCGGATCGGCCGCCGCCTGTGAGCGAGCGCCGGGGAAAGGATGGGTCACCGTGACGAAGACCGCACCCCTGCGACCGAGCAGCGCGAGCGGCGTCCGCTCCGTCGGGCCGCTCGCCGCGCTGCTGTGCGAGTGGCTGCCGCGCCAGCGCTGGTTCGCCGGCAAGGACCGGCCGCTCACCGATCTGCGCATGCTGTCGATGACCGAGCTGTACCCGGGCTGTCTGCATCTGCTCGTGCACGCGGATCAGTCGGGCGTCCCCACTCCCGGGGGCACTCCCCCGGCCGGGGACTGCTACCAGTTGCTCCTCGGCGTCCAGGAGCATCTGTCGCCGCGCCTCGGACGGGCGCTGATCGGCAGGGTCGAGGACGGGCCGATGGCCGGGCTGACCGTGCACGACGCGCTGCAGGACCCCCGGTCGGCGCAGCTGCTCCTGGAGCGGATGCGGCACCCCGGCACGCTGGGCCCGCTGTGCTTCGAGTCCGACCCGTCCGTGTCGCTGCCCGCCGGGCTCGCCCCCCGACTGCTGGAGGCCGAGCAGTCCAACACCTCGCTGGTGTACGGGGACGCGTTCATCCTGAAGATCTTCCGGCGTGTCCAGCCGGGGGTGAACCCCGATCTGGAGGTACCGGTCGCGCTGGCCGGGCAGGGATGCGGGCGGGTGCCCGCGCCCGTGGCCTGGTTCCGCACGACGCATCCGCAGGAGGCGACGCTCGGCGTGCTCCAGCCGTTCCTGCCCGACGCGTCGGACGGCTGGACCCTGGCGCTGCGGGCCCTCGCGCGCGGGGAGGACTTCACGGCGGAGGCCGAGGAGCTGGGGCGGGCCACCGCGGACGTCCACCTCGCGCTGGCCGCAGCGCTGCCGGCCGGCCCGGACGCCGAGGACGGGCGGACGGCGGCGGCGATGACCGAGCGGCTGGAGGCCGCCGCGCACCACGTGCCGGCGCTCCGTCCGTTCGTGCCGGGCCTCACCACGGCCTTCGGCGCGCTCTCCGTGTGCGACGCCGGACCGCCCGCCCAGCGCATCCACGGGGACCTGCACCTCGGGCAGGTCCTGCGCGCCGGACGCGACTGGTTCGTCATCGACTTCGAGGGCGAACCGTCCCGTCCGCTGGCCGAGCGCCGCAGTGCCCACTCCCCGGTCCGGGACATCGCCGGGATGCTGCGCTCGTTCGACTACGCCGCCCGCCAGCGCCGTCCGTGGCGGCCGGAGTGGGCGCGCCGCTGCCGGGAGGCCTACTGCGCCGGCTACGCGGCCCGCGCGGGCTGGGACCCCCGCAAGAAGCATGCCCTGCTGCGTGCCTACGAGACGGACCGAGCCGTGTACGAAGTGCTGTACGAGGCCCGTAACCGTCCCGACTGGCTGCCCGTACCCATGGCGGCGATCGAACGACTCGCCGTCCGAGGAGGCTGACCCCTGTGGCCCTGCGTGACACCTCTCCGCCCGAGTCGGCCGGCCCCCGCCCGCGCACGGCGCCCGCGCTCGACCCGGCCGACCGCGGGCGCCTGCTCTCGGGCTCCCACCACGATCCGCACGCCCTGCTGGGCGCGCACCCGGTACCGGGCGGGATCGCCTTCCGGGCGTTGCGGCCGTTCGCGGACGGCGTGAGCGTCGTGATCGACGGCGACCCCGTCCCGCTGGTCTCGGAGGGCGACGGTCTCTTCTCCGTCGTCCTGCCGCTCGACGCGGTGCCCTCGTACACCCTGCTGGTGTCGTACGAGGGCGCCGAGCACAAGGTGGACGACCCCTATCGTTTCCTGCCCGCGCTCGGCGACCTGGACCTGCATCTCATCCGGGAGGGGCGGCACGAGGAGCTGTGGAAGGCGCTCGGCGCGGAGCCGATGGCCCACCAGGGTGTGATCGGCACCCGGTTCACGGTGTGGGCGCCGAACGCCCAGGGGGTGCGCGTCGCCGGGGACTTCTGCTTCTGGGACGGCACCGCCTTCCCGATGCGGTCCCTCGGCGCGTCCGGGGTGTGGGAGCTGTTCCTGCCCGGGATCGGCGAGGGCGCCCGGTACAAGTTCGAGATCACCTCGCGTCACGGACATCGCTTCCTCAAGGCCGACCCGATGGCCCGGCGCGCGGAGGTGCCGCCGGACACCGCGTCGATCGTCCACGCCTCGCACTACGAGTGGGCGGACGAGGAGTGGATGGCCCACCGGGGCGACGTCCCCGTGCACGTGGCGCCGTTCTCCGTGTACGAGGTCCATCTGCCGTCCTGGCGACCGGGACTGACGTTCCGTGAGCTGGCCGAGGAGCTCCCGCCGTACGTCAAGGATCTCGGCTTCACACACGTCGAGTTCATGCCGGTCGCCCAGCATCCGTTCTCCGGTTCCTGGGGCTACCAGGTCACCGGGTTCTACGCGCCGGCCTCGCGCCTGGGCACGCCGGACGACTTCAAGTTCCTGGTGGACGCCCTGCACCGGGCCGGGATCGGCGTGATCGTGGACTGGGTGCCCGCCCACTTCCCGAAGGACGACTGGGCGTTGGGCCGGTTCGACGGGGAGCCGCTGTACGAGCCCGGTGACTCCCGGCGGGCCGAGCATCCGGACTGGGGGACGTACGAGTTCGACTTCGGACGCGTCGAGGTGCGCAACTTCCTGGTGGCGAACGCCACTTACTGGTGCGAGGAGTTCCACGTCGACGGACTGCGGGTGGACGCGGTCGCCTCGATGCTCTACCTCGACTATTCACGGGACTCCGGCCAGTGGTCGCCCAACGTGTTCGGCGGCCGGGAGGACCTGGACGCCATGGCGTTCCTCCAGGAGATGAACGCGACGGTCTACCGACGCAACCCGGGGGTCGTGACGATCGCGGAGGAGTCCACCGCGTGGGAGGGCGTGACCCGGCCCACCGACAGCGGCGGACTGGGGTTCGGGCTGAAGTGGAACATGGGCTGGATGCACGACTCGCTGGAGTACATCGCCAAGGAGCCGGTGCACCGCAAGTACCACCACAACGAGATGACCTTCTCGATGGTGTACGCCTACAGCGAGAACTACGTGCTGCCCATCTCCCACGACGAGGTCGTCCACGGCAAGCAGGCACTGGTCTCCAAGATGCCCGGCGACTGGTGGCAGCGGCGCGCCAATCACCGCGCGTACCTGGGGTTCATGTGGGCCCACCCCGGCAAGCAGCTTCTCTTCATGGGCCAGGAGTTCGCGCAGGGCGCGGAGTGGTCCGAGGCGCACGGGCCCGAGTGGTGGCTGCTGGACCCGGGGTACGCGTCCGCCGGCGATCACCGGGGGGTGCGGGACCTGGTGCGTGATCTCAACACGGTCTACCGGGCCACCCCGGCCCTGTGGGAGCGGGACACCGATCCCGCCGGTTTCCGGTGGGTGGTCGGCGACGCCGCGGAGGACAACGTCTTCGCGTTCCTGCGCCACGACGCCCAGGGCGCTCCGCTCCTCGCCGTCAGCAACTTCTCCCCGGTCGTGCGCCACGACTACCGGCTGGCCGTGCCCGAGGGGGCGCCGGCCTGGCGCGAGGTGCTCAACACCGACGCCGAGTGCTACGGCGGCAGCGGCGTCGTCCACCCCGCCCCGGTCGCGGCGCGGGACGGTGGGATCGCCCTGACCCTGCCGCCTCTGGCCACGGTGTGGCTCGCGCCGTCGTCCGTGTGAACTGTCCCGGGCGGGGCAGTCGGGTGCGTACCACCCACCAGAGAGAGGCCGCATCCCGTGCGCACCGTCGGAGTGGAGGAGGAACTCCTCCTGGTCGACCCGGAGACCGGGGAGCCCCAGGCCCTGTCGGCCGCCGTCCTCGCCCGCGCCTCCCGGCGCGGGGCGGAGGACGGCGTCTTCGAGAAAGAACTGCACAGCCAGATGCTCGAGTTCAACACCCACCCGCAGTCGGGCATGGGCGAACTCGGTGCGGAGATCGTCCGGATACGCGGGGAGGCGGCCCGGCACGCGGAGGCGGCCGGGTGCGCGGTCGCCGCGCTCGCCACCTCCCCGCTGCCGGTGCGCCCCTCCGTCAGCATGAACCGGCGCTACCAGTGGATGGCGGAGCAGTACGGCATCGCGACGCGTGAGCAGATGGTGTGCGGCTGCCACGTCCATGTCTCCGTCGACTCCGACGAGGAGGGCGTCGCGGTCCTCGACGGGATCCGGCCCTGGCTGTCGGTGCTCACGGCCCTGAGTGCCAACTCGCCCTTCTGGCAGGGTACGGAGACGGACTACAGCAGCTATCGCAGCCGGGTGTGGCAGCGCTGGCCGTCGGCCGGGCCGACCGAGCTGTTCGGCTCGGCGGAGCGGTACCACCGGCGGGTGGCGGACATGGTGGACACCGGCACGATCCTCGACGAGGGCATGGTCTACTTCGACGCCCGGCTGTCGGCGCGCTATCCGACGGTGGAGGTGCGGGTGGCGGACGTCTGTCTGCATGCGGACACCGCCGTGCTGATCGCCACGCTGGTGCGGGGGCTCGTCGAGACCGCCGCCCGTGACCGGGAGGCCGGCCGGGAGCCGCTGGACCACAGCGTGAGCCTGCTCCGGCTGGCCGGCTGGCGGGCCGCCCGCTCGGGCCTCACCGAGGACCTGCTGCACCCCGAGACCATGCGCCGCGCGCCCGCCGAGACCGTGGTCCGGGCGCTGCTGGCGCATGTCGAGGACGCGCTGGCGGACAGCGGCGACCTGGAGCGGGCCCGCGCTTCCTGCGACGGACTGCTGCGCGACGGCAACGGCTCCCGGTTCCAGCGCGAGGTGTGGGAGCGCACCGGCAGTCTGCGCGAGGTGGTCACCGCCTGCGTGCAGCACACCCAGGCCTGAGTCCGGCTCCCCTGCCGCCGCGCTTCCGCTTCGCGTGCGGAGCACCGACACGGGCCGGGTTCCGGTCCGGTCGCGCGTTCCGGTCCGGGGTCGGGATCGGCGTGGATCAGGTGCTTCGAGCGCCTGCGGACCGTGCGCTGCACCGGCGGCGGGCCGTCGTGGGCGCCGGGAGGCGGCAGGCCGGGATCATCAACGCGAATTTGTTATTCGTTCCAGGCCACAACCGGTCCCACCTGGGCTAGATTCGACCACCGTCGATAACAGTTCCCGTCGGCGGAGTCACAGCCCGTACACCTCAGGAGCAGCGCATGCGCGACTTCGCCCTCGCTCCCCCGGCCACCACGCCCCTGACCGGAGGCCTCGCCGACACCGTCTTCGAGACAGCCGCCCGCACTCCCACCCTCCCCGTGCTCTCCCGCCGTCCGGACGGCGCCTCCGGCGACTGGGAGGAGGTGACGGCCGTCGAGCTGCGGGACGAGGTGGTCGACCTGGCGAAGGGGTTCGTGGCGTCCGGCATCTCCCCCGGTCATCGCGTCGCGATCATGGCGCGCACCCGGTACGAGTGGACGGTCCTGTGCCACGCGCTGTGGGCGGTGGGCGCCGAGGTCGTCCCCGTCTATCCGACGTCCTCGCGCGAGCAGGTCGAGTGGATCCTGCGGGACTCGAACTGCGTGGGCGTCATCGTCGAGGACGAACAGAGTGTCATGACCGTGGGTTCGGTGTGCGCGGCCCTGCCCTCCCTGCGCAACGTATGGCAGTTGGACGCCGGGGCCTTCGAACACCTCGCACAGCGAGGTGAGTTGGTGCCGATGACCACGGTGGACTCGCTGCGCCGGATCGTGCTGCCCGACTCCACCGCGGTGATCGCCTACACCTCCGGGACCTCGGGCAGGCCCCTGGGCTGCGCGCTGAGCCACCGCAGCCTCGCCAGCCCCTGCGACACCCTGCTGGCCGGCTGGGGGCACACCGCCGCGCCCGCCGGACGCCGTCCGAGCGTCCTCGCCTTCCTGCCGTTCTCCCACGTGTACGGACTGATGATCCAGGGCCTGTGTCTGCGCGGCGGCATCCTGATGGGCCACCAGCCCGACATCGGCGCGGAAGCCCTCGCGGAGGCGCTGCGCACCTTCCGTCCGACGTACCTGTACGCGGTGCCGTCGGTGTTCGAGAAGATCTACAAGAACTTCCTGCGGACGGCCCAGGAGGCCGGCCGCGGCGCCCTGTTCGAGCGGGCGGCGGAGACGGCCCGTGACTTCGCGGCCGCCGTCGAGCGCCAGCGGCTGGGCCGCGGCTCGGGGCCCGGGTTCGACCTGCGGCTGCAGCACGCCCTGTTCGAACGGACGGTGTACCGCAGACTCCGGGCCGCGCTCGGCGGCCGAGTCCACCGCGCCACCTCGGGCGGCTCACCGCTCCACCGCGACCTGTCCCTCTTCTACGAGGGCATCGGCATCTATGTGCACGACGGATACGGGCTGACCGAGACCAGCGGCGGGATCACGATGCAGCCGCTCGGCCGGGAGAAGTCGGGCACCGTCGGACAGGTCCTGCCGGGCACGGACATCCGGGTGGCGGACGACGGGGAGATCCTGGTGCGCGGCCCGTCGGTGTTCCAGGGCTATGTCAACGACGACGCCGCGACGCGGGCCGCGCTGTGGGGCGGCTGGCTGGCCACGGGTGACCTCGGGTTCCTGGACTCCGACGGCTACCTCACGATCACCGGCCGCAAGAAGGACGTCATCATCACCAGCAGCGGCAAGAGTGTGGCGCCCGCCGCGCTGGAGCAGCGGCTGCGGATGCATCCGCTCGTCCATCAGGCCGTGGTCGTGGGGGACAACCGGCCCTGCGTGGGCGCGCTGATCACCCTGGACCCCGACTTCCTGGCCCACTGGCGGGGAACCCTGATGCTGCACGGCGACTCCCAGAGCCGGGAGGCCCGCGAGGAGAACGCCCTGCGGGAGGAGGTCGGGCGGGCGGTGGCCGCGGCCAACAGCACGGTGTCCCGCTCCGAGTCCATCCGCGCGTTCCGGATCCTGCCCCAGGCGTTCGACCAGACCAACGGCCTGCTGACGCCCTCGATGAAGCTGCGCCGCGACTCGATCGTGGCGCACTACGCGGCGGAGATCGAGGCGATGTACCAGGCCCGGGCGCGGCTGCCCCGGCAGAGCACGCCGGAGGAGGTGCTCGGGTGGGACGACGCCGACGACGTGTTCCGCTGACCGGTGGAGCCGGCGGACCCGGGGCCGGACGGGCCGCGGGTCCGCCGACCCGGTGATCACGGGGCTCCGTGACGACGCCGTGGCGGCGGTGCGGCGCCCTCCGCCCTTCCCGCCGAACGGGACTTCGCGGACCCGATCCAGGCCGTCGGACGACGGACGCGTAGCCCGGGCGCCCTCGGGAACCCTGTAGGGGCGACGCCAGAGAGCCGTACGAGAAAGGATGACGGTCCCGGAGACTCAGGGGCCGCACTGAAGACATGGCAACCGAGCCGCGTGGAAACGACGCACTGTCCTCCTGGGCCATTCCCAGCCGCACGGCCCGCTTCGCGGGCGAACCCCAGGACGTGACGGGTGCACGGCTGGCAACGGAGGAGTTCCTCCAGGAGCTGGCCGGCACCGTGCCGCCCACGGCTCCGGAGTGCTGGCACGACATCGTGCTGATCGTGACGGAGCTGGCGGCGAACGCCGTCCAGTACGCGCCCGGCCCCTTCGAGCTGGGCCTGCGCCCCACCTTCGACGGCGTGCACGTGACGCTGCACGACAGCAGCCGCGTGCTGCCGTCCCCCCGGCCGTTCCACCCCGACAGCGGGGGCGGCGGCATCGGCTGGTACCTGGTGCACACGCTGTGCAGTCAGGTCAGCGTGGTGCCGAGCGAGGCCGGTCGGCCCGAGGGCAAGGACGTGCACGTCTTCCTGCCCTGGTGAATCCGTCGGTGCAGCCGGTTCGGTCCGACGGGAGAGCTCGCGTCCGCCTCGTCCCGTCCTGCCGTCTCTCGCCCGCCCCGTCTTGTCAGGCGGGTTCCCCGGCGGTCCGGACCGGCACGAACACGCTGATCGTCTTGCCGCCGTCGTGGTGCTTGTCGATGGTGATGTCCCGGGCCAGGCGGACGACCAGCGGCCAGCCGTAGCCGCCCACCCGGTGGCCGGCCGAGCCGAGGCCCGGTCCGCCCACCGCGGCGGGCTCCGCGTCGCTGTGATCGCGTACGGCCAGCCGGACCCCGTCCCGTACCGGTGTCATCTCGAACCCGGCCAATCCGCCACCGTGCCGGACGGCGTTGGCCGCCAGCTCCGAGACGACCAGCAGCAGGTCGATGACGTCCTCCTCGCGCGCCGGCCGGGTGGAGCGGTTCCAGCGGGCGTCCACCACGGCGCGGGCGTGGGCCCGGGCCGCCGCGGCGGTCCTCACGGAAGTCCCCGCCGTCCCCCGGCCGGGTGCCGAGCGCGCGGGCGCGAGTCCTTCTTCCCTCATACCGATGGCGTTCCCCGCGATGTCAGCCGGCGATAGTGGTCACCGACGGCGTTCAGGTACTCCGGGTCCGTCGTCTCGCTGTCGGTGCGGAATCGGGGCGCGTCCTTGACCTCGTCCCCGGTGCAGCCCAGGGTCACCTTGCGCTCCGCGTGGTCGACGCCCGTCACGACGCCCACCGGCACGACGGCGCTCCTGCCGAACAGCCAGACGCCCGTGTCGACGACCAGGTGCCGCATGCCGAGCGGGTCGGCCTCGCGTTCCACGTGGCCGAGGGTGCCGTCGGCCGTCTGGACGGCGTAGTCGGTGAGGTCCTGTCCTTCGGCGTGTCCGCTCTCCGCCGTGTACGACCAGATTCCGTCGATGGTCACACTGCTCCCTTCTCGCGTTCCACAGCTGCCTTTACCCGCCCGCAGCGCCCGCATTCAAGGCATGTCTGTCCGTTCCTGACCGAAGAGAGGGGGTATCAGCACCCGTCGGAAAATTCTGTGCGGAAAGACAGGCATGAGTCGCGGAACCCGGGGCAGACGGACTCCGTCATCGACCGGCTCGACGAACGGAGTGAATGCCGTGACGGCACACGCAACGACGGCCACGGCAGTACGGGCGGGCACGGAGAGCCCGCGAGGAGGGGTTCCGCTCATCGAGATGCCCACCCAGGTGAGCCCGAAGGACGCGCGGGAGCTCTCGCGCCGGTTCTTCGACCGGCTGGCCGTCGTGGAGGAGGGCACCCACGAGTACCAGTACGTGCGCAACACCCTGATCGAGATGAATCTCTCACTGGTGCGGTACGCGGCCTCCCGCTTCCGCGGCCGGGGCGACTCGATGGAGGACATCGTCCAGGTCGGCACGATCGGGCTGATCAAGGCCATCGACCGGTTCGAGCTGACCCGCGAGGTCGAGTTCACCTCGTTCGCCATCCCGTACATCGTCGGCGAGATCAAGCGGTTCTTCCGGGACACGAGCTGGGCCGTGCACGTGCCGCGCAGGCTCCAGGAGGCGCGGGTCGAACTGGCCAAGGCGACCGAGGAGTTGCAGACGCGGCTGGGCCGCATGCCCACCACGCGTGAGCTGTCGCAGCTGATGTCGCTGTCGGAGGAGGAGGTCATCGAGGCGCGCAAGGCGTCCAACGGCTACACCTCCGCCTCCCTCGACGCGGCCCTGACCTCCGACGGCGGCGCGGACGGCGAATCGGTGCTGGCCGACTTCCTCGGCGCCGAGGAGCCGGCGCTGGAGCTGGTGGAGGACTTCCACTCGCTGGCGCCGCTCATCGCCGAGCTCGACGACCGGGAGCGGCGGATCATCCACATGCGCTTCGTCGAGGAGCGGACGCAGGCCGAGATCGGCAGGGAGCTCGGGATCTCCCAGATGCACGTGTCCCGGCTGATCGGCCGCATGGTCCAGCGGCTGCGCACCGGACTGCTGGGGACCGAGGTCGCCTGACCCCGGGAACATTCGGTCGTGACTCTGCCCGGGACGGCGTTCGCCGTCCCGGGCAAAGCTGTGCGCGTACCCCGCTTCCGCTCGTGCATGCACGGTGACCGCCTCCTGGAAATCCTGTGTGCGTAAAGTGAGTGAGGCTTTGTTGCGCCGTGCTCCGGTGGGTTAGCCTGCGGCGGATTTCCCTCATCGCGCGCACCCGTGAACTGCGGAAATCCACGTACTACATGCGGGACCGTCCACCCGGGCGGCCCGGTTCCGAGCCCCCGCCCGGGGGCTCCTGGGGAGCGGAACGAGGGTAGGCATGACCAGCAACGCGACCGAGTCCCTGGACACGGTTCCCGGTGACCACGAGCTCAGGCAGCTCCTGGCCGGCCTGACGGCCGTGCGCGACGGGGACTTCGGTACCCGGTTGCCCACCGACGGCGACGGTCTGCTGGGTGACATCGCCACCGTTTTCAACGGCATGGTCGACCAGCTGTCCGTCTTCACCTCCGAGGTCACCCGGGTGGCCCGCGAGGTGGGAACCGAAGGCACCCTGGGCGGCCAGGCGGAGGTGCCCGGGGTCTCCGGGACCTGGGCCGACCTGACGGACTCCGTGAACGCCATGGCCGGCAACCTGACGACCCAGGTGCGCGACATCGCCCAGGTGGCGACCGCGGTCGCGAAGGGTGATCTCTCGCAGAAGATCGACGTGCCGGCCCGGGGCGAGATCCTTCAGCTGAAGGAGACCGTCAACACGATGGTCGACCAGCTGTCCGCGTTCGCCGACGAGGTCACCCGCGTCGCCCGCGAGGTCGGCACCGAGGGACGCCTCGGCGGCCAGGCGCAGGTGCCCGGTGTCGCCGGGGTGTGGCGCGATCTCACCGACTCGGTCAACTTCATGGCAGGAAACCTCACCAACCAGGTCCGCAACGTCGCCCAGGTGACGACGGCGGTGGCCAAGGGCGACCTCTCCCAGAAGATCACCGTCGACGCCCGCGGCGAGATCCTCGAACTCAAGAACACCATCAACACGATGGTCGACCAGCTCTCCGCGTTCGCCGACGAGGTCACCCGCGTCGCCCGCGAGGTCGGCACCGAGGGACGCCTCGGCGGCCAGGCCGATGTGAAGGGGGTCAAGGGCACCTGGCGGGACCTCACCGACTCGGTCAACTTCATGGCAGGAAACCTCACCAACCAGGTCCGCAACGTCGCCCAGGTGGCGACCGCGGTGGCCAAGGGCGACCTCTCCCAGAAGATCACCGTCGACGCCCGCGGCGAGATCCTCGAACTCAAGAACACCATCAACACGATGGTCGACCAGCTCTCCGCCTTCGCCGACGAGGTCACCCGCGTCGCCCGCGAGGTCGGCACGGCGGGCAACCTGGGCGGTCAGGCCACGGTCCGCGGGGTGTCCGGCACCTGGAAGGACCTCACCGACAACGTCAACGTCATGGCGTCGAACCTGACGGGCCAGGTGCGCTCCATCGCCCAGGTCGCCACCGCCGTCGCCCGCGGCGACCTCTCCCAGAAGATCACCGTCGAGGCCAAGGGCGAGGTCGCCGCGCTGGCGGACGTGATCAACACGATGGTGGACACCCTGTCCGCGTTCGCCGACGAGGTCACCCGTGTCGCGCGCGAGGTCGGCACCGAGGGACGGCTCGGCGGCCAGGCGCAGGTGCCGAACGTCGCCGGCACCTGGAAGGACCTCACCGACAACGTCAACTCGATGGCCAACAACCTCACCGGCCAGGTGCGCAACATCGCGCTGGTGACGACGGCGGTGGCCCGCGGCGACCTGTCGAAGAAGATCGACGTGGACGCGCGGGGCGAGATCCTCGAACTCAAGACGACGATCAACACGATGGTCGACCAGCTCTCCGCCTTCGCCGACGAGGTCACCCGCGTCGCCCGCGAGGTCGGCACCGAAGGACGCCTCGGCGGCCAGGCCGAGGTGGAGGGCGTCTCGGGAACCTGGAAGCGCCTCACGGAGAACGTGAACGAGCTGGCCGGGAACCTGACCCGGCAGGTGCGCGCGATCGCGGGGGTCACGAGCGCCGTGGCGGAGGGCGACCTGACCCGGTCGATCACGGTGGTCGCCTCCGGCGAGGTCGCCGAGCTCAAGGACAACATCAACTCGATGGTGGAGTCCCTGCGCGAGACCACCCGGGCCAACCAGGAGCAGGACTGGCTCAAGACCAACCTGGCACGCATCTCCGGCCTCATGCAGGGCCACCGCGACCTGCCCGTGGTCGCCGAGCTGATCATGGACGAGCTGGTGCCGCTGGTGTCGGCCCAGTTCGGCGCCTTCCACCTCGCCGAGGACGGCGAGCGCGGCCCGGAGCTGCGGCTCGTGGGCACCTACGGCTACCCCGCCGACGAGGACCGTCCCACCCGCATCCCGTTCGGCCGCTCGCTGGTCGGCCAGGCCGCGCGCAGCCGCCGGACGATCATCGTCGACGAGCTGCCGGCCGGTTACGTCACCATCTCCTCGGGCCTCGGACAGGTGGAGCCCAGTGCCCTGGTCCTGCTGCCCATCGTCTTCGAGGGGCAGGTGCTCGGCGTCATCGAACTGGCCTCGGTCGGCGCGTTCACCCAGATCCACCGGGACTTCCTGGAACAGCTGAGGGTGACCATCGGCGTCAACGTCAACACGATCGTGGCGAACGCCCGCACGGACGAGCTGCTCGACGAGTCCCAGCGGCTGACGGCCGAACTCCAGGCCCGGTCCGCCGAGTTGCAGTCCCAGCAGGAGGAGCTCCAGCACTCCAACGCCGAACTGGAGGAGAAGGCCTCCTTGTTGGTGGCGCAGAACCGCGACATCGAGGCGAAGAACCTCCAGATCGAGCAGGCCCGGCAGGAACTGGAGGCGCGGGCGCAGCAGCTGTCCCTGGCGTCGAAGTACAAGTCGGAGTTCCTGGCGAACATGAGCCACGAGCTGCGCACCCCGCTCAACAGCCTGCTCATCCTGGCCCAGTTGCTGGCCCAGAACCCCTCGCGCAACCTCACCCCGAAGCAGGTCGAGTACGCGGGCATCATCCACTCGGCCGGCTCGGACCTGCTCCAGCTGATCAACGACATCCTGGACCTGTCGAAGGTCGAGGCGGGCAAGATGGACGTCTCGCCGGAACAGGTGTCGCTGCGGCAGCTCATCGACTACGTCGAGGCGACCTTCCGTCCCATGACGACGCAGAAGAGCCTGGAGTTCCAGGTGAGCACGGCCACCGGCGCCCCCGCCGACCTGCTCACGGACGACTCCCGGCTGCGCCAGGTGCTGCGCAACCTGCTCTCCAACGCGGTGAAGTTCACCGAGCAGGGCAGTGTCGAGCTGCGCATCGAGCCGGCCTCCGACGAGGAGGTGCCGAGCAGTGTGGTCCGCGGCAGCACCGTGGTGGCGTTCCGGGTGAAGGACACCGGCATCGGCATTCCGGAGCAGCAGCTGGAGACCATCTTCGGCGCCTTCCAGCAGGCGGACGGCACGACCAGCCGCAAGTACGGCGGCACCGGTCTCGGGCTGTCCATCACCCGGGAGATCGCCCATCTGCTCGGCGGCGCGGTCACCGTGGACAGCACGCCGGGCCGGGGCAGCACCTTCACGCTCTACCTGCCCGTCGCGCGGCGGGACTTCCAGGAGGTCGTCGAGGGCGGCCGGCCCGTGGAGCGCGCCCTCGCCGGGCCGCCCGCGGCGATCCCCGTCGGCTCCCCGGTCCCGCCCGCGGTCACCGGATCGGCCCGGCGTCCGCGTCGGCTGCTGGTGGTGGAGGAACGGCCCCGCGGCCTGCTGACCCTGGTCGCCGAGAGCGTCGTGGCGGACATGGCACGCGGCCGGGAGGACGGCACGTCGGCGGCGCCGGTCGACATCGTCACCGCCGTCGGGGCGCACGAGGCCGCGGGCGCGCTGGCCGCGGAACCCTGCCACTGCGTCGTCCTGGAGCTGGGGATGCCGGACGCGGAGGCGTCCCGGTTCCTGGAGGCCCTCCACGACGACTCGGTGCTGACGGGCGTGCCGGTGCTCGTGCACAGCGGGCACCGCGCCGACCTCGCCCAGGAGGAGAGCCTCCAGTCCCGGGCGGCGGGCAAGCCGATGGAGTTCCTGTCCAGCCTGGACGAGCTGCGCGAGCGCATCACCCTGCATCTCTCCGCCGAACAGCCGGGGGACGTGCTCGCCCTGGTCCGTCCGGACGAGCCCCAGCACGTGGCGCCGCACCTGCCGGACGACGCCGTCGTCGGCCGGACGGTCCTGGTCGTCGACGACGACGCGCGCAACCTGTTCGCGCTCAGCGGGATCCTGGAACTGCACGGCATCCGCGTCCTGCACGCGGAGAACGGCCGGGAGGGGATCGAGACGCTGCGCAACAACCCGGACATCGCGCTGGTGCTGATGGACGTGATGATGCCGGAGATGGACGGGTACACCGCCACGGCGGAGATCCGCCGCATGTCCGAGTACGCCGACCTGCCCATCGTCGCGGTGACCGCGAAGGCCATGCCGGGAGACCGGGAGAAGAGCCTCGACTCGGGGGCGAGCGACTACGTCACCAAGCCCGTCGACACCCACGACCTCATGTCCTGCGTCCGACGCTGGCTGACCGTCTGAGGACGTTCGCCCCGCCCGAGCCACCAGGCGTCCCAGCCGAGGAGACCGCACACCGTGAGCATCCCCGCACAGCCCACCAAGCCCGGCGAGGGCAGGTCCCTGCCCGCCGTGACGGGAGAGCAGCCCGGCCCGGAGGAGGGGGTGAACCTGCCGGAGCCGGAGGGCGCCGGCACGCCCTCCCCCGTGGGCAGGCTCGCGGCCACCGTGGACCGGCTGCGCCGGGAGGTCATGGAGGCCCAGGCGGA
This sequence comes from Streptomyces sp. 3330, assembly GCF_031456635.1. Classification (NCBI taxonomy): domain Bacteria; kingdom Bacillati; phylum Actinomycetota; class Actinomycetes; order Kitasatosporales; family Streptomycetaceae; genus Streptomyces; species Streptomyces sp. 3330. Next base: position 14,793 of record NZ_JAVDVA010000019.1, read on the forward strand.
GGCGGACGGACGCGCTCTGGTCGAACTCGCCAAGGGCATCCTGGTCGAGCGCCTCGGCTGCGGCCCGAGCGAGGCGGCCCAGCAGCTGTCCGTGCTGGCCGGGCAGTCCGGCCTGAGTCCGCTGGAGTTCGCGGTGGACGTCATCAACCAGGCGGCCAAGGACCGCGTGTCGGAGGTGACCGAGGCGTTCCTCGCGGCGGTCGGACGGCCGGACGATCCCGCCGAGCAGTCGGCGGCCGTGCGGCTGCGGGCCGCCGAGAGCGGGGCCCTGGCGGCGGCGCACGACACCCAGGCCGTCGCCGACTCGCTGCTCCAGCACGCGCTGGGCCCGCTGGGCGCGGTCGCCGTGGCGATCTGGGCGGCGGGCTCCGACGGTTCGCTGACCCTCGCCGGCAGCGCGGGGTTCCCTCCCGGCGAGGCCGAGCGCTGGCGGTACGTGCCGCCGGAGGTGGCCACGGTGGCGCGCAGCGCCCACACCGAGGGGACGACCCAGTGGATCGATTCGCTGGCCGGGACCGGGCTGCCCACCATAGGTCGGCATCTGCACCCGGACGGCGGCCGGGCGGCCGTGCCGGCGGGCACCGCCGGACGGGTGGACGGGATCCTGGAGATCGCCTGGCCCGCCCCGCTGGACCGGCAGCCGCCCGCGGTGGTGCGTCAGGTGGAGGCCCTGGCCGACCTGTGCGCCCACACGCTCCAGGCGTACGCGCACGTCCGGGGCTCCGACCAGGAGCCCCTGGTGCTGCCGGACGCCCTGGAGCTGATGGACCTGACGGACGGGCTGCACGACCCGGCCCTCGTGCTCGTGCCGCACGTCGATCCGGCGGGAAAGCTGGCGGACTTCCGCATCCAGCACGTCAACGACCGCTTCCTCGACCCGGCGGGCCGGCCGCGTGCCGTGATCAACGGGGCCCTGCTCCTCGAGGCCTATCCGATGGCCGCGGGAGGCGGTGACCTCTTCCAGCGGATCGAGCGCGTGCACGCCACCGGCGAGCCGTTCCGCGCGCGCCGGATGAGTCTGACCGCGCTGGTCGGCGAGGTGCCGCTGGCCGCCGTCGCGGACGTCAGCATCAGCCGGCACGGCAACAGCGTGCTGCTGATCTGGCGGATCGAGGACGAGGCCGCCCGCCTGGCGAGTCTGCTGCAGAACGCCCAGCGCCTCGGGCGCATCGGTGGCTTCGAGGAGGACCTGCTCACCGGCGAGACCACCTGGAACGGGCAGCTGTTCACCCTGTACGGGCGGCCGGAGTCGAGCCCGCCGGTGCCGCTGGAGGACCTGGCCGCGCACACCCATCCCGATGACGCGGTCGTCGTCGGCAGGCTGCTGCGCACGCTGCTGCACCGGCGCCGTCCGGCGTCCGCCGCCTTCCGGCTGCAGCGGCCGGACGGGGTCACCCGGCACATGCGGATCGTCGCCGAGCCGGTGCTGGACACCGACGAACGACTGGTCGCCGTACGGGGCGCGTACCAGGACATCTCGGCGCAGCACTGGACGGAGGTCGCGCTGGCCGCCACCCGCGACCAGCTCGCGCAGAGCGAGCAGCACGCCAGCGAGCGCAGCCGGCTGGCCCTGCAGCTCCAGCACGCCATCATGCCGCCGACCCGGGCGCCGCTCGAGGCCCCCGGGCTCCAGGTGGCGGTCCGCTACCGGCCGGCGGAGGAGGAGCACCTGGTGGGCGGCGACTGGTACGACGCCGTCGTCCTGCCCTCCGGGCTGGTGATGCTGTGCGTGGGCGACGTGGCCGGGCACGGCATCGAGGCGGCGACCAGCATGGTGGTGCTGCGCAACGCGCTGCGCGGCCTGGCCGTGACCGGGGCGGGGCCCGGCCAGCTGCTGTCCTGGCTCAACATCGTCGCCCACCATCTGACGGGCTCCATCACGGCGACGGCCGTGTGCGGCCTGTACGACCCCTCCCGGCACACCCTGCGCTGGGCCAGGGCGGGCCATCTGCCCCCGGTCCTGGTGCGCGACGCCCAGGCGGCGCCGCTGCCCCTGCTGCGGGGGATGCTGCTGGGCGCCCTGCCGGAGACGGTGTACGAGGAGGAGGAGGTCCAGCTGGCGGCCGACGACACCCTGCTGATGTACACCGACGGTCTGATCGAGCGGCGCGACCGCTCCGTGGAGGAGTCGCTGACCCAGCTGCTGGTGCAGGCCCGCACGGTGCCGCCGACGCTGGACCAGCAGCTGGACCGGCTGCTCACCTACAGCAGGTCCGACACGGACGACGACACGTGCATCGTGGGCATCCGGCTGCGCTAGCCGGCCCGGGGCCGGAGTGGTCCTGCGCGGACTTGCGTCATGTGTGCATGGTGGAGAGGTTCCGGGGTATTCGCCTGTGCGCGACACCAGGTCGGGGATCCGCGGACGGAAGGGCAGGGCACACGGCACATGACGACCGTTCCGTGCGGCCTTCCCGCACGTCTTCACCCGCCGTCGCCGTGCATCGAAGTCGCCCATTGGGGTAGACGCTCCCGACCGTCAGCTTTCGGAGGTACGTGTGTCCATTGCCCAGAACCCCCTGTCCGTCGAGGTGACCCTGCCTCGCGAGGACGTCGCCCTGGTCACGGTCGAAGGCCATCTCGACCTCGACACGGCGACCGATCTACAGGCCCATCTGGCCAATCAGCTGCATCACGGCCGACGGCATTTCCTCATCGACCTCTCGGCGGTCCCGTTCATGGACTCCTCCGGCATGAACATCATCCTGCGGGTGTACCAGGAAGCCCGGAGCCTGCCGGGCAGCGTGCACGTGATCGATCCCACGCCGGCCGTGCGCCGGGTGCTGGACCTGACCGGGGTCAGCCTCACGGTGCCCATATCCGAGACGGTGGAAGAGGCCCTGGAGCGCGTCGACAAGCAGCAGCTCCCGGAGGGGCCGCAGGACTGACCGGCTGCCCGGGGGCGGCCGTCCCGCGGACGTCGGACAAGGCGCAGCTACGGTCGACTTCCGCCCAATACTTGTCATTTGACAACTGTGTACCTAAGGCAACAGAGTGAGCGGGACAGTGATGCGGGAGGGGAGACGGATGTGCCGGTGGGCGAACCCGACCACCCGGGGACACCGTCAGGCGGAGCGGGCGTCCGTGGCGTCGGCCTCGTGGAGCTGCTCGGCCGCCGCCGAACAGAACGCCTCCAGCCCTCTCAGCAGCGCGGCGCGGTGCACGGCGGGCATCTGCTCCAGCACCTTCTCCAACGCCGCCTCACGACGTGATCTGAGGTCGGCGAGGAAGGCGCTCCCGCGGCGGCTCAGGAAGAGCTCCAGCTCCCGGCGGCTCTCGGCGGCGACCCTGCGCTCGACGAAGCCGACGGCCTGGAGCCGGTCGCACAGGCGGCTGGTGGACGGCGGCGTGGATCCGAGGAACTCGGCGAGGGTGCGCAGGTTGATGCCCTCGTGGTGCTCCAGGATGAACAGCACGCGCAATTGGGAGGCGGAGACCGGCGCCGTCGAGGCACGGCCCCAGAGGACTTCCAGCAACTCCGCCGCCTCTGAGGTCACACGCGCCACCTGGAGTGGCTGCGGACGCGAGGAGGGGGACATCACGGTCACACTCTCGCAGGCTTCTCGGCGGCTGTCAGCCCACCCCCGCCGCCGGGGGCGCCACGGGCCCGGCGCCACGGCATCCGGGAGGACGTCGTGACCGACCGCGAGAACAGACTCGTCGCCGCCGGGCGGGCCCTGCGCTCCGCGGCCCCGCACCAGTTGCCCGACGCCCTGTGCCAGGTGCTGCGCACCCGGTACGGGGCGGAGTCCGTGGAGCTGCGGCTCGCCGACTACGGGCTGACGGTGCTGCTGCCCGTACCGCCCGCGCCGAGCGGCACGAAGCCGGCGCCGCTGCAGGGCAGCGCGCCCGGGCGGGCCTTCGGGTCGCAGCAGCCGTACGTCGAGGAGCCGGCCGACGGCCGGGTGCGGGCGCATCTGCCGGTCACCGTGCGCGGTGACCGGCTGGGCGTGCTGTCTCTGACGCTGCCCGCGCGGACCCGGGAGTCCCTGACCGAACTCGCCGAGCTGGCGGAGCTGCTGGGGCATGAGCTGGTGGTCGCCGAGCGGGACACCGACCTGTACGCGCGGGCCCGCCGCAGGGAACGGCTGACGCTGGCGGCGGAGATGCAGTGGCAGCTGCTCCCGGCCCGCTCGTGCGCCCGGGAGGAGTACGCCCTGGGTGCCCAACTCGAGCCCGCCTACGCCGTCTTCGGTGACAACTTCGACTGGGAGGCGTCCGACGGCCATCTGATGGTCTACGTCACCAACGGGATGGGCGAGGGCATCGAGGCCTCGCTGCTGACCAGCCTCGGCGTCAACGCGCTGCGCAACGCGCGCCGGGCCGGCATCCCGATCGAGGGTCAGGCGGCCCTGGCCGACCAGGCGCTCTACGCCCACTACCGGGGCGAGGCGCACCTGTCGGTCCTGCTGGTGGACGTCGAGCTGTCGACGGGGCGGATGCGGATCGTCGACGCGGGTTCACCGCGGTTGCTGCTCCTGCGCGACCGGGTGCTGTCCCTGGTGGACCTCGACGCGCAGCTGCCGCTCGGCATGTTCGAGGAGACCGACTACGTCGCCCAGGAGCTCACCCTGCTGCCCGGCGACCGGCTGCTCTTCGTCAGCGACGGCGTCCACGGGGTCGCGGCCCCGGACGGCGAGTCGTACGGCGAGCACGCCCTCGCGCGCGCGGTCGGCAACGCCTCCCTGTTGCCGGCGGCGGACGTCCCGGCCGCCGTGCTGCGCGGGCTGGCCGGGCACCGGGAAAGGCCCGAGCCGGACGACGACGCACTGGTCGTGTGTCTCGACTGGTTCGGGAAACGGCCCGCGTCGTAGCCCGCCGCCCGCCGTCCGCCTCCGGCGGGCCACCGGCGGCGAAAGAGAAGCCGACCAGGACTTGAGGAGAGAAACAGGTGCCGGAGCACGAAACGGCCGCAGAACACACCACGCCGGCGCGCGAGGTCGGGAACTTCCTGCACCGCCGCCGCGAGCAGATCGCCCAGCGCTGGGCCGACGAACCGCTGTTCCGCACGGTGTTCACCGTCTCGCGGGACGAGGCGGTGGAGGCCGGCCGGGTCGTCGTCGACGCGCTCGCCCAGGTGGCCGGGACCGGCCGCGTGGCCGACACGGACGCGCCCGGGTTCACCGCGGTCCGCGAGCAGCTGACCAGGATGGTCGCCTCCCGCGCCCGCTTCGGGCTCACCTCGGGCCAGGTGTCCACCGAGGTGGACGGCCTCCGCCCGCCCGCCGTGAACCTGCTGGTGGCGGACCTGCCCGAGGCGACGCCCGAGCACCTCAGGGAGTGCACGACCCTGCTGACGGTGCTCATGGGCACCCTGCGGCTGGTGGTCCTGGAGACCTCGCTGAGCGAGGGCCAGGCGCTCATCGACCGGCAGCAGCTGGAGCTGCTCGAGGCCGCCACCCCGGTCATCCGGCTCTGGGACGGCATCGTCGCCGTACCGCTCATCGGGACGCTCGACAGCGCCCGCAGCCAGGTCGTGATGGAGACCTTGCTGGAGTCGGTCGTCGACCAGCAGGCCCGCTTCGCGATCCTGGACATCACCGGGGTGCCGATGGTCGACTCACTGGTGGCGCAGCACCTGATGAAGACCGTCGCGGCCGTCCGGCTGATGGGCGCGGAGTGCGTCGTCTCGGGCATCCGGCCCGCCATCGCGCAGACCATCGTGCACCTCGGCCTGGACCTGGGGACGGTGGTGACCAGGTCGAGCCTCGCCGACGCCCTGGGGTACGCACTGCACCGGCTGGGCGCGGACATCGTGCTCGCGACGCCCGGCGGTGCGGGTCCCCGGTGAACCACGACCTCTCCCTCCCCGCCGCGGCCCACGTTCCGGTCCTCCGCCTCGGCGACGTCCTGCTGATCACCCTCCAGGGCGATCTGCACGACGGTACGGCGGAGCAGCTCCAGCAGGACATCGCCGAGCAGATCGTCCGCAACCGGGTGACCGGCGTGGTCATCGACATCTCCGGGGTGGAGATCGTCGACTCCTTCCTGGGGCGTGTCCTGGCCGAGATCGCGGCCGGGTCGCGGCTGCTGGCCGCGCGCACCGTGGTGTGCGGCATGCGTCCCGCGGTGGCGATCACGCTGGTGGAGCTGGGGCTGTCGCTCCCCGGCCTGCGGACCGCGCTCAACACCGAGGCGGCCCTCGATCTGCTCGCCATGACGGCTCCGGGCGGCCCGCGCCGGGAGCCTCGGTGAGCGGGACGGTCGCGGGCGTGGAGGCCCGCCTGCCGATCCGCTCGGACCTGGACCTGGTGTGGGTACGGCAGCACGTGCGCCAGGCCGCCGCCGCGCTCGGTTTCGGTCTGGTGGACCAGACCAAGCTGGTCACCGCGGCCAGCGAACTGGCCCGCAACACCCTGGTGTACGGCGGCGGCGGGGAGATGGCGGCGGAGCACGTGCGCGACGGACGGGCGCAGGGGCTGCGGCTGACGTTCACCGACCGGGGGCCGGGCATCGCCGACCCGGAGCGGGCGCTGAGCGACGGCTACACCTCCGGCGGCGGACTGGGGCTCGGGCTGGGCGGGGCGCGCCGTCTGGTGCACGAGTTCTCGCTCGACAGCACGCCCGGTGTCGGCACCACGGTCACGGTGACCTCGTGGGCGGCCCGCTCGCCGCGCCAGCGTGAGGAGTCGCGATGACGTACGTGTGGGACGTCCCGGTGCACGACTCGACGCGGGTGCGGGACGCCCGGGTGGCCGCGGAGGACGCGGCGGCGCTGGCGGGCCTGGAGCGGTCGCGCACGGCCGACGCCGCCCTCGTGGCGACCGAGCTGGCGACGAACCTGCTCAAGCACGCGGGCGGCGGACAGCTCCTCGTGGAGGCGGTCCCCCCGCCGAGCGGACGGCCGGGGGGCCTCGTCGTGCAGGTCGCCGCCATCGACCACGGGCCGGGCATGTCCGACGTCGTCACCGCCCTGGGCGACGGGTTCTCCACGGCGGGTTCGCTGGGCGCCGGACTGGGCACCTGCCGGCGGATCGCCGACGAGTTCGACCTGCACAGCGTCCCGGGCCGCGGGACGGTCGCGCTGGCCCGGATCGGCGGGCCGGCCCGCGTCCGCGGCCGCCGTGAGCCGGACCCCGGACGGGCCGGGGCGGCCACGACGGACGACACCTCCGCCGCGTCCGCCGCGTTCTCCGTGCGGGTCGGCGGCGTCAACATCCCCTTCCGGGGCGCCGCGTGTTCCGGGGACGCCTGGACCTGCGTCCGTGAGGGCGACCGGCTGACCCTGATGCTGGCCGACGGGCTCGGCCACGGCCCCGAGGCGGCCCGCGCCTCGGGCGCGGCGGTCGACGAGGTACAGCGCTCGCCCCACCTGCCGCCGGCCGAACTGCTGCGCCGGCTCGACACCGCGCTGCGTGCCACGAGGGGCGCCGCGGTCGCGGTGGCCCAGCTCGACCTGCGGACCGGACGGCTGCTGTTCAGCGGTGTCGGCAATGTGGGGGCCCGGCTGCGCGAGGGCGACTCCTGGCGTCATCTGCTGTCCCGGCCCGGCATAGTCGGCGCCCACCGGCCCACGACCCTGCCCGAGACCGAGGCGGTCTGGGCCCCGGACCGCCTGCTCGTCCTGCACAGCGACGGGCTGCCCAGCCGCTGGGCGCCGCCCGCCGACCCACGCCTGCTGTCCAGCGATCCCGCCGTCACCGCCGCCGTGACGGTCCGCGACGCCGGTAGTTCCGCCCGCCCGGTGCGTGACGACACCGCCGTGGCCGTCCTGTCCCCGACGCCGCCGGATGGTCCATGAATCACACCTGGCCGATCAGCACCGTCAGCGACGCGTCCCGCGCGCGGATCACCACCGCGCGGGTGGCCGCGGCCTGCGGTGTGCCGCCGCTGGAACGCACCCGGCTCGCCGCGGCCCTCAGCGCGCGGCTGCGCCAGTGCCTGACCAAGGGCGGCAGCTGGACGTTCGTCCTCACGGCCGACGGAGGCTCCCTGCGGGCCGAGGTCTCCCCCGCGCCCGCCGACGGCGAGCGGCCGTGGTGCGTCACCGTGCCGTGCCCGGAGCCGGCCGCGGAGCCGGTCTGCGAGGCCGCGGCGGGCGACGAGAACGCCCTCGCGGAGGCCCTGCTCGGCGCCGACGAGGACACCGCCCTGGTGCTGGAGCGACTGGCCGAGCAGGAGGAGCTCGTCGCGTTCCACCGGGACGAGCTGCACCAGACCAACCAAGGTGTGCTGGCGCTGCACGCCGAGCTGGACGCCGCCGGACGGGCGCAGCGCGAGGCCTTCGCGGCGGAGCGCGCGGCGCGCCGGGAGGCGGAGGACGCCCGGCGCAGACTGACGTTCCTCGCCGACGCCAGCGCGACGCTGACGGCTTCTCTCAACCATGAGGAGATCGCCCGGCTGCTGCCCGAGCTGCTGGTACCGGAGTACGCCCGCACGGCCGACGTCTGGCTCTTCGACGCCGAGGACGAGCGGGGGTCGTCCGTGCCGCGGCCCGCGGCCGCCGTGATCGCGGCCCGCACCGGGCGGCCGCAGTACGCCGCCGCGCACCCCGGGGGTCTGCCCGGGGTGGACGACCAGCCGCCGTCGGCGCTGCATCCGAACCGGTCCCTGCTGTGTGTGCCGCTGCCGGCCCGCAGCGGGCCCCTGGGTGTCGTGACGCTGACCGCGCCCGGCGACCGCTGGAACCCGGACGACGCCGTCATGCTCCTGGAACTCACCCGGCGGGCCGGCGGCGCGCTCGACAACGCCCGCCGTTTCGAGCACAACCGGGACATCGCCGAGACCCTCCAGCGCGCCCTGCTGACCGATCTGCCGGCCACCCCCGGCCTGCGGCTGGCGGCCCGCTACCTGCCGGCGACGTACGGACTGAACATCGGCGGCGACTGGTACGACGCGTTCCGGCAGCCCGACGGCAGTCTGATCACCGTCGTCGGCGACGTGACGGGGCACGGCCTGCACGCGGCCGTGATGATGAGCCAGCTGCGCACCGCGCTGCGCGCCTACGCCGTGGACGGGGGCAGCCCGGGCGTGCTGCTGACCCGGCTGCACATGTTCCTGCACCACCTCCAGCCCGACCTGTACGCGACCGCCGTGATCGCCCGCTTCCAGCCCGACGAGCCGGTGCTGACGTGGGCGGCGGCGGGTCATCCGCCGCCCGTGCTGCGCGGCCCGGACGGGCGGGTGCGCACCCTGGACGCCAAGCCGGGGGCGATGCTCGGCATTCCGCTGCACCAGGAGATCGCCGACCACATGGAGCCGCTGGAGCCGGGCTCCACGCTGGCGCTGTACACCGACGGGCTGGTCGAGCGGCGGGCCCAGGGCATAGACCCGGGCATCGCGCGGCTGGCGGCGGCGCTCGGCGCGTTCCGTACCGAGACGCTGGACGCGGACCTGGACGGCTCGGCGGAGCGCATCCTGGACCCGATGCTGAGCGACTCCGAGCGGGACGACGACGTCTGCCTGCTGCTGTGTCACGTGGACAGTCACGGCGGTCGCCTCCTCGACGGCCCCGCCGGGCCCGGGACCTGAGGAGCGGTCAGCCGTCGGCCGGCTCCTCGGCCTCCCGGGCCGACGTGTGCGCCTGGTGGAAACCGTGGAGCCCGTGTTCCAGCGCGGTGCGCTGGGCCGGGGTCATCGCCTCGAACACGGAGGCGAGCCGTCGCACCCGGCGCTCGGCGACGTCGGTGAGGAGGTGTTGTCCGTAGGCGGTCACCACGAGCTGCACCTCGCGCCGGTCACTGGGCTGCACGGTCCGCTCCAGCAGCCCGGCGGCCTCGAGCCGGTCGCAGAGGCGGCTCGCGGTGGGCAGACCGACGCCCAGGTGCTCGGCCAGGGCCGTCATGTTGAGTTCCGGACGGCTCCGCACCGTCCGCAGCGCCAGCAACTGCCGGGCGGGCAGCCGGGGTCTGGTCTCCTCCGCGGCCGTGAGCCAGCATGCCACCAGGCTCTCGACCGCCTCCGCGAGTTGCCCGGCCTGTGTCCGACGACTCTCCCAGCGGCCGTCGTCGGAGCCGTCCGCGCACCACACCGCCACTATCCTCCGGCCTCCGCGATTGTCATGTACGACGGCCTACCCGAAGGCAACGGGCGTACACAGGCCCTGAGGGGGGTACGTCGGTGACCTCAGGAGAAACGTTCGTCTGCATGCCTCGCCCGGCTGGCGGAACCCGTCCGGGCGCGGTGGGATCGATGAGGTGCGAGCGCCCGCGGGCGGGGCACGCGCATGACGTCGGGGCAGACCGCCTGGAGCCGCAGAAAGGGATGGACATCGTGACACGACCCAGGATCCTGGTAGTGGGCGCGGGCTTCGCGGGAGTGGGGTGCGTCCGCCGTCTGGAACGCGCGCTCTCCGCGGCGGAGGCCGACGTCACTCTGGTGACGCCGTTCGCCTACCAGCTCTATCTGCCGCTGCTGCCACAGGTCGCCTCCGGGGTGCTGACGCCCCAGTCGATCGCCGTATCGCTGCGCCGCAGCAAGAAGTACCGCACCCGGATCATCCCGGGCGGCGCCATCGGCGTGGACCTCAAGTCGAAGGTGTGCGTCATCAGGACCATCACCGACGAGATCGTCAACGAGCCGTACGACTACATCGTGCTCGCTCCCGGCAGCGTGACCCGCACCTTCGACATCCCGGGGCTGACCGAGCACGCCTTCGGGATGAAGACCCTCGCCGAGGCCGCGTACATCCGCGACCACGTCATCAGCCAGCTCGACCTCGCCGACGCCAGCAACGACCCCGCCGAGCGGACCTCGCGGCTCCAGTTCGTGGTCGTCGGCGGCGGCTACGCAGGCACCGAGACCGCCGCCTGCCTCCAGCTGCTCACCCACAACGCGGTCAAGCGCTATCCGAACCTGGATCCGAGCCTGATCAAGTGGCATCTGATCGACATCGCGCCGAAGCTGATGCCGGAGCTCGGCGACAAGCTCGGCCGCAGCGCGCAGGAGGTGCTGCGCAAGCGGGGCATCGACATCTCGCTCGGGGTGTCGATCGCCAAGGCGGGCCCCGAGGAGGTCACCTTCACCGACGGACGGGTGATCCCGACCCGCACCCTGATCTGGACGGCGGGCGTGGTGGCCAGCCCGCTGATCGCGACGCTCGGCGCGGAGACCGTCCGCGGGCGGCTCGCCGTCACCGCGGAGATGAACCTGCCCGGGAACGACGGGGTGTTCGCGCTCGGCGACGCCGCCGCCGTGCCGGACGAGGCCAAGGGCGAGCCGGGCGCGGTCTGCCCGCCCACGGCGCAGCACGCGATGCGGCAGGGCAAGGTCGTCGCCGACAACGTCATCGCGACGCTGCGGGGCCGGGCGAGGCGGCCGTACGTGCACAAGGACCTCGGTCTGGTCGTCGACCTCGGCGGGACCGACGCCGTCTCCAAGCCGCTCGGCATCGAGCTGCGGGGGCTGCCCGCGCAGGCCGTGGCCCGCGGCTACCACTGGGGGGCGCTGCGCACGGGCGTGGCCAAGGCGCGGGTGCTGACGAACTGGACGCTCAACGCGATCGCGGGCGACGACTTCGTGCGCACCGGCTTCCAGGCGCGCCGGGCGGCGAAGCTGAAGGACTTCGAGTACACGGACAGCTATCTGACACCCGAGCAGGTGCGGGCACAGATCGAGGGGCCCGGGTCGGAGACCGCCTGAGGTCGCCCGGCGGGAGAGAGTACGGCGGCGTGAGGGCGGCGGCACGGTCGGTCGGGGCACGGTGGCGGGATCGGATCGCGGCATCCGATCCCGGGCTGCTGCGTCTGGCGGCGGGACTGCGCACGGTCGGTGCGATCTCCCTCACGCTCGCCGTGCTCTCCCTGCTGGGCGCGGACGTCTCGCACCTGGTGGCGGGGGCCATCGCCGCGATGGTCGCCACGTTCGCCATCCGGGAGAAGCAGCGCGACCGGCAGGCCGTCACGCTGGCGCTGGGCCTGCCGGTGGCGTTCGCCTCGATGTCGCTCGCGGCGCTGCTCAGCTCCCGCACGGTGGCCGGCGACCTCTTCTTCGTGGCCCTGATCTTCTGCGCCGTGTACGGCCGCCGGTTCGGCGACCGGGGCACGGCGCTCGGCCTGGTCGGCTTCCAGGTCTACTTCCTGTCCTTGTTCGTCGGGGTCAGCGGTGCGAGCCTGCCGGGGTTCTACGTGGTGCTGGCCGTCGCCTTCGCGTGCAGTGCGGTGGCCCGCTTCGTGCTGGTGCCGCAGACGCCGACCGGGATCCTCCAGCGGCTGCGCGGGGCCTTCAGGGCGCGGCTCGCGCAGTTGCTGGCGGCCCAGCTCGACCTTCTCGACGCAGGTCCTGACGACGTGGAGAAGGCGCTGGCCCATGTGCGTGAGGGCACCGCCCGGCTGCACGAGACGGCCATGCTGATCCAGGGCCGGCTGGAGGAGGGCACTCCGGACCAGGCGACGGCCCGGCTGGTGCAGCGCCGCATCGCCGACGCCGAGATCGCCGCCGAGCGGCTCGGCCTGCTCCTGCTGACCGCCCGCAGCGCCGAACGGGCCGACACCCTGACCCTGCACCTGCCCGGCGCGCCGCTGCCGGAGGGCGGCCATCTCCCGGTGCGGGACGAGGCGCTCGCCGCCCTGCGCCGCGATCTGGGGGCGCTGCGGCTGCTGGTGCGCATTCCCGTCGCCGAGGGCGCCGCCACGGCCCACGTCCGCAACCGGCTGCTCGGCTACCGGGACGAGGAGAACCTGCCGAAGGCCTCCCCCGCCGTCCAGGACGTCTTCCGGGGCGTCGGTGAGGCGGCGCGCGCGGTGCTGGGGCTGCGGGTCGCGCTCGACGGGCCGCAGGACGAGTCCGAGGACAGTCCCGAGACGGCGCGCTCGCGCGAGGAACTGGACGCCGAGGACGCCGCGATCGGCGGGGGCGAGGGGGACGAGGACTCCGCGGCCGGGCAGGAGACGGGGCTGCGGCGCCCCACCACCCGGGCCGCCGTGCAGGTCGCCGTCGGGTCGGCGCTGGCCATCGTCGGGGGCGAGCTGCTCTCCTCGCACCGCTGGTACTGGGCGGTGCTGACCTGCTGGATCGTGTTCATCAACACCGCGTCCACCGGGGAGATCCTGGTCAAGGGCTACCGGCGGCTGCTGGGCACCGTGCTCGGGGTGGTCGCCGGAATCCTGCTGGCGGGGCTGGTCGGGCACCACACGTGGACGGCGTTCGCGGTGGTGCTGCTGTGCGTGTTCGCGATGTTCTACACGGCGCCGCTGTCGTACACGCTGATGTCGTTCTTCGTGACGGCCGCGCTGGGTGTGCTGTACACGCTGCTGCACACCTACAGCACGTCGGTGCTGGTGCTGCGGGTGGAGGAGACCGCGCTGGGGGCGGCCTGCGGGATCGTCGCGGCGGCGCTGGTGCTGCCGGTGCACACGGACCGGCGGACGAACGAGCTGCTGACGACCGTGCTGGACCGGCTGGCCGAGGTCACCGAGTCGGCCGTGGAGCAGCTGAGCGGGGGTCCCCCGGCCGAGCTGCTGGATCTGGCCCGCGATCTGGACCAGGCACTGGCCGATCTGCGGGCGGCCACGCAGCCCCTGACGCACCCGGTCACGCCGTTGCGGACCCGTCGGGACACGGCCCGGTACGTCGTCGCGCTGCTCGAGACCTGTGCGTATCACGCGCGGACCCTGGCGGCCATGGCCGAGCTGCTGCCGACCCAGCGGGCGATCGTGGCGGACCCGGGGCTGCGCCGCGCCGGGCAGCGGATCCGGCACAACATCGGGGCGATCTCGGCGCGCGTGGCGGGCGAGCGGACCACGGCCGAGGTGCTGACCGGGCCGAGCATCGCCTCGCTGCTGATGCCGGGCGGTCCGGGGACGCCGCGCTACGGCCGGGTGACCGACCGCGTGCTCCGTCACCTTCAGCGGTTGGACGAAGCGGTGGTCGGCCTGGCCCGGCCGCTCGGCGCACCGGTGGCCCCGCCGCGCACGTGACAGCGGGTGCGGCCCCGGTCAGAAGTCCGTGGACATGTCGCTCGCCGCGGCGATGCCCCGCAGTTCCTCCGTGTCCTGGTGGCGCTGCCGGATGCAGCCGGCGATCTCGGCGAGGCGGGTGGGGTCGGACGCGGTGCCCGCGTCGGTGACCACCCGGACCGGGCCGGTTCCGTCGACGTCTATCTCCACCAGCTGGTTGTCCAGCCGGCCGGTCACGGCGGTGGCGATGACCAGTGCGGCCTCGTCACGGATCTCCTGGGGCAGCTGTTGGGTGTCCTCCGGATCGAGGGCGAAGTCGAGGCTCTCGGGACGCTGCTCCTCGAGTGCGCGCAGCGCGGGCGCGACGACCTTCAGCAGAAGCTGGTAGTCCTCGCTGTCCATGCGGACGCGCAGAAGGTCGAGGTACATGTCCACGGGCCGTCCGTCGCGCGGGAACTCTGATTCGTTCATCTGGTCCGTGTTCCCACGCAGCCGGACGTCAGACCTTGCGCCAGCGTGCCATGGCGAACGAGAACAGACCGAAGAGCACGAGTCCGGCTGCGACGCAGGCCAGGAGGCCGGGCCCGGCGGGCGTGCCGGCGAACGAACGCAGGGTGTCGTCGATCCCCTTGGCCTCGTTCGGCCGGTATTCGACGGCGGCCCGTACGGCGAAGACTCCCGCGGCCGCGAACACCACGCCACGGGCGGCGCCGCCGCCCACTCCGGTGATGTCCACCAGCCGCCGCATGCGCGGGGACATCTCCCCGAGCCGCATCTTCTTGCGGTACGACCGCATGACGGCGCGGGCGCCGATCCACAGGCCCGCGACGATGATCCCCGCGCCGCCCGCGCCGACTATCCACTGGCCCGCGGGAAGCTCGAGCGCACGGGCGGTGACGTCCCTGGACTGCTCGTCGCCGCCGCCTCCGCTGCCCGATCCGGCGGCGAAGGCCAGCACGGAGTAGGCGACGAAGGAGTAGAAGACGCACCGGACGGACGCGAGCAGCCGCTTCTTGGCGCTGCGCCCTTCGGCGCCGACTCCGCCGAAGACGACCTCCGACAGCCGCCACAGCGCCATGCCGACCAGTCCGATGCCCAGCGCCCACAGCAGTACGGCGCCGAAGGGCTTCTCCGAGATCTCCGCCAGGGCGCCCTGGCGGTCCGCCTGCTGATGGCCGTCGCCGAAGGCGATCTGCAGCGCCAGCAGTCCGACCAGCAGATAGATCACGCCCCGCGCCGTGAGGCCCGCCTTGGCGGCGCCCTTCGTCACCGAGCCCCGTGCGGCTCGCTCCACCCCGACCTTGCCGTTGCGCGCCAGAGCACTCGTGTTCATGCCACCCTCCCCGAAGTCTCCCCGATTCCTGCGGGATCCGCATGCCCCGGCTCACGCGGTGCACACGTCCGGCGCTCGGACCGCGTCAAGCGCCGAAAAAAGCGGGGTGGACGCGGGATCCCGCGCGTCCACCCCGCCCGTCAGGCGTACACGTGGGGATCTCTGCCGGTCGGCGGCCGTACCGCGGCGTCGGCGGACGACGCCGCCTCGAGCCACTGGTGTGCGGTCTCCAGGGCGTGCCTCACGTCGCGCGTGCCGGTGGACACGCACAGGGTGTAGGCGAGGTCGCGCGCCTGGGCCTGTTCCTGGGGCTGCGCCTCGGGGGATCCGGATCGCGTCAGCGCCTCGTACTCGTCGACGAGTCTGCGCAGGACAGCGGGGTGCGGCATGAGCATCGGTCTGCTTCTCCTCCGTTCGGAATGGGTGAATGCGGTGCCGTCAGCGCAGGGCTTCCTGACGCACCCGCTCGCAGCTGCGGCTGATGAGCCGGGACACGTGCATCTGGGAGATGCCCAGCCGGTCGGCGATCCTGCTCTGCGTCATGTCCTCGAAAAAGCGCATGTAGAGAATGGCCCGCTCGCGTTCCGGCAGGCGGCGCAGGCCTTCCTTGGCGGACTCGCGGTCGACCACGACGTCGAAGGAGGCGTCGGAGCCGCCCAGGGTGTCGGCGAGGCTGTAGCCGTCGTCGCCGGCCGAGGTCTCGGCGTCCAGCGACAGGGTGCTGAAGCTCTCCAGTGCCTCCAGGCCGGCGCTCACCTCGTCCTCGGTGAGCCCGGTGTGGGTGGCGATGTCGGCCACCGAGGGCTCGGCCGCCCCGGGGTTCTGGGTGAGCTCCCGGCGGGCGACGCGGACCTTGTTGCGCAGTTCCTGTACCCGGCGGGGCACGCGCAGCGCCCACATCCGGTCCCGGAAGTGCCGCTTGATCTCGCCGGTGATGGTGGGCACGGCGTAGCTCTC
This sequence comes from Streptomyces sp. 3330, assembly GCF_031456635.1. NCBI lineage: Bacteria > Bacillati > Actinomycetota > Actinomycetes > Kitasatosporales > Streptomycetaceae > Streptomyces > Streptomyces sp. 3330. Next base: position 30,918 of record NZ_JAVDVA010000019.1, read on the forward strand.
GAAGGCCCCGCGCTCGGGGTCGAAGCGGTCGACGGCCTTGACCAGCCCCAGTGCCGCGACCTGCCGCAGGTCCTCGATGGCCTCACCACGGTCGCGGAACCGGCCGGCGATGCGGTGGGCCATGGGCAGCCAGGCGGTGACGAGTTCGTCGCGTACGGCGTCCCGCTCGGGGCCCTCCTCCAGGGTCACGAGCCGGGCGAACCGGCTCATGGTGTCGGGCGCGTCGGCGTGGGTGCGCCGCAACTCAGCGGTGGCGGGGGTGGATACGGAAGGACGGCTTGTCGACATGTCGATAGGCATGCGGTATCGCTCTCCTGAACGGTGGTCTCAGGTACTGGCGACGGAGGAGTCGTGCGGTCCGGGGCATGGGCGACGCCCCGGAGCGACAACTCGCTCCCGTCGGCGCGCCTCCGGTCCGAAGCACGAACCTCCGTCTGCCCTGCCCGTGGACGAACAAACTCCGCCTGCGCGAAAGGCGTTCACCGGCTCGCGTTCCCCGCTCCGGGCCCGGTCGGCGCCGACGTCAGAACACGGGCACGACGGCGGTGATGCGCTTGCCGCCGGACGGCAGACAGGCCACCTTGACGTTGCGGGCCAGCCGGCAGACGATCGGCCAGCCGCGACCGCCGGTGCGCTGCCGGCCCTGTTCGTCGAGCGGATCGTGGGTGACGGGCAGCCGGTCGCTGCGGTCGCTGACGGAGACGCGCACGGCGGGCCCGTCCATGTCGACGTCGAATCCCGTGATGCCGCCGCCGTGCAGGATGGCGTTGCTGGTCAGTTCCGAGGCGACGAGCAGGGCGTCCGAGAGCCCGTCCTCGTCGTACGGGCAGCCGCTGGTCCCGCATCGCCCGCTCACCGCCTGCCGTACGGCACTGCGGACGTCGGCCGGCCGGCACTGCTCGTGCCCGCCGTGTCCGAGGACGCCGTCCTGCGCGTTCCCCCGGTCGGTCGCGTCGTTCGTACGCATCCCTTCGCTCCCCTGACTGGTCCCGGCTGGTCGGACGGCCGCCCTCCGCGGCGGGTTGTGCGCCTCTCCCGCACCCGGCGCCCTGGGCCGCCGGACGGTGCGGTCGTCTCCTGTGCGGCTGGCCGCCCCCCGGGCGGCCAAACCTCCCGGACGAGGAGCATTCGTCTCCCCGATCCGGGTAGGCGGAGTGGATGACGGATGTGGTGGACTCGGACGAACTGCTGCGGCGCATCCAGCGGGCGAGGGCCTGCGCCCACGAGGAACTGCTGGCCTGGCGGGCCCGGAGCGCCGACCTCGCCCGGGCCGACGCGGGACGCGCGGACGACGCGCGCGACGCCCGGACCCGGGGGATCGCCTACGAAGCCGTGCTCAAGGTGCTGGACGAGATCGTGACGCCCGGCCGGAGCGCCGCGCCGCACTGACCGGCCGCCGGCCGGGATTGGCGCGGGTCGTCGCGGGCACCCGGGACGTATGGCTGCCGATCACACGCGAGCGCCCGTTCTGGAGGCCCTGGTCGACTACCGACGGCAGGGCCGGCTGTCGTTCACCCCGCCGGGGCACAAGCAGGCCCGCGGCGCCGACCCCGAGGTCCGGGCGGTGCTGGGGGACGCGGTCTTCCTCGGGGACGTGCTGGCGTCCGGCGGGCTCGACGACCGGCTGACCCGCAACCGGGTGCTGGAGCGGGCCGAGGAGCTGATGGCGGACGCCGTACACGCCGAACACACCTTCTTCTCGACCTGCGGGAGTTCCCTGTCCGTCAAGGCCGCGATGCTGTCCGTGGCCGGGCCGCACGAGAAGCTGCTGATCGGGCGGGACGCACACAAGTCGGTGGTGTCGGGGCTGATCCTGTCCGGGATCGAGCCCGTGTGGGTCGAGCCGCGCTGGGACACCGAGCGCCGCCTGGCGCATCCGCCGTCGGCCGCGGAGTTCGAGAAGGCCTTCGAGGCCCACCCCGACGCGAAGGGCGCCCTGGTCACCAGCCCCACGCCGTACGGCGCCTGCGCGGACCTGCGCGCCATCGCCGACGTCTGCCATCGCCGGTCGGTGCCGCTCGTCGTGGACGAGGCCTGGGGAGCCCATCTGCCCTTCCATCCGGACCTGCCCTCCTGGGCGATGGACGCGGGCGCGGACATCTGCGTGACCAGCATCCACAAGATGGGCAGCGGCCTGGAGCAGGGCTCGGTGTTCCATCTCCAGGGCGGACTCGTCACCCCGGAACTGCTGGACATGCGCGCGGACCTGCTGGGCACGACGAGCCCCTCGGTGCTGCTGTACGCGGGACTCGACGGCTGGCGTCGGCAAATGGCGCTGCACGGCGAGCAGTTGTTGGGCGCTGCTCTCGGACTGGCCCGGGAGGTACGGTCCGCGATCGAGGAGATCGACGGGATGCACGTCGAGGGCCGGGCGGACTTCTGCGGTCCGGGACTCGCCGACGACTTCGATCCGCTGCCGGTGGTGATCGACGTCCAGGGGCTCGGCATCTCCGGTTTCCAGGCCGCGGACTGGCTGCGCGAGCATCAGCTCATGGACATGCATCTGTCCGACCACCGGCGGATCGGCGCGCAGCTGACGCACGCCGACGACCGCGGAACGACCGGCGAACTGCTCGCCGCCCTCAAGGACCTCGCCCATGCCGCGCCGGACCTGGGCCCGGCCCCGCGGGTCGAGGTGCCGGCCCCCGCGGAACTGCGCATGGCGCAGGCGATGCTGCCCCGGGACGCGTTCTTCGGACCCGCGGAGAACGTGCCGCTGAGCGAGGCCGCCGGGCGGATCGCCGCCGAGATGATCACGCCGTACCCGCCGGGGATCCCGGCCGTCCTGCCCGGCGAACGGCTCACCGAGCCCGCGCTGCGCTATGTGGCCACCGGCCTGGCGGCGGGCATGAACCTCCCCGATCCGACCGATCCGGACCTGCGGACGATCAGGGTCGTCGCCCGGAACGCCGCGCCCGAGTGAAACAGGTCACGTGACCGGGTTTCAGGTGCACGAAATCTCCGCGAATGGTTTACGGTTCATTCATACCTGGTGAGCGGGGTCGAAGCGACTCCCTCCTCCGCGCACCACCCTTCGCTGCCCTGGCTGGCCTCCCCCGTCCAGCCAGGGCTTTTCCTTGCCCGCGTGGCCCGTGTGCGGAAAGTGCGGCCCGCCGAGGTGCCCGGGGCGTCGGCAGCGGCTGAAATGGGAAGGGGAAGCACCCCTACCGATCGTCGGCGAGGAGCTCCGGGCCATGACCAAAGCGACCAAACTGCTGACCGCGCTTCCCCCGCCCCAGCGTCAGCGTCTGATGACACTCGCCCGCGAGGTGTCCTTCCCCGAGGACGCCCGGATCTTCGACGCGGGCGGCACCGCCGACCGCTTCTGGGTGATCCGCTCCGGCGCGGTCTCGCTCGTCCAGCAGGTGACGTCCCTGCGGCGGGTCACCGTGGCGAGCCTCGGCGCCGGCGACCTGCTGGGCTGGTCGTGGCTCTTCCCGCCGTACCGGTGGGACTTCGGCGCCGAGGCCTTCAGCCCCGTCCGCGCCTACGAGTTCGAGGCGGCGCCGGTGCTCGCCCTGTGCGACGAGGACCCGGCACTCGGGATGTCGCTGATACGGATCGTGGCCGAGATCCTCGCGCACCGGCTGGAGACGACCCGCGGCAAGCTGATGGACCAGTACGGGGCGCACGGGCGCGGGGTGTAGGCCCCGCGCCGGGCTCAGACGCGGTACCGGCGCAGGAGCCGGGACGGGCTCAGACGCGGTACCGGCGCAGCGCGGGGACCGCGGCCGCCAGTCCCAGCATCGACACGACGACCAGCAGGCCGCCGCCCGCGACCGCGACGCGGGGCCCGAAGGCGGCGCCCGCCGTGCCGTGCAGGGCGTCGGCCAGCCGGGGGCCGCCCGCGACGACGACCGTGAAGACGCCCTGCATACGACCGCGCATCTCGTCGGTGGCGGCGGACAGCAGGATCGCCCCGCGGAAGACCATCGAGACCATGTCGGCGACACCGGCGCACACCAGGAACACCACGGCGAGCCACAGGCTGCCGCTCAGTCCGAACCCGGCGATGGCCGCGCCCCAGGCGACGACCGCGCCGATCACCATCCAGCCGTGCCGCCGCGCCCGGGAGAAGGTGCCGGAGAAAAGCCCGCCCAGCACCGCGCCGATCGGGATCGCCGCGAACAGCAGGCCGAGGGCGAGACCCTCGCCGTAGGGGGCGTACGTCTCGGCGGCGAGCTGCGGGAACAGGGCCCGGGGCATGCCGAAGACCATGGCGACGACGTCGGCGAGGAAGGACAGCAGCAGGACGTTGTGCCGGGAGATGTAGCGGAAGCCCTCCGCGATCTCGCGCACTCCGGCGCGCCGGGGGGTGGCGCTCGCCGGCGGCGGCAGCGCGGGCAGCCGGGCCACGGCCCACAGCGTCACGCAGAGTGCGACGGCGTCGAGGAGGTACAGCTCGGGCAGGCCGACGACGGGGATCAGCGAGCCCGCGAGCAGCGGCCCGGCGACCAGACCGGTCTGCATGACGGTCGAGCCGAGGGCGTTGGCGGCGGCGAGTTCGTCCGCCGGGACCAGCCGGGCGATGGAGGCGTTGCGGGCGGGCGCGTTGAGGCCGAAGAACGCCTGCTGGGCGGCGAGCAGCACCATCAGCACGGCCACCGAGCCGAGCCCCGAGACCGCCTGGAGCCAGAACAGCACCGAGGTGACCGCGATACCGCTGTTGGTGACCAGCAGCAGCTTGCGCCGGTCGACGGTGTCGGCCACCGCGCCGCCCCACAGCGCGAACACCACCATCGGCACGAGCCCGGCGAGGCTCGCGTAGCCGACCCAGGCGGAGGAGCCGGTGATGTCGTAGATCTGCTTGGGCACCGCGACGGCGGTGAGCTGGCTGCCCACGGCCGTGACGATGGTCGAGGACCACAGGCGCCGGTAGGCGGGCCGGCGCAGCGGCCGGGTGTCCATCGCCCAGCGGCGCCAGCCGCGCCGGGGCCGGTCCCCGGGACTCGGATCGGCCTCCTCCGCCTCGGGTGCCGTGCTGCTCTCGCTCGTGTCCACGCGATTCCTGGTTGCTCGATACATCTTTCGGTCCGGAGGTCACTATCCCAGCACCTGCGGCGCTTTACTCGCCCAGTGGACAGGTCATCTCGGATTCCGGACGGATCGGGGCGGACCCGTGACGGATCAGGCCCCGGCGACGAGCGTCACGCCGAGGACGATCATCGTGGCCGCGACGAGCCCGTCCAGGACGCGCCAGGCGGCCGGCCGGGTCAGGAACCGGCCGAGCAGCCGGGCCCCGAAGCCCAGCGCGGCGAACCAGCACAGGCTGGCGAGGGCGGCTCCGAGACCGAAGGTCCAGCGCAGCGGGCCGCGGTCGGCGGCGACGGAACCGAGCAGGAAGACCGTGTCGAGGTAGACGTGCGGGTTGAGCCAGGTCAGCGCCAGACAGGTCAGCACCGCCCGGCGCAGGGAGCCCGTGCTCTCCCCCTCGGCCACCAGGGCGCCCGTGGGGCGGAGCGCCCGCCGCGCGGCCAGCGCCCCGTAGCAGAGCAGGAACAGGCCGCCGATCCAGCCGACCGCGGTCAGCGCCCCGGGCCAGGCCACCACCAGCGCGCCCACCCCTCCCACACCCAGGGCGATGAGCAGCGCGTCGGACAGGGCGCAGATCCCGACGACGGCGAGGACGGCGTCCCGGCGGACGCCCTGACGCAGGACGAAAGCGTTCTGGGCGCCGATGGCGACGATGAGCGACAGACCGGTGCCGAATCCGGCGACCGCGGCGGTGAGGGTGTGGGACATGACGTCCACGCTAAGGAAGCGATCACTGCACGTACAGCTAAAGATTCTTACGTATCATTAGCTTTCGTGATGACCCGATGATGACGGACCTTCCGCTCGACCAGGTGCGCACCCTGCTCGCGGTGGTGGACGAGGGCACCTTCGACGCGGCCGCCGCCGCCCTGCACGTGACGCCGTCGGCGGTCAGTCAGCGCGTGAAGGCCCTGGAACAGCGCACGGGCCGGGTGCTGCTGCTGCGCACCAAGCCGGTGCGGCCCACGGAGTCGGGCGAGATCGTCATCCGGTTCGCCCGCCAGCTCGCCCGGCTCGAACGGGACACGCGGTCCGAGCTGGGCATGAGCGGCGAGGGCGAACCCGCCCGGGTCACGGTCGCGGTGAACGCGGACTCGCTCGCCACCTGGTTCCTGCCGGCCCTGACCCGGGTGCCGCGGGAACCGCGGTTCTGCTTCGAGCTGCACCGCGAGGACGAGACCCGCACGGCGGAACTCCTGCGGGAGGGGCTGGTGATGGCCGCGGTGACCTCGTCGCCCGAGGCGGTGACCGGCTGCTCCGTGCGGGCCCTGGGCACGATGCGCTACCTGGCCGCCGCGACCCCGGACTTCGTCGCGCGCCACCTGGGCGACGGCCCGCTGCACGAGACCCTCGGCCGGGCGCCGGTGATGACCTTCGACCGGAGCGACGACCTCCAGGACGCCTTCGTGCGCGGGCTGAGCGCTGGCTCCCACGGCGCGAGTCAGGTACGCCAGGCCGTGCCGACCTCGGAGGGTTTCGTGGCCGCCGTGGTCGCGGGCCTGGGGTGGGGCATGGTGCCCGAGGTGCAGGGCGGCCCGCTGCTGCGCTCCGGCCGCCTGGTCCCGCTGGCCCCCGAACGCCCGCTGGACGTCCCGCTGTACTGGCAGCAGTGGAAGCTGGACTCCCCGGCGCTGGCGGCCGTCGCGGACGCGGTGGCGGCGACCGCGGCCGAGGCGCTCAGGAGCTGAGCCGGTCCAGCGTCGCCTGCGCGCTGTCCAGCAACATCTCCAGCGCCGCCGGGTAGGCGCTGGTCACCATGCGGGCCGACAGCAGCGGGGCCGCCTCGGCGATCCGGGGATGGGTCTCGGCGGGCAGCCGGGCGTACGTCGAGCGCCACATCGCGTCGTCCGCGCGCTGCGCGGCCCGGGGCAGGGCCAGGGAGGCGGCCTCCAGGGCCGCGAAGGCCAGGGTCTGGTCGATGAAGACGTGGTAGATCCGCACGGTGTCGGCCGGCGGGAACCCGGCGCTGCGCAGCACGTCGAGAACAGCCTCGTCGGCGGCGAGTTCGTTGGCCCGGCCGCTGACCCGGCTCGCGGTGAGCTGGGCGGCCTGCGGGTGGGCGACGTAGGCGGCGTGGATGCGCAGCCCGACGGTGTGCAGATCCGTGCGCCACTCCCCCGTCGGCCGCCAGCCCCGCAGCGCCTCGCCGACGAGCGCGTCGCCGATGGCCAGGGTCAGCTCGTCCATGCCGCGGAAGTACCGGTAGAGGGTGCTCGGATCGCAGTCGAGGGCGATGCCGAGGCGGCGGGCGCTGAGCCCGGCGCTGCCGTGTTCGCGCAGCAGGCGCAGCGCCGCCTCGACGATCAGCCGCTCGGACAGCACGGTGCCGCTCCTGGTGGGCCGGCGACGGCGCCGCTTCTCCTCGGGTACCACCTGCTTGGCCACGCCTCGCCCCTCACTCCTCGTCCGCGCCCTGCGCACAGCACTCGGCGCTCAGCGCTCCGCTCGCGGTCCTGCCGTGCCGCGGGCTTTGCTTGCGGTACCGCAAGGCCTTGCGGACGTGCGGCCCTGCCGTGCCGCGCGTCGCCGGGCGGCGGGCGCGGACCCGCCTCACTCTTATGCCAACGCCATTGACCTTACGCCCGGGCGCGGCGTTGTATCGCTCTCAGGGCCCCCCTTCGCACCACCTCGTTCGCATCCCCAGCCGAGGGAGTTCTCCTCATGCGTGTCCTTCTCGTGGGCGCCGGCGGTGTAGGCACCGCCATCACCCGGATCGCCGCCCGCCGCCCGTTCTTCGAGGCGTTCGTGGTCGCCGACTACGACCCCGCCCGGTCCGCCGCCGCCGTCGCCGCGCTCGACGACGACCGCTTCCACGCCGAGCGCGTCGACGCCGGTGACATGGCGGCCGTGGCCGACCTGCTCGCCCGCCACCGCTGCGACGTCCTGCTCAACGCCACCGACCCGCGGTTCGTGATGCCGCTGTTCCACGCGGCGCGCAGCGCCGGGGCCACCTATGTCGACATGGCGATGTCGCTGTCGCGGCCGCACCCGGACCGGCCGTACGAGGAGTGCGGGGTCCGGCTCGGCGACGCGCAGTTCGCCGAGGCCGACGACTGGGCCGAGGCGGGCGCCCTGGCACTGGTCGGCATGGGGGTCGAGCCGGGGCTGTCGGACGTCTTCGCCCGCTACGCCGCCGACGAACTCTTCGACGAGATCGAGGAGATCGGCGTCCGCGACGGCGCGAACCTCACCGTCGAGGGCCATGACTTCGCGCCCTCCTTCAACATCTGGACCACCATCGAGGAGTGCCTCAACCCGCCGGTGGTCTACGAGGCCGACCGGGGCTGGTTCACCACCGCGCCCTTCAGCGAACCCGAGGTCTTCGACTTCCCCGAGGGCATCGGGCCGGTGGAGTGCGTGAACGTCGAGCACGAGGAGGTGCTGCTCGTGCCGCGCTGGGTGAAGGCGCGCCGGGTCACCTTCAAGTACGGCCTGGGCAACCAGTTCATCGAGACCCTCAAGACGCTGCACCTCCTGGGGCTGGACCGCACCACGCCGGTGACCGTGCCGAGCGCGTCGGGGCCGGTACCCGTCTCGCCCCGGGACGTGGTGGCCGCCTGCCTGCCCGACCCGGCGACCCTGGGCGAGCTGATGCACGGCAAGACCTGCGCGGGCACCTGGGTGCGCGGCGTGAAGGACGGCGCGCCGCGCGAGGTGTACCTCTACCACGTGGTCGACAACCAGTGGTCCATGGCCGAGTACGGCAGCCAGGCCGTGGTGTGGCAGACCGCCGTCAACCCGGTGGTGGCCCTCGAACTGCTCGCCACGGGCGCGTGGTCCGGCGCGGGCGTCCTGGGCCCCGAGGCCTTCCCGCCCCGCCCGTTCCTCGACCTGCTGACGGCGTACGGCTCCCCGTGGGGGCAGCGGGAGCAGTGAACGTTTTCCGGGCTCATCCTGTTTCACCGTCCCGCCTCCGGAGACCCGATCACGAGCAACGCATCCGGAAAGGCACAGACGACGAGATCGCAGGTGACTTCGATGGACGACTGGCGAGAGCACGCCGAGTGCCGCCACGAGGACCCCGACCTCTTCTTCCCGATCGGTACCTCCGGTCCGGCTCTGCTCCAGACGGAGCAGGCGAAGGGGGTCTGCCGACGCTGCCCCGTGCGCGAGCAGTGTCTGGAGTGGGCCATGGAGACGGATCAGACCCTCGGGGTCTGGGGCGGCACGAGCGAGAACGAACGGCGCGCCCTCAAGCGGCGCATCAGGGCCCGGCGCAGTGCGTGAAGGGCGCCCGGTCCGGGAGGGCGGGCGCCGCGCGCGGCCGGCCGGGCGGCTCCGGGGCCGAAGACCCCTGCCCGAGCGGTACACCCACCGGCCGTTCCGGCGCGGCGACGCCCGCGCCGGAACGGCCGGTGGCACGTCGGCCGCCCCGGTCGCTCCGGTCGGCCGGAGCGACCGGGGGACAGGGCGCCCCGGCGCTCTCCTAGGCGTCTGCGGGCGCAGCCGCCGCGGGCAGTCGCAGGGTGAAGACGCTGCCCGCGCCCGGGGTGCTCGTCGCCCGCGCCGTGCCGCCGTGGGCGTCCGTCAGCTGGCGGACGATGGGCAGGCCGAGACCACTGCCGCCGGTGCGGCGGCTGCGTGACTTCTCCGCCCGCCAGAACCGCTCGAAGACGTGCGGCAGATCCTCGGCGGCGATGCCCGAGCCGGTGTCGGCGACCTCCAGGACGACGCACCCGCCGTCTCCGCGGGCGGTCAGGGTGACCGCCCCGCCGGGCGGGGTGTGACGTACCGCGTTGGTGACGAGGTTGCCGAGCGCCTGCCGCAGCCGCACCGGGTCGGCGTCCAGCCAGGGAACCCCCTCGGTCCCGGTGCGCAGGCGCACGCCCGCCGTGTCGGCGGCGACCCGGTGGGCGGCGGCGACCTGGGCGAGCAGATCGTCGGCGGGCACCGGTTCACGGTGCAGCCGCAGGGTGCCCGCGTCGGCGGCCGCGAGGTCGCGCAGGTCGTCGATGACGCGCTGGAGGACCAGCGCCTCCTCGTGCAGGGCGCCGAGCAGCTCGGTGTCGGGCTCCACCAGGCCGTCGCGGGTGACCTCCAGCCATCCCCGGATGTTGGTGAGCGGGCTGCGCAGTTCGTGGGCCACATCGCTGACCAGCGCCTTGCGCTGGGCCTCCAGCCGTTCCCGGCGTTCGGCCAGGTCGTTGAAGGCCTCCGCCAGGATCCCGGTCTCGTCGCGTGTCGTGACGGGCACACGCGCGTGCCGGTCCGGGGGCTGCTGAGCGGCCTCGGTCAGGGCGCGCAGCGGCCGGACCAGGCGGGTGGCGACGACGGCGGTGACGGCGACGGTGACGGCCAGCACCAGCCCGGCCGCGCCGGCCACCTTGGCCTTGTTGGCCGGGGACATGACCCAGCGGGGAGCCGCGCCGTCGTCGCCGACGCCGAGGAACAGTTCGGCGACCGGGGCGGCATAGGGGTCGAGCTGGGCGCGGCGGGCGGTCTCGAAGCAGGTCTGGGCCGCGCGCAGGGCCGTCTTCGCGTCCTTGCCGCCCGGGTCCCCGTCGGCCACCATCTTGGCGACCACGGGCGCGAGGGTGAGACGGCCGGACGGGCCGGGCACGGCCGTGCCGAAGAGCAGCGGCATGCCGGGATCCAGCCCCGCTCGGGTCAGACAGCCGCCGGCCCGGACCTGAAGCGCGGTCAGCGCCTTCTGCTCCGTGGGCGCGGGGGTGTCGAGCCGCCCGTCGCACTCGTCCAGCGCGTATCCGGGGACGGCGGTGGAGTCGGCGGCGGTGACGAGCGGGCGTCCGCTCGGGCTGTGCGTGACGGTGGTGTCGACGCCGTAGCGGGAGAGGCAGCGCTGCCGGGCGCGGGCCGAGGCGTCGAGCTTCTCGCGTTCGAGCGGGGTCAGCCGGTAGGGGCCCACCACCCGCGGGTCGGTGCCGCTCAGCTGCGCGCCCGGCTCGCTGTAGGTGTCGGTGCGCAGCGGGTCGACGGTGGCTGCGGCGCGCGGTGGCAGCGGGGTGCCGCGCGGTGCCGAGTCGGCCAGGGGCGTGCGGTCGGCGGTGGTCAGGGCGATACGCCGGCCGGTGCGCGCGGACAGGTCACGGACCGTCGCCCGGACACCCGTCCAGTCGGGGTGGGTGGCCGCGTAGCCGCTGAGCCGGGCGAGGATGTCCATGTCGTCGGCGAGCGCCTGGCCCTGCTCCTCCCGCAGCGCGCGGGTGGTGGTGGTGACGGCGAGCCAGGCGGTGGCGGCCACCGAGCACACGGCGATCAGGACGGACGCGATCAGCAGACGGACCAGCAGGCGCTTGCGCAGCGGTATGCGGGCGCGGCCGCGGTTCACGCGTGGCCGCCGCTGAGCTTGTAGCCGACGCCGAACACCGTCAGCAGCCGCACGGGTCTGCGCGGGTCGGCCTCGATCTTCCGGCGCAGGTTCATGATGTGCACGTCTATCGCCCGTTCGGTCGAGGCCCGGTCGAAACCTCGGGTGCATTGGAGCAACTGCCGCCGGGAGAAGACCCGTTCGGGCTCCGTGGCCATGGCCAGCAGGATCTGGAACTCGGCCGGCGTGCACTCCACGGGCTCTCCGGCGCAGCGCACCTCGTGCCGCTCGGGATCGACGGCGAGCCCGGCGGCCCGGACGACGGGGTCGTCCCGCCGGTCGGCGCCGGCCCGCCCGCTGCGCCGCAGGACGGTGCGGATGCGGGCCATCAGCTCACGCGGGCTGTAGGGCTTGGTCATGTAGTCGTCGGCGCCCAGTTCCAGGCCGAGCAGCACGTCGTCCTCGCCCGCCCGGGCGGTCAGCATCAGCACCGGGATGTCGTCGTCGCGGCGCAGCACCCGGCACACCCCGAAGCCGTCGACGACCGGCAGCATGAGGTCGAGGACGACGAGGTCGGGCCGGTCGCGCCGCACCGCGTCCAGCGCGGCCGCGCCGTCGTGCACGACGGTGGCGGTGTGCCCCTCGGAGAGCAGCGAGCGGCGGATGAGTTCGGCCTGCATGGCGTCGTCCTCGGCGACCAGTACGTGAGCGCACACGCGACAACTCCGTTTCTCGGCGGGCCAGAGAGGCATGGTCGCCCATGACGACCACGGCGTGCGGGGCGGGGTCCGGGGCGAGGAGCGGCGCCCTCGTGTGCTCCTCGGCTACGCCGACGCGGCCGTGGGCGGGACCGCCCTGGTCACGGCGGCCCGGATCTGCGTGCGCCGGCCGGGTGTACGCGCCGGTGCGGCCCCGGCGGAGACCGCGGGGGCGGGTGAGCCGGACGCGGGCGGGGCGGTGGCGCCGGGCCGGTGGTCCGGTACGGCCGCGGCGCCGCCGCCGTGTCCGGTGCGCGGGAGGGACACGGCGAGCGGCACGCCCCGGCGGCGAAGGGTGATCATCGTCCGACCTTCTCCGACGGATGTGAGGAACCCGTCAGGTTCCGCGGGCCGTCCGGACGTTCACGGCCTGCCGGGCTTGCCCCGGCCGTGGAGCCAGGTCCCGAACAGCGCGTCGAGGTCCCGCCCGGACACCCGTTCCGCGAGCCGCTCGAACTGGGCGGTGGTGCCGTGGCCGTAGCGGTGCGCGGCGGCCCAGGCCCGCAGGACGCGGAAGAAGGCGCGGTCTCCGACGGTGGTGCGCAGGGCGTGCAGGGTCATGGCGCCGCGGGCGTAGACGGGGGCCCCGAAGATGTTCGCGCCGCTGCCGGGGTCGCCGGGCGGGAACGCCCACAGGCCGTCGGTGGCGGGGCGGGCGTAGAGGGCGTCGAAGGCCTGCTGGGCGGTGTTGCCCCCGTGCTGCTCCTCGTAGAGCCACTCGGTGTAGGTGGCGAAGCCCTCGTTCAGCCAGATGTCCTTCCAGGAGGTGAGGGAGACGGAGTCGCCGAACCACTGGTGGGCGCTCTCGTGGACGAGGGTGCCGAGGTCGGGCGCCCGGTCGTACACGGGCCGCGACTGGGTCTCCAGGGCGTAGCCGACGTCCGGGGCGTGGTCGACGATGGAACCGGCGGCGCGGAACGGGTAGGGGCCGAACAGCGTGCTCTCCCACTTCAGCACGGACGGCAGCCGCTCCAGGACGGGCGCGGCGGCCGCGGCCTCCCGCGGGTCGACGGCGTCGTAGACCCGCAGGCCGTCGGGGGTCGTGTACTGCGTGATCCGGAACTTCCCCACGGTGGCGGTCGCGAGATAGGCGGCCATGGGTTCGCTCTGGCGCCAGCGGTAGGTGGTCCGTCCGTTCGTGGTGCGCCGGCCGAGCAGGACGCCGTTGGCGACGGCCGCGCGGTCCTCGGGGACGGTGATGGTGAAGTCGTAGGAGGACTTGTCGAGAGGGTGGTTGTTGGCCGGGAACCAGGTCATGGCGCCCTGGGGCTCACCGGCGACGAAGGCCCCGTCGTCGGTGGGGATCCAGCCGTCGGGCGAGCCGTCGGGGTCGGTGACGGGGCCGGGGGTGCCGTCGTAGGTGACGGTGACCTGGAACCGCTCGCCCGCGCGCAGCGCGCGCCGCGGGGTGACGACGAGTTCCTGGCCGTCGCGCCGGTGTGCGGCCTTGACGTGGTCCACGGTGAGGCCGGTGACCTTCAGCCCCTGGAGGTCGAGGTCGAAGCGGGTGAGCCGCCGGTTGGCGCGGGCGGTGAGCACGGCCTTGCCGTCGAGGTGCCGGCTGCCCGGGTCGTAGCGCAGGGTCAGGTCGTAGTGGCTCACGTGGTAGCCGCCGTTGCCGGCGAGCGGGAAGTAGGGGTCGCCGACGCCTGCCGTGCCCGTCGGTCCTGCCGCGGTGGCGGGTCCGGCCGCCGTGAGCAGCGCCGCCAGGGCGACGGGGACGGTGAGGGCGACGGTGTCGCGGCGCAGCAGGGTGGTGGCGCGTCTGCGAGGGTGTGTCACGTGCGCTCCTGGGGGGGGGTGGCGTGTGATCAAACGTCCCCAGACTAGGGACCGGACGCCCCGGTCCTCGCCCTCATTCAGGTCAAGCCGAGCGGTGTCGGCGGGCGTTCGGCGGTTACGCTCGACAGGACCCTCCGACTCCGAGGACGGCCCGCCCATGAGTGTCCGTGTGCGTCGCGTCTACGACCCGCCCGAGCCCGACGACGGGGTGCGGGTCCTGGTCGACCGGCTGTGGCCGCGCGGGGTGTCCAAGGACGCGGCCCGGGTGGACGAGTGGCCCAAGGGCCTCACTCCGTCCACCGAGCTGCGTCGCTGGTACCACGCGGGCGAGGGGTCGTACGAGGAGTTCGCGCGGCGCTACGAGGCGGAGCTGGCCGAGCCCGAGGCGGCCGGACTTCTCGACCGGTTGCGCGGGTCGGTCCGCGAGGGGCCGGTGACGTTGCTGACGTCCGCGAAGTCCCCGGAGCACAGCCACACGGCGGTGCTGGTCCGCCTGCTGGAGGCGGACCGGGGCTGACGACCGGGAGGGCGTTCTCGGGGAACGGCCGGGAACGCGAAGGCCGTTCGCGCGGCCGGCCCCGCACGACCACGCCACCGTCCCACCCGTCGGCCCGCCCGTCGGCCCGCCCACCGGCCCGCCCGTCGAACCGTGCCTCGTCGCCGTCCGTCGACCCTGCCCGCCTACCCGCCAGCCCGTCAGCCTGTCTGCCGGGCCGCGGCCCGTCCCGCGGCCAGTCCCGAGAAGAGGCAGCCGCCGAGGAAGGTGCCTTCCAGGGCGTTGTAGCCGTGCACGCCGCCACCGCCGAAGCCGGCCACCTCACCCGCCGCGTACAGCCCCTCGACCGGCTGTCCGTCGGCGCCCAGGGCGCGCGAGTCGAGGTCGGTCTGGATGCCGCCGAGGGTCTTGCGGGTGAGGACGTGCAGTTTGACGGCGATGAGCGGGCCCGCCTCGGGGTCCAGGACGCGGTGCGGGGTGGCGACCCGGCCGAGCCGGTCACCGATGTAGCGGCGCGCGTTGCGGATGCCCTGGATCTGGGAGTCCTTGGCGTACGGGTTGGCCAGCTGGAGGTCCCGGGCCTTGATCTGCCGGCGCAGGGTGTCCACGTCGAGCAGCGCCTTCTCCGTCAGCCCGTTCATCTTCTCGACGAGCTTGTCGAGGGTGCCGGCGACGACGAAGTCCGCGCCGTGGTCGAGGAACGCCTGCACCGGCGCCGGAGCGCCCTTGCCCAGCAGCCGGTCGCGCAGGACGGCCTTGCGGTCCTTGGCGGTGATGTCGGGGTTCTGCTCGGAGCCCGAGAGCGCGAACTCCTTCTCGACGATCTTGCGGGTGAGGATGAACCAGGAGTGGTCGTACCCGGCGATGTCCTCGGTCGTCCGCAGGTATTTGAGCGTGTTGAGGGTGTCGTAGCCCGGAAGGCACGGGTCGGGCAGGCGGCGGCCCAGGGCGTCGAACCACAGGGAGGAAGGGCCGGGCAGGATGCGGATGCCGTGGCCGGGCCAGATCGGGTCCCAGTTCCGGATGCCCTCGGTGTAGTGCCACATGCGGTCGCGGTTGACCAGCCGGACACCGGCCTCGGCGCTGATGTCGAGCATGCGGCCGTCGACGTAGGCGGGGACACCGGTGACCATCTCGGCGGGCGGCGTGCCCAGCCGCTGCGGCCAGTAGCGCCGGACGATCTCGTGGTCGGCGCCGATGCCGCCGCTGGTGACGACCACGGCCTGGGCGGTCAGCTCGAAGTCGCCCGCGCGGTCGCGGTTGGAGGCGACGCCGCGCGCGGAGTCGTCGGGGGCGAGGACCGTGCCGCGCACCCCGCGGGCGGCGCCGTCCTCGATCACCAGCTCGTCCACCCGGTGCCGGTGGTGGAAGGTCAGCAGCCCGTCCTTCGACGCCTGCTTGGCGTACCGCACGAACGGGTCGACGACGCCCGTGCCGGTCCCCCAGGCGACGTGGAAGCGGGGCACGGAGTTGCCGTGTCCGTCGGCGCGCAGGTCGCCGCGTTCCGCCCAGCCGACGGTCGGCACGAAGGAGATCCCGTGCCCGGCGAGCCAGCTCCGCTTCTCCCCCGCCGCGAACTCGACGTAGGCGCGCGCCCAGCGCACCGCCCAGGAGTCCTCGTCGTCGGTGCGGTCGAACTGCGCGCTGCCCTGCCAGTCGTTCCAGGCGAGGTCGAAGGAGTCCTTGATGCCGAGGCGGCGCTGCTCCGGTGAGTCGACGAGGAAGAGACCGCCGAAGGACCAGAACGCCTGGCCGCCGAGGTTGGCGGCGTTCTCCTGGTCGACCAGGGCGACCCGCCGGCCCCTGCTGGTGAGTTCGTGCGCCGCGACCAGGCCCGCGAGGCCCGCTCCGACGACGATGACGTCCGCGTCCATGGCGTCCGCTGCCTTTCTCGAAGAGGTCATTCCGGGGTGCCGCTGCCGTCGGTCAGCAGCGCGGTGAGCAGTTGCTTCAGCCAGACGCGGGCACCCTCGACGTCCTTGTCCAGCAGCAGTTGGGCGGTGACTCCGTCGTAGGCGGCGACCACGGCGTGGGCCGCGCTGTCGACGTCCCCGAGCACGGCCGGCGGTTCGGCGAGGCCCCGGGCCCGGGCGAGCCGGTCGGCGATCGCCCGCCGCAGCCGGGCCCGGTGTTCGAGCAGCGTCTGCGCGACGTCCGGGGCGCGCGCCGCGTGCACCAGGAAATCGGTCTTCACCAGGAGCCAGTCCAGGTCGAGGAGGAGCACCTCGGTGACCCGGTCGACGGCGGCGGGCACGTCGAGGTCGGGTCCGTCGAGGGCGAGGGCCCCGGACACCTGCTCCGCGATCAGGTCGGCCCGTTGCCGGTAGAGGGCGAAGAACAGCTCGTCCAGGCTGTCGAAATTGGAGTAGAAGGCGCCCCTGCTGTATCCGGCGGCCTCGCAGACCTCCTCGATGGAGACCCGGCCGAAGCCCTTGGCGGCGAACACCGCGAAGGCGGCGTCGAGCAGCCTGGCCCGGGTGCGGACCCGGCGCCGGGTGACGCGCCCGGTCGTCCGCCCGGTCTGCTCGGTCTGCTCCGTCGCCATCTCGGACCTCCGTTCGATACGGGAATGTATCCGATACACCGATGTATCGAAAGCCCTCTCGAGCCAAGCCGCGACACAGACCGCGGCACCTGACACGGAACATCCGAAGGGAACATACTTTCGATTAAGGAGTAGGCTGGGACCATGACCGCGCACCACCTCCAGGGCTCCCTGTTCGACCAGGCCGACGAACTGCGCCTCGGCCCCCTCGACGGGCTCCGCCGGACCACGCTCGGCGCGGGCGCCTGGATCGACGTGCTACCGGGCTGGCTCGCCGGGTCGGACGCCCTGTTCGAGCGGCTGGCGACCGAGGTGCCCTGGCGTGCCGAGCGCCGGAAGATGTACGACAACGTCATCGACGTCCCGCGTCTGCTGGCGTTCTACGGAGTCGGCGAGGAGCTGCCCCACCCGGTGCTCACCGAGGCGCGCCGCGCGCTGTCCGCGCACTACGCCGAGGAGCTGGGCGAGCCCTTCGTCACCGCGGGCCTGTGCCACTACCGCGACGGCCGGGACAGCGTCGCCTGGCACGGCGACCGGATCGGCCGCGGCGCCCGGGAGGACACCATGGTCGCGATCCTCTCCGTGGGCTCCCCGCGCGACCTGCTGCTGCGCCCGGCGGGCGGGGGCGAGACGGTACGGCGTCCGCTCGGCCACGGCGACCTGATCGTGATGGGCGGCTCCTGCCAGCGGACCTGGGAGCACTGCGTCCCCAAGTCCACCCGGGCCGCCGGAGCGCGCATCAGCGTCCAGTTCCGCCCCGGCGGGGTGCGCTGAGGCGGAGCGGACGGCGCCTGTGCCCCCTCCTCCGCGGACGGGATTCCCGCCCGGCACGCAGGGAACCCCACCGGCCGCATCAGGGCGGTGATCTGCTTTGCTGTCCCCGTCGACGACGGATCTCCAGGACACGGGACGGCCATGCGGGCAGACGTACGGCAAGTGGCGGACGGCACCTACCTGGTGCACGGCAGCAACACCAACTGGGTGATCCTCACCGAGGGGGACGCCGTCACCCTGATCGACACCGGTTACCCGGGAGACCGGCAGCTGCTCCTGGACTCCCTGGCCGCCGTGGGCAGTTCACCGGAGGCCGTCACGGCCGTGCTGATCACCCACGCCCACAACGACCACCTGGGCTCCGCCGAGCACCTGCGCTCCGCGTACGGCACGCCGGTGTATCTGCACGAGGCCGAAGTGCCGCACGCCCGACGGGAGTTCCTCCAGCAGGTGAGCGTGGGCGAGGTGCTGAGGAACGCCTGGCGGCCCGGTGTGCTGCCCTGGATGGTGCACGCGCTGCGCTCCGGCGGCACCGAGCAGCACCCGGTGACCGCGCCCGAGGCGTTCCCCGGCGCCGGCGGCCCGCTGGACCTGCCCGGCCGGCCCGTCCCGGTGCACACCCCCGGCCACACCGGCGGTCACGCCGTCTTCCACCTCCCGCGGGTGGGCGTGGTCGTCTCCGGCGACGCCCTGGTGAGCGGCCATCCGACCTCCCGGCTGGCGGGGCCGCAGCTGCTGCCGGACATGTTCCACCACGAGCGCGCCCGGGCGGTGGAGTCCCTGGACGTCATCGAGGGACTGGCGGCCGACCTGCTGCTGCCCGGGCACGGCCCGTCGCACCGGGGGTCCGTGAAGGCGGCGGCCCAGCAGGCCCGCGAACGCGCCGTCTAAGGTCAGGCCATGGCTTTGCAGATCAGCGCCACCAACCCGGAGCATCCGGCACTCCTCCTGGAGCTGCCCTGGCACCTGCCCCTGGAGGAGTGGCCCGAGGAGGTCCTCGTCCCGCTGCCGCGCGGCATCTCCCGCCACGTGGTGCGCTACGCCCAGGCCGGCGACGAGGTGATCGCCGTCAAGGAACTCGCCGCGCGCCCCGCGCTGCGCGAGTACGAGCTGCTGCGCGACCTGGACCGGCTCGGCATCCCCGCCGTCGACCCGCTGGCCGTCGTCACCGGCCGCACCGACGAGGGCGGCGTCCCGCTGGAGTCCGTACTGGTCACGCGGCATCTGGGCGGCTCGATGCCGTACCGCTCGATGTTCGAGACGACGATGCGCCCGGCCACCATGCACCGGCTCATGGACGCCCTCGCCGTACTGCTGGTGCGACTGCATCTGGCCGGGTTCGCGTGGGGCGACTGCTCGCTCTCCAACACGCTGTTCCGCCGGGACGCGGGCGCCTACGCCGCCTACCTCGTCGACGCCGAGACCGGCGACCTGCACCCTCAGCTGAGCCCCGGCCAGCGCGACTACGACCTCGACCTCGCCCGCGTCAACATCAGCGGCGAGCTGCTCGACCTGGAGGCGTCCGGGGCGCTGCACCCCTCGGTGGACCCGATCGAGTTCGGCACCGAGATCTGCGCCCGCTACGGGGCGCTGTGGCAGGAGCTGACCCGCACCTCGGTCTACCCGGCGGGCAAGTACCACTACATCGAGCGCCGGATCCGCCGGCTCAACGAACTCGGCTTCGACGTCGCCGAGATGCAGATCGAGCACTCCCCCAACGGCGACACGGTCACCTTCGTGCCCAAGGTCGTCGACGCCGGCCACCACCAGCGCCAGCTGCTGCGCCTGACCGGTCTGGACACCGAGGAGAACCAGGCCCGGCGGCTGCTCAACGACCTCGAGAGCTGGATGGCCACCCAGGACGACTACGCCCCGGGCGACCCCCTCGCCGCCCGCCCGGAGGTGCTGGCGCACCGCTGGGTGCGGGACGTCTTCCGGCCCACCGTGCGCGCGGTCCCGCTCGAGCTGCGCGGCTCCATGGACGCGGCGGAGATCTACCACGAACTCCTCGAACACCGCTGGTACCTCTCGGAGCACGCGCAGCACGACATCGGCCTCGACACCGCCGTCGAGGACTACATCACCAGGATCCTGCCCAAGGCCCGGGAGACCCTGGAGCCGACGATCCCGGAGTGAGCCGGCCGGAGTGACTCAGTCGTGGGGCACGACGGCGACCGGGCAGTCCGCGTGGTGCAGGACGCCGTGCGCCACCGAGCCGATCCGGGCGCCCACGGCCGTGCGGTGGGCGCGGCGGCCGACCACCATCAGCTGCGCCCGCCCGGACACCGACAGCAGCACCTGCCCTGCGCTGCCCATCTCCACGTGTTCCACCACCGGCACGTCGGGGAACCGCTCCCGCCACGGCCGCAGGGCGTCGGCCAGCGCCTTCTTCTCGTACGGCTCCAGGCCGCCGGCGTCGTCGAGGAGCTTGAGCGAGCCGGGGCTGTAGGCGAACACCGGCGGGAGCGTCCAGGCCCGTACCGCGCGGACGCCCGCGCCCCGGGCGGCCGCCGTCTCGAACGCGAAGCGCAGCGCGGGGGCGCTGTCCTCGGGCTCGCCCTGCTGGCCGACGACGATCTCGTGGCCGGCGACCTCGGACGACGGCTGGTCTCCGGCGCGGACCAGCACGACCGGACGCGCGGCCTCGGCGATCACCTGCTGTCCGACCGAGCCGAGCAGGAACCCGACCACGGGGCCGTGTCCGCGTGAGCCGAGCACGAGCAGTTCCGCCTCCGCCGCGGCGGCGACGAGCGTGTCGACCGGGCTGCCCTCCCCGACGTCGGCGGTGACGGCGAGCCCGGGGTGCCGCTCGGCGACCGCCGCGACGGCCTGCCGGACGGAGTCCCGCACCCACCGCTCCTGGGCGTCCCGGTCCGCCACCTCGGCCGCCGCGTTCGGCTGGAACCGCCAGGCGTGCACCACCCGCAGTTCCCGGTCGCGCCGGACGGCCTCGCGGGCCGCCCAGGCGAGCGCCGCGAGACTCTCGTCCGTCCCGTCGACCCCTGCCGTGATCGGGACCGTCATCCCGCCGCCTCCTCGTGTCGTGATCACATCCGTCGGCCCCAGTCTTCACTACGCTCCGGTCATGGCACTCGAGTGGGAGCAAGTGGTCGTCGACTCGGCCGACCCGGTGGCGCTGGGGCGCTGGTGGGCCGCGGCCCTCGGGTGGGTCGTGATCCACGACGCGGCGGACGAGTACGAGATCCGGCCCGGACGGGACCGGCCGCCGGGTCTGATCTTCGTCCCGGTGCCGGAGGGCAAGACCGTCAAGAACCGGCTCCACCTGGACTTCCGGCCGGAGGACCAGCAGGCCGAGGTCGCCCGCCTGCTGTCCCTGGGCGCCCGCCGGGCGGACGTCGGACAGGGCGAGCAGCCGTGGGTGGTGCTGGTCGACCCCGAGGGCAACGAGTTCTGTGTGCTGGGGGCGCGGCGGCCGTCTTGACCGTGTGTGCCCTGTCCTGTCCTCGCAGCGCACGGTCCGGAGGTATGCCGCAGCGGACCGGCGCGATCGAACATACGATGGGCGGAGCCGGCGCGGGCTTCGCCGTGCCGCCGTGAGTGACGACCCTCTCGGGGTGGGAGACGTATGGCACAGGCCGCCGATTCGGCGCGGACCGTCATCCTGACCGTGGACGACGACCCGGGGGTCTCCCGTGCCGTCGCCCGTGACCTGCGACGCCGCTACGGCGGCTCCTACCGGATCGTGCGCGCCGAGTCCGGGGAGTCCGCGCTGGAGGCGCTGCGCGAGCTGAAACTCCGCGGCGATCTGGTGGCCGTCATCCTCGCCGACTACCGGATGCCGCAGATGAACGGCATCGAGTTCCTCGAACAGGCCCTGGACGTGTACCCGGGCGCCCGTCGCGTGCTGCTGACCGCGTACGCGGACACGAGCGCGGCGATCGACGCGATCAACGTCGTCGACCTCGACCACTATCTGCTGAAGCCGTGGGACCCGCCGGAGGAGAAGCTCTACCCGGTCCTGGACGACCTGCTGGACGCCTGGCGCGCCAGCGACCACCGGCCGGTGCCCGCGACGAAGGTGGTCGGGCACCGCTGGTCGGCGCGGTCGTCGGAGGTGCGGGAGTTCCTGGCCCGCAACCAGGTGCCCTACCGCTGGTACTCCGCCGACGAGCCGGAGGGGCAGCGGCTGCTGGCGGCGGCCGGGGTCGACGGGCAGCGGCTGCCGCTGGTGGTGACCGCCGACGGCACGCCCCTGGTCGAGCCGGACGCGCCCGAGCTGGCCGCCCATGTGGGACTGGCGACGACGCCGACGGCCGACTTCTACGACCTGGTGGTGATCGGCGGCGGCCCGGCCGGGCTCGGCGCGGCGGTGTACGGGGCCTCCGAGGGCCTGCGCACGGTGCTGGTGGAGCGGTCCGCGACCGGTGGCCAGGCCGGTCAGAGCTCCCGCATCGAGAACTACCTGGGCTTCCCGGACGGCGTGTCCGGGGCCCAGCTCACCGACCGGGCGCGGCGGCAGGCCTCCAAGTTCGGCGCCGAGATCCTCACCGCGCGCGAGGTCACCGGGCTCGAGGTCAACGGCTCCGCGCGCGTCGTGCGGTTCTCGGACGGGTCGGCGGTGGCCGCGCACAGCGTGATCCTCGCGACGGGCGTGTCCTACCGGCAGCTGGCGGCGCCGGGCTGCGACGACCTGACCGGCTGCGGGGTGTTCTACGGGTCCGCGCTCACCGAGGCCTCCTCCTGCCAGGGGCAGGACGTCTACATCGTGGGCGGCGCCAACTCGGCCGGCCAGGCGGCCATGTACCTGGCGCGGGGCGCCAAGTCCGTCACGCTGCTGGTGCGCGGCGAGTCCCTGGCGGCCTCGATGTCGTACTACCTGATCCAGCAGATCGACGAGTCGCCCAACATCACCGTGCGCCCCGGCACGGTCGTCGACGCCGCGCACGGGGACGGCCACCTGGAGCAGCTCACACTGCGGGACGTGACGACCGGCGCGACCGAACTCGTCGACGCGCAGTGGATGTTCGTGTTCATCGGCGCGGCGCCGCTGACCGACTGGCTGGACGGCACGGTGCTGCGCGACGAGCGCGGGTTCATCCTCGCCGGGCCCGACCTCACGCCGGACGGGCGGCCGCCCGCGGACTGGGCGCTGGACCGGCCGCCGTACCACCTGGAGACCAGCATTCCCGGTGTGTTCGTGGCGGGCGACGCGCGCGCCGAGTCCGCGAAGCGCGTCGCGTCCGCCGTAGGAGAGGGAGCCATGTCCGTGATGCTCGTCCACCGGTATCTGGAGCAGTCATGAGCGGGCAGCCGATGCCGTGCAGCCCCACCGAGATCAGCTCGCTCTTCCTGTTCGAGAAGCTCTCCCCGGAACAGCTGGGACGGCTGTGCAGCGAGGGCCGGGTGGAGAGGTTCGAGCCCGGCCCGGTGTACACCGAGGGTGATCCGGCGACCTGCTTCTACGTGATGGTCGAGGGCACGGTCGTGCTGTACCGCCGGGTCGGCGGGGACGACGTCGAGGTGAGCCGCACCTCGCAGCGCGGGGTGTACGCCGGGGCCATGCAGGCCTACCTGGGGGACCAGGTGCCGCAGGTCTACAACAACTCGATGCGGGTGACCGAGCCGACGCGGTTCTTCGTGCTGCCCGCCGAGTCGTTCTCGGCCGTCATGCGGGAGTGGTTCCCGATGGCGGCGCACCTGCTGGAGGGGCTGTTCTTCGGCTCGAAGAACACCCAGCGCGCCGTCGGACAGCGTGAACGGCTGCTGGCCCTGGGCTCGTTGTCGGCGGGCCTGACGCACGAGCTGAACAACCCGGCCGCGGCGGCGGTCCGTGCCACCGCGACGCTGCGGGAGCGGGTGGCGAAGATGCGGCACAAGCTGGCCGTCATCGCCTCCGGGGCGTACGACGCGGAGGCGCTGACCCGGCTGATCGAGATCCAGGAGCGGACGGCCGAACTGGTCGCCAAGGCACCGGTGCTGAGCCCGCTGGAGGCCTCCGACCGGGAGGACGAACTCACCGACTGGCTGGACGACCACGGCATCCAGGAGGGCTGGCGGATCGCGCCGACGTTCGTGCAGGCCGGGCTGGGCGTGGACTGGCTGGAACAGGTCGCGGCCACCGTCGACGAGGACACCCTGCCGGGCGCGATGGGGTGGCTCAACTACACGGTCGAGACCGAGCTGCTGATGGACGAGATCGACGACTCCACCAGCCGCATCTCGCACCTCGTCGACGCCGCCAAGCAGTACTCCCAGCTCGACCGCGCCCCCTACCGGGTGGTCGACGTGCACGAACTCCTCGACAGCACCCTGCTGATGCTGTCGGGCAAGATCGGGCAGCGCATCGAGGTCGTCAAGGACTACGACCGCGCGCTCCCGGCGATCCCGGCCTACCCGGCGGAGCTCAACCAGGTGTGGACGAACCTCGTCGACAACGCCGTCTTCGCCGTCAACAGCGCGGGCGGCGACGGCACGTTGACCGTGCGCACGGCCCGCGAGGGCGATCGGCTGCTGGTGGAGTTCCGCGACACGGGCCCCGGCATCCCGGCGGACGTCCGGGGCCGCATCTTCGACCCCTTCTTCACCACCAAGCCGGTGGGCGAGGGCACCGGGCTCGGCCTGGACATCTCCTGGCGGATCGTCGTCAACAAGCACCACGGCAGCCTCCAGGTGGAGTCGGTGCCGGGCGACACCCGCTTCCAGGTGCTGCTGCCGCTGACCGCTCCCGATCCCGAGAGCACACCCGACCCCGAGACCGCCGAGGAGCCCGTATGACCGACGTAGACCCCATCGACCCGAGCGTCCCGCCCAGCAGCGCCGGCTGCGTGGACTGCGACGCGTCGGGCGGCTGGTGGTTCCACCTGCGGCGCTGCACGAGCTGCGGCCACGTCGGCTGCTGCGACTCCTCCCCCGCGCAGCACGCCACCGCCCACTACAAGGCGACCGGGCATCCCCTCGTGCGCAGTTTCGAGCCGGGCGAGGAGTGGTTCTGGGACTACTCCACCGACGAGCTGTACGAGTCGGGGCCCGAGCTGGCCCCGCCGGCCAGTCACCCCGCGGACCAGCCCGTGCCGGGTCCGGCCGGGCGGGTGCCGGAGGACTGGGCGCGCTCGCTGCACCGCTGAGGGCGGGCCGCCCGGATCGTGCGCACGGCTCCGTTCCTGGTCGCGGGCCGCGTCGTCGGTGCCGCGTGCCAGGATGGAGCCGTGTCGCAGACCGTGTTCGCCACTCCGTTCATCGGCCGGGAGGAAGAGCTGGCCCGGCTCTCCGGCGTGCTCGAGCGCGCCCGGGCCGGTGAGTCGCGCGCGGTGCTGATCGCCGGTGACGCCGGCGTGGGCAAGACCCGGACCCTGGACGAGGTCGCCGCACGGGCGGCCCGCTCCGGCATGACCGTGCTCACCGGGCACTGCGTCGACCTCGGCGACGTAGGGCTGCCGTATCTGCCGTTCACCGAGATCCTGGGCCTGCTCGCCGCCGACGAGCGGTACGCCGCCGTCCTCGCCGCGCACCCCCTGGTCGACCGGCTGCTCGGCGCGGGCACGGAGGCCGACGCGGCGGGTTCCGCCGCCCGGTCCGGCAGCGGGGAGGGACGGCTGAGGCTGTTCGAGGGGATGGCGGCGCTGCTCGCCGACCTGTCGGACGTCACCCCGCTGCTCCTCGTCCTGGAGGATCTGCACTGGGCCGACCAGTCCTCCCGGGACCTGCTGCGCTTCCTGCTCAGCCGCGGCTTCCTTCAGCGGCCCGCGGGCAACGGCTCCGGTCACCGGCTGGCGGTCCTGGCCTCCTACCGGGCGGACGACCTGCACCGGCGGCACCCGCTGCGCCCCCTGCTGGCGGAACTCGTGCGGCTGCCGGCCGTGGACCGGCTGGAGTTGCGGCCGCTGGCGGACCCCGAGGTGGCCCGGCTGCTGCGGGCCCTGGAGGACCGGCCGCTGCCGGACGCCACGGTGCGCCGGATCGTGGAGCGCGCGGAGGGCAACGCCTTCTACGCCGAGGAGTTGCTGGCGGCGACGGACACGGAGGCCGGCGGGATGCCCAGCGGGCTGGCCGACCTGCTCCTCATCCGCGTGGAGCAACTCCCCGACACCGCCCAGCAGGTGCTGCGGACCGCCGCCGTCGCCGGCCGGCGCGTGGACCACGATCTGCTGCGGGACGCGGTCGGACTGCCCGAGGACGAGCTGGAGTCGGCGCTGCGGGAGGCCGTCGGCCACCAGCTCCTGGTCGCGGGCGACGACGGCGCGTACGCGTTCCGGCACGCCCTCGCACGCGAGGCGGTGTACGCCGATCTGCTGCCGGGTGAGCGGTCGCGGATGCACGGCGCGTTCGCCGCGCTGCTGACCGGCCGGGGCCACCGGGCCGAGACCGCGGCGGAGCGCGCCCATCACTACCGCGAGAGCCATGATCCGGGCGAGGCGCTCGCCGCCTCGCTGGAGGCCGCCGACCACGCCCGGCGGGTCGGCGCGCCCGCCGAGGAGCTGCGCCATCTGGAAGCCCTGCTCGACCTCTGGGAGTCGGTGCCCGCGACGGCCCTTCCGTCGGGTGAGGGGTCCGACCGGGTCACGCTGATGCTGCGTGCCTCGGCGGCGGCCGCGCACGCCGGGGAGGCGCACCGCGCGGTCTCCCTGACCCGGGCCGCGCTCGCGGGCGTCGGCCAGGACGCCGACTCCGAACTCGCCGCGCGGGTGCGGTACACGCTGGCCGGCACGCTGCTGCATGTCGACAGCCTCACGGCCGCGTTCGCCTACAGCAGCGAGGCGTTGGCGATGATCCCCGCCGATCCGCCGTCGCCGACCTGGGTGTGGGCCGCCGCCACTCACGTCCTGGCGGCCCGTCAGGTGGGTGACTCGGAGACCGCCCTGCGGGTCGCCCGCGCGGCGCTGCGCGCCGCCGAGCACCTCGAACTGACGGACGCCCGTGCCGACCTGCTGGTCTCGCTGGCCAACCTCGAGGGCGACGGACGCCGCTCCGCCGAGGGCC
This sequence comes from Streptomyces sp. 3330, assembly GCF_031456635.1. Taxonomy (NCBI): domain Bacteria; kingdom Bacillati; phylum Actinomycetota; class Actinomycetes; order Kitasatosporales; family Streptomycetaceae; genus Streptomyces; species Streptomyces sp. 3330. The sequence continues at coordinate 57,512 of NZ_JAVDVA010000019.1, forward strand.
GCGCGCGGCTCGTACAGGCACGGGAACTGGCCCGGCACGGCGGCAACGCGCCGGTGGAGATGCGGGCCCTGTTCACCCTGGCCATCGGCGCCTACGAGGCCGGAAACCCTGAGGAGTGCCTGCCCTGGCTCGCCGAGGGCCTGGACCGCGCCCGCCGGGCGGGGCTGCTGTCCTCGCCGTATCCGCTGGAGATGCGCTACCTCCAGCTCCTGGTGCTCTACACCCTGGGCCGCTGGGACGCGTGTCTGCGGACGGCGGCGACCGACCTGGCGGTGCTTCCGGCCTCGGGCGGCTTCGCTGCGGGTCCCGCCCTGTACGTGGGCCTCGCGCGCGGTGACGAGGGCGTCGCCGACCGGGCCCGGGCCCTGCTCGAAGGACGCTTCGACTGGATGGCGGCGCTCGTGGCGGGCATCGTGCTGACCGACGCGGCGGCGCTGAGCGGTGACGCCGAGGCGGCGGTGGCCCGGCTGCGGTCCTCGGTCGAGGCGCTCACGGACGACGCGGGCACGCTCCCGGACGTCACGGTCCGGCTCACCGCGCTCGCCCTCACGGCGGTCGCCGATGCGGCGGCCGAGGCCCGGCGCGGCGGTGACGAGGCGGCGGCGGCCCGCTGGGCGGCGGTCGCGACGGAACTCCTGGAGCCGGCGCGGTCGGTGGCCCTGCGGGGCGCGACCGGGGTGCCGCAGGGCCCGGAGGGACGCGCCTGGCTGGCCCGCGCGGAGGCCGAGTGGGCGGGGGCCGCCACCGGGCCGGACCCGGCGGCCTGGGAGCGGACGGTGGCGGCGTTCGGGTACGGCGACGCCTACGAGCTCGCCCGCTGCCGGCTGCGGTACGCGCAGGCCCTGCTGGCCGCAGGCCGGCGCGAGGACGCGGCCGCCGAGGCCCGCGCCGCCCGGGAGACGGCCGTACGGCTGGGCGCCGCTCCCCTGCGGGAGCGCGCGGACGACCTGGTCCGGCGCGGGCGTCTCGGCGACACCGGGGCCACCGCCCCGGGCGGCCCGGTCGCCCTGACGGCCCGGGAACAGGACGTCCTGCGGCTGCTGGCGCTCGGGCGGAGCAACCGGCAGATCGGGGAAGAGCTGTTCATCAGCGGCAAGACGGCGAGCGTCCATGTCTCCCACATCCTCGCCAAGCTGAGCGCGGCGAGCCGTACGGAGGCCGTGGCGATCGCCTACCGCGAGCGGCTGCTCGCACCGGAGCTCGACGCATCGGGCTGATCCATCGGCCTCGCGCCGGGCCACGGCGGCCGGGCGCGCCGCGGACACGGACGCGGAACCCCGGGGGCGCGCCGCCCGTTGTCCGGACAGGGCCGCGGCGGGGCCCGAGCGACGACATCGGGGCGGCAGGATGAACGAGTTGGTACCCGGGGGCAACGTGCCCCTGCCGGGCGGCGCCCTGGCCGTCCGGGTGCCCGGCCCCTTCGACGTCTGCGCCCTCGTCACGGACGACAGCGGCAAGGTCCTGGGCGACGGGGACTTCGTGTTCTACAACCAGCCGACGGCACCGGGAGCTCAGCTCCGGGGCGACACCCTGCTGCTGGAACCGGGCAGACTGCGGACCGGCGCCACCCGCGTCACGGTGGTCGTCGGCGCGGCCGAGCCGGGCACGCCCCTGACCCGGCTGCCGCCGCCCACGCTGCAGGTCTCCGACGCGCCGGGGCGGGTCCTGGTCCGGTTCACACCACCACCCGCGCGAGGCGAGACGGTGCTGCTGCTGGCGGAGTTCTACCGGCGCGGCGGCGGCTGGAAGCTGCGGGCGATCGGCCAGGGGTACGCAGACGGACTGGCGGGGCTGGCCCGGGACTTCGGGGTGGAGGTCGAGGCGGAGGACACCACGCCCCCGGGCGCGGCCGCCGCCGCGGGGCAACCGCCCGGGCTCGCGGGGCGCAGCGGCACGAGGAACGCGAGCGGACAGCCGCCGAGCGCAGCGCGCGTCACGAGGCCGGACCCCGCCGTCGTCCCGCACGGCCCGTCGACCCCGCAGGGCTCCACGCCGCACGGCTCCGCGCGGGCCGCCTCCGATCCCGACGGCTTCCTCGCCCTCGTCAACCCCGCCCGCGCCACGGCGGGTTCACCTCCCGTGGCCTTCGACACCCGCCTCGCCTCCGCCGCCCGGGCGCACGCGGCCGCCCTGGCAGCGGCCGGGCGGCTCGGCACGGAGGGCGCCGACGGCGTCTCGGTGCACCAGCGGGTCACGGCCGCCGGCTACCGCTATCTCCGCGTCGGCGAGCATCTGGTCTCCGGGCCCGGCACCACCGCCGAGTTCGTCGCCTACTGTCTGCGCACCGACCGGGCCCGGCGGACACTGCACGAGCGGGCGTTCACGCACGCCGCGTCGGCCAGGGCCACCGATCCTCGCACCGGCGACACCTACTGGACCGCCCTGTGGGCGAGCCCCCTCACCCCGGACGGCCTGGCCCGGACCGCGGCCGAGGTCGTCGATCTCGCCAACGGTGAACGGGCGAGGGCGGGGCTGCCCGCCCTCGCCGTCGACCCCCTGCTCACGACGGCGGCGCAGGCGCACAGCGCGGACATGGTGGCGCGCGCCTTCTACTCCCACGTCTCTCCCGAGGGGAGCCACCCCTGGGACCGGGCCGCCGCCGCGGGCTCGACCCGGCGGACCATCGGCGAGAACATCGCCTGCGGCCAGCGCTCCCCCGCCGAGGTGATGGACGGCTGGATGAACAGCCCCGGGCATCGGGCCAACATCCTGAAGCCCGCCTTCACCCACATCGGCGTCGGCTTCGCGGGCGGCGGCCCCGCGGGCACGTACTGGACCCAGCTCTTCGGCGCCTGACGCCCCGTCATTCCCGCTGCTCCTCCGGTGATCTGCGCCTCACAGGCAACCCCCCTCACCGTGCCCGCGTCTTGACCGGCAGAACACGCACTATACCCACCGTGTATACACAGAGTGCATACGTGAACACCCGGTGGTCTGCCGAAGGGAACCGATGTACGGCAAGGCATTCGCCCCGGAATACCAGGGCGCTCTCACCACCCTGTCCGTGAACTCCTCGCTGGACGACGTACTGGCCGCCGGGACCGAGCGGTTGCGGGCGGCGGAGCGGGCCGGAGAACACGGCGAGGCGGCCCGCTCGGGGCTCGCGGTCGCCGAGGCGCACCGGCGCCTGGGGCAGGTGCGGGAGGCCGACCGGGCCTGGAAGGCGAGCTACCGGGCGGCCCGGGAGGCCGGTGACGTCGCCGCGATGGCGTGGGCGCTGTGGAGCGGCGGCACCCTGGCCCGGCAGCGGGGCGCGTTCCCGCTGGCCCGGCGGCTGCTGGGGCTGGCGGCCGACCTGGGCGAGCAGGGCGGCGACATCGTGGTCCGCGGCTACTCGCTGGCCGGGCTGGCGGAGACCGGGCGCATCCAGGGCGACTACGAGGCCGTGGGCAGGCTGCACGAGCAGTTGCTGGCGGAGGCGCGCAGGCGCGGCGAGGCACGGCACACCGTGTGGGCCCTGGAGGGCATCGCGCAGATGCACCGCAACTCCGGCGACCACGACACGGCGTACGCCCTCTTCGAGGAGGCGGCCCTGATCGCGGAGCGCGCCGAGGACCGCCGCGGTCACGCCTGGGCGCTGCGCGGGCTGGCCGACATCGTCTCCGCCCGGGACGGGGACGCCGAACGCGCGCTCGCCCTGCTGACGGAGGCCGAGGGGTCCTGCCGCGCCATGAACCTGACCGGCGCGCTGGCCTACAACCACAAGATGCGCGGCAACGTCTTCTACCGCGCGGGGCGGTACCGCGAGGCCCGGGAGATGTACACGCAGGCCCTCGACGAGTTCCGCGCCATGGGCGAGCCTCGCGGCGAGGCACTGTCCCGGCTCGGCCTGACGAAGTCCCTGGCCCGGCTGGGCCGCGACCGCGGGCGGACGGCGGCCGAACTGGCCGAACTGGCCCGGGAGCTGGAGCGCATCGGCCTGCGCCACGCACGGGAGATGGTCGCCCGCGCCCAGCACGAGCTGGGTGTCGCGTCGTCGGCCCCGACACCGACGACGCCCCTACCGAAACCGACACCGACACCGGCGCACACACGGACGCGGACACAGTCGCAGACGCAGACGACAGCACAGGCAGACGCGCAGACGCGGACGCCGAGCCCGACACCGACCGCGGCGCCCGAACCCGCACCGGCACCCGCACCCATGACCACGGTCTCCGACGAGCATGCGGCGGCCGGCCGGTGACCGCGGTCGGCACGACGGTGCGGGAAGCCGCCGCGACCCGGTCCCACGCGCCCCAGGCCCTCGCCCGCTGCCGGGAGTTGGTGCGCCCCGCGCTCGTGGAGGCCGTGGGACGTGCGCACCCCTGGGTGGGCGAGATGGCCGGCTACTCCTTCGGCTGGTGCGGGGTGGGCGGGGCGCCCACGCCCGGCTCCGGGGGCAAGGGCCTGCGGCAGGCCCTCGCGATCCTCGGGGCCGAGGCGGCCGGCGCTCCCGCGCGGGCCGGGGTGCCCGCGGCGGTGGCGGTGGAGCTGGTGCACGCCTTCTCGCTGCTCCACGACGACATCATGGACGGTGACGCGACCCGGCGCGGGCGTGCCAGCGTGTGGAAGGCCTACGGCACGGGACCGGCGGTCCTGGCGGGCGACGCGCTGTTCGCCCTGGCGGTGGAGACCCTCGCGCTCCAGCCGCCCCCGGCCGGCGCCGCCGCCGTACGGCTGCTGTCCGGCGCCCTCGGGGAGCTCGTCCGCGGGCAGGCGGACGACCTGCTGTTCGCCGCGCGGCCGTGGTCGGGGCCGGAGCGGGTGCGTCCCGACGCCTACCGGGCGATGGCCGAGGGCAAGACCGGTGCGCTGCTCGGCTGCGCGGCCGCGCTGGGGGCGGTGCTGGGCGGCGCCCCGCCGGCCGTGGCGGCCGCGCTGGACCGGGCGGGCAGGCATCTGGGGGTCGCGTTCCAGGTGGTCGACGATCTGCTCGGCGTCTGGGGCGACCCGGCGATCACCGGGAAGCCCGTCCATGGCGATCTGCGCGAGCGGAAGAAGACGTTCCCCGTGCTGGCGGCGCTGGAATCACCCGCTCCCGCCGCGCGTCGGCTGGCCGTCCTCCTGGAGCGGGGCGGCGACCCGGGCGAGGCGGCGGAGCTGGCCGAGGCGGCGGGTGGCCGGGCGGCGGCGCTCACCGAGGCGGGCCGGCAGGTCGCCTCCGCCGAGTCGGCGCTGACGGCCGTACCGCTCGCCGCCGACGCGGTCCGCGACCTGCGCTCCCTGGTCCGCTTCGTGGTCCGCCGGGACCTCTGACGCCGTCCGGCCGTGCCCGCGGTACACGGTTCTGCCGGTGTCCGGCCGAACCGGCGTACGAGGCGGCCCCGCCGTATTCGGGAAATCGCCGGGAGTGCCTCCGAGCAGGAATGCGGCACGGTCGAGAAGGTCGTTCCCGGGAAGCCCGTCCAGCCCCGCCCGGCTTGTTTACCGCTGGTTACACCGCAGGAGGGACACAGGACGGTCCCCGGCAATTCCCTTTTCTCGTACATGCAGTCGACCCGAAGCGGCGCCTTTTTTGAATAAAAGACAGGAATCACAACGGAGTTGCGGTCCATTTGAACGGACCCCCTCGCGCCGGTCGTACCACTGGGAAAGGTGAGTACCGCCGGTTCAGCGAGGGATGGCCATGGTCAAGACGCACGTCTCCACGCACGAGTTGGTCGCCGGGAGGTACCGGCTGCTCGACGTCGTCCACCGGGAGACGAACCGCGTCGGCTGGTACGGCGAGTACGTCGAGGACACCGGGGCGGCCCGGCCCTGCCTGATCACCAGGATCGGGCTGCCGGGCGGTCAGGGCGAGGAGAAGGCCCGCCAGGCGGCCGACCGGGTCCTGCGGATGTCGGAGACGATGGCCCGACTGTGTCCCGGCCGGATCGCCGCGGTCGTCGACGCCGTGGAGGAGGCGGGTTCCCTGTGGACCGTCACCGAGTGGATCGACGGGCTGCCCCTGGGGCAACTCCTCGACCAGAAGGGCACGTTCAGTCCCACCAAGGCCGCGACGATCGGCCTCCAGCTGCTCGACGTGCTGGAGGCCGCGCACGGCGAGGGCATCACCCACGGCGAGTTGAGCCCCGGTCAGATCTTCGTGCGGGCCCGGGGTCCCCTCGTGCTCACCGGGTTCGGGCTGGCGGGCGCGACCCTCGCCCCCCGGGTGGCGGCCCCGGCGTACGCCTCCCCCGAGCAGGCCCGGGACGACCGGATCGGCCCGGCGGCGGACCTGTGGGCGCTGGGCGCGATCCTGTACGCGATGGTCGAGGGGCGGCCGCCGTACCGGGACCGGGACCGGCCCGAGAGCACGCTGAAGGGGGTGGACCGGCTGCCGCTGCGCACCCCGCTGCGAGCCGGTCCGCTCACCCGGACCGTGCAGGGGCTGCTGCGCAAGGACTCCCGGGAGCGGCTGACCAGAACGGTCGTCCGGCAGTCCCTCACCCGCGTGCTGGACGAGGACGCGCACGCCGTCCTGCAGGCCCCGCGGCTGAAGCGGGCCTGCGCCGCCGCCCGGTACGCCGGTCCGCGGTGGAGCGGCCGGGCGATGGCCGCCGGCACGGCGCTGGCCGTCGTCACCGTGGCGGCCGCCGCCCTCGCGGTGACCCACCAGCCGCCCGACAGCGACGACACGGCGGGGGGCGGCGCACCAGCCCGGCCGTCCGCGTCGGCGGCGACGGGAGCCACGGGCGGCGAGGACACCGGCGAAAGAGGGTCGGCGACGCCGGCCCCGACCTCTCCGGGCACCCCGTCGCCGAGCACGTCCCCGGAGGCCTCCGCCTCGACGCCGTCCGCCGGCGCCGACGCCCTCCCCCAGGGCTATCGCGTGTACCGCGCGCCGGAGGGCTTCTCGGTCGCGCTGCCCGAGGGCTGGAAGCCGCTGGAGACCGCGCGCGGCGCCGACCGGGCGTACCGCGTCACCTTCGGGGCGAGCGGCGATCCGCGCACGCTCGCGGTGACCTACAGCGAGAACGCCGGACCGGACCCGGTGGCCGTCTGGCGCGAGGACGTCGAGCCGGGCCTGAAGGACGACGACGGATTCCGTCGGATCGGCGCCATCGAGGCGACGACGTACCAGGGCTACAAGGCCGCCGACATGGAGTGGCTCGTGGACGTCGACGGCGCGCGGGTGCGCACGTTCGGCCGCGGTTTCCTGCTCGGCGGGCACCGCAGTTTCTCCCTGCGCTGGACGACGCCCGCGACGGACTGGGGCAGGAGCGCCGACCGCGAGGCGCTGAACACGTTCCTGCGGACGTTCCGGCCGGGTTCGACGACCTGACCGAGGGGGCGGCGCAGTGGGCGTGCCGAACCCGTCGGCCGCCGGGCCGGGACGGCCGTCCGGTCAGCGCAGGTGGTCGACCAGGCCCGAGCGGCAGGCGAGGACCACGAGGCCGGCGCGATCGTGGATGTGCAGCTCGGCCATGGCCCGGTCGACATGGGTCTTGACCGTGGCGGTGGCGAGGCCGAGCCGCCACCCGATCTGCTCGTCGGACAGGCCTTCGGCGGCTCAACACCATCAGCGGCGTGCACGGTGTCAACCCGGCCCTGCACGGGACGGCGCGCAGGTACCGCATCACGGAGTGCGCGCCGCACCCACCGGCACCGCATCGTCAGGACCCCGGGGCGTGCAGGACGTCGGCGCTCGGGCTCCTGACCGACAGGACGTCGGCGCTCGGGCTCCTGACCGACAGGACGTCGGCGCTCGGGCTCCTGACCGACGGTTGGCATCGAGTGCCCGGCTGACGAACGGCCCCGGCCGGAGAGCCGGGGCCCCCGTCCCTTCCCGCTCGCACCCGCCCCGAGGCCTACGGACCAGTGCGGCAGAGCTGCGCCACCCGGCGTTCCTCTGCCGCACTGCCGGTCCGGCCTGCCCCTCGGGGCGTGACGCGCTAGCGGACGGTGATGGTCCCGGCGTACTCGGCGTCGGTGGCCGAGCGGCCCACGTAGACGGGAACCCGGCCGGCCGGGGTCACCCACCGGCTCCCGGACTCGTCCCAGTAGGACACCATGCGCCGGGTGACCGTGACGGCAACCTTGCGGCGCTGCCCCGGCTCGAGGGTCACCTCGGCGAAGCCGGCGAGCGTCCTGGCCGGAGTGTCGACCTCGGTGGGCAGGTGCCCGAGGTAGACCTGCACCACGTCGGATCCGGCGCGTCGGCCCGTGTTGCGCACCTCGACGCCGACTTCGGCCGCCTCGTCCCCGCGGCCGCGGCTGGTGACCCGGACCTTCTCGTGCTGGAAGGAGGTGTAGGACAGGCCGTGGCCGAAGGGGAAGAGCGGCTCGGCGTGGTGCTTGTCGTACCACTTGTAGCCGACGTAGATGCCCTCGTCGTAGACGAGGGTGCCGTCGGCGGCGTCGTTCTTCCCGCCCGTGTACCGGGTGGGGCCCTGCTCCTCGGTCGCCGGGAAGGTCATCGGCAGGCGGCCGCCGGGTTCGGCGTCGCCGTAGAGGATGTTGGCGATGCTGGTACCGGTGGCGGCGCCCTGGTACCAGGCCTGGAGCACCGACTTCACCCGGCCGAGCCACGGCACCAGCATCGGGCCGGAGGTGTTGAGGACGACCACGGTGTGGGGATTGACCGCGGCGACGGCCTCGATCAGCTGGTTCTGGTCGCCGGGCAGCGCCAGGTCCTCGCGGTCGAGGCCCTCACCGCTGTAGTTGTTGACGAAGACGATCGCCACATCGGCCTTCCGGGCCGTGGCGACGGCGGCGGCGATCAGGGACTCGGGCTGCCACCCGAGGACCAGACCGGCACCGCTCCAGCCGACGTCCTTGGTGCTGTACTCCACGGTGATGTCGACGGCCTTGCCGCCGGTCAGCTCGGTCACCCCGCCGATCGGCCACTGCCCCGGGCCGCCGTCTCTTCCCTCCTCCGCCGACGGGTGCCTTCGGGCCTGCGTGCCGGAGGAAAGCTCGAGGGGTGTGAAGACCGGCCGGGCTCGCCTGCCCGGCTCCGGAACGCGGCTAGGCGGCGGTGCGGTCGACTTCACCCGTGTCGAGGTGATGCGCGCCGGGGCCGACGGTGAGGGGGGCGCGGCCCGGCAGTTCGAGGACGCCCTGGCAGCCGCTGGGGACGGTGACCTGCACGGTGAGGCCGGTCGCCGTCTGTTCCCAGGCCACGGCGGCGGTGCCGTAGGGGGTCTCGTGGGTGGCCTTGGCCCAGGTGATGCCGCCGCCGGGGCGCGGGCGGAAGCGGATGGTGCGGTATCCGGGCTCGGTCGGTTCCAGGCCGGCGACGACCCGGTGCATCCAGTCGGCGACGGCGCCCAGGGCGTAGTGGTTGAAGGAGGTCATGCCGCCGGGATTGAGGGTTCCGTCGGGACGCAGGCTGTCCCAGCGTTCCCAGATGGTGGTCGCGCCCATGGTGACCGGGTAGAGCCAGGACGGGCATTCCGTCTGGGTCAGCAGCCGGTAGGCGACGTCGACGTGGCCGGTGGCGGTGAGCGCGTCGCAGATCAGCGGGGTGCCGACGAAGCCCGTGGCGATCCGGGCGTCGTCCGCGAGGACCAGCTCGGCGAGCCGGTCGCCGGGCCGACCTGGATGGTGCGCAGGTCCTGGTTGTTGGTGAAGGTCAGCGCGATGAGCAGGTCGTTCCAGATGAAGAAGAACTGCACCAGGCCGACGGTGAGCAGGGCGTTGCGGACCATGGGGACGCTGATGGTCCAGAAGGCGCGCAGGATGCCCGCGCCGTCGATGGTGGCCGCCTCGAACAGCTCGCGGGGCAGGGTCTTGTAGTAGGTGGCCATCATGAACACCGTCAGCGGCAGGCCGGTGCCGGTGTAGGTGAGGATGAGCGGCCACAGGGTGCCGGACAGGCCGGTCTGGAAGTACACCGTGAACAGTGGCAGGAGAATCATCTGCGGCGGGACCATCATGCCCGCGAGGAAGATCAACAGGGTGAGGCTGCGTCCCTTCCACACCATGACCTGGAGGGCGAAGCCGGCGGCGGTGCCCAGCAGCAGGATCAGCGCGAGCGCGGGCAGCACGGCGAGGACGCTGTTCTGGATGTACAGACCGATGTTGCCGGTGGTCCAGGCCTCGGTGTAGTTGCCCCATTCCCACGTGGTGGGCAGGCTCCAGGTCGAGTTGTTCAGGTAGTCGCTGTTGGACTTCAGCGAGGTCAGGAACATCCACACCAGCGGATAGACCTCGATGACGAGCAGCAGGGCGACGACGATCTTCACCCAGACGCGGCCGGGACGGCGGCGCCGTGGCGGCCGGCCGGTGTCCGCGGAGGACGCCGGTCCGCCGCCGCTGGGTGAACCGGAGGTCTTCATGGTGGTGTCGACGGCCATGGGTTCAGCCCTCCGTGAGGTCGCGCCGCGAGACGCGGAAGACGACCAGGGTCACCATCAGGCACACCACGGTCAGAAGCAGCGCGATCCAGCAAGTGGACGCGCACCTCGGAGATCGTCCTGACCGACGGCTACACGGAGGCCATGGAACGCCACGGACTCGGCGGCAGGACCCAGGTCTGCCGTGCCGCCTACTCCGACGAGGGCGGCTACAAGGCGGGCATGAGCCTGCTGACCGGCGAGGACCGGCCCACCGCCGTCATGGCGGGTGCGGACGTCGCCGCACTCGGCGTCTGGCGGGCGGCCCACGAACTGGGTCTGCGCGTTCCCGAGGACGTCTCCATCGTCGGCTACAACAACACCGCCCTGGCCGACCTCGCCACCGTCCAGCTCACCAGCGTCGACCAGGCCGGACACGACATGGGCAACACGGCCGCCCGGCTGCTGATCGAGCGCGTCGAGGGCCGCCGGGAGCACGCCGTGCAGACCACGATGACCCCGCGACTGGTCGTCCGCCGCAGCACGTCGGCACCCAGCACCTAGACGAGGAGGGGCGCACGTAGGACCCGGGAAACCCAGAGGTGCATGACGGACGTGGCGCGGGACGCGGGCGTCCGGCGGGCCGTTGCGCGAAGGTGCGGGCGCGAAGGCCGGGGATGGACGACCGGCGGTGCGTTTCCCGTGGGCGGGCCCGTTTCCTCCCCGGAGGGCCGGGGACTCGGGCCCCATGGTGCAAATCGGATACACGATGATGACCGAACAGGCCGGCCCCCGAGACCTGGTCGACCACGTGGTGCGTGCGGAGGAGGCGGGCTTCGACTTCTCGGTGACCTCGGACCACTACTTTCCGTGGCTGCGCTCGCAGGGCCACTCGCCGTACGCCTGGAGCGTGCTCGGCGCCGCCGCCCAGGCCACGTCACGCATCCCGCTGATGACGTACGTGACGTGTCCGACCTTCCGCTACCACCCGGCGGTGGTGGCGCAGAAGGCCGCCACGATGCAGCTGCTGTCCGAGGGGCGCTTCCGGCTGGGCCTGGGCTCCGGGGAGAACCTCAACGAGCACGTGGTGGGCGGGGGCTGGCCCTCCGTGGACGTGCGGCACGAGATGTTCGAGGAGGCCGTGGAGATCATCCGCGCGCTGTTCGAGGGGGACCATGTGACCCGGCACGGCACCCATTACGACGTGGACTCGGCCAAGCTGTGGGACCTGCCCGACGAGCCGCCGCCGATCGGCGTCGCCGTCTCCGGCGAGCGGTCGTGCGCGCTCGCGGGCCGGCTGGCCGACCTCGTGATCGCCACCGAGCCGAAGGCGGACCTGCTGGCCTCGTTCGACCGCCACGGCGGCACGGGCAAGCCGCGGGTGGGCCAGCTTCCGGTCTGCCACGACGCCGACCGCGACGCGGCCGTGAAGCGGGCGCACGACCAGTTCCGCTGGTTCGCCAGCGGCTGGAAGGTGAACTCCGAACTGCCCCACCCGGACTCCTTCGACGCGGCGACACAGTTCGTGACGCCCGACGACGTGGCCGCCTCGATCCCCTGCGGCGACGACCCGGACGACTTCGTCGAGGCCGTACGTCCCTACGCCGAGGCCGGTTTCACGGAGATCGCCCTGGTGCAGATCGGCGGGGAGTCCCAGCCCGCCTACCTGGACTGGTCGGAGAAGACGCTGCTGCCCGCGCTGCGGAACGCCTTCGGCTGACGGGCCGCCCGGCCGCACACGGGTCCGGCAAAGCATCGCCAAGCGGTGCATATAGGCTGCCGGTCTGCACTTTTCGCAGTGCCGATCCTACGTCCAGCAGCCCGCAGAGGAGAGTCATCCGTGACCCTGGCGATCGACCTGCCCGAGACGTCCGCCGGGACGTCCCCCACGCCCCTGTCCGACCTCGTGGCGCGGGACGCCCGTGAGTTCGGCGTCTACGCGCGGACCGGCGGGTGGGCCTTCGGCCTGATGGTGGCGCGCAGTGTCCGACCCGGCGGGCAGAGTGCGGACGAGACGCCGAAGGTGTCGGCGAAGGAGTTCGCCGAGCTGGCCGGCTGCTCCCCCGAGCGCGTCATGCGGTACTACAAGGCCTGGGACCGGGCGGCCGACGACGGCCTCGTCCCGCACTTCGAGGAGCTCGCGCCGGGCCAGGAGGTCGAGTTGCCGGACGCGGAGGTGTGGCTGACCTACTACGTCTCCCGGTCCAGCGCCGCCTCCGAGCGCGGCACCGCCATCGCGGAGGCCGCCGAGGCCGAGGGCATCCGCCCGACGAAGGCCCTGGAGGTCGCGGAGAACCCCACCGCCCTGCGCGCCGCGATCCTCGCCGACCCCTCGACGGCCCGGGCGGCCCGCGCCGCCCTGCTGGACCGGATCAAGGAGGACCCGGACCTCCAGATCGAGCTGGCCCGGGACGTCGTCCGCACCGACGACCTCAAGAAGGCCGTCGCCACCGAGAGCCGTTCGGCCGACCGCATCGGGTACGTGCGGCAGATCGCCGAGTCCGGTCAGATCAAGACGCCCGCCGGGCAGACCCTCGACGCCCCGGCCGAGCTGCGCCAGGAGGCCGAACGGCACCTCTCGCTGCTCGACGAGCTGAACGACGACGAGGACGCCGGCGAGTGGGCGAGCGACGCCTACGACACGATGAAGAGCCTGGTCGTGGAGACCGTCGAGGCCGACCCCGAACTGCGCGTCCAGGAGCGGCGCACGAAGTTCTACAGCAGCCTCCAGCGGGCGACGAAGGTGTTCGAGGAGCTCACCTTCGACGACGTCGACGCGCAGGACTTCTACGAGGACGACATGGTCCAGCAACTGGAGGAGCTGCAGCAGGCGATCGGCAGCTGCATCACCGCGCTGCGCGGCGCCCGGGGCGCCGCGCCGGAGGCCGGTGGCGCGGGCGCGGCTCAGTCCGTCGTGTAGCGGCGGCGGGTCCACAGCGGCAGCACGAACCAGCACAGCGCGTACCACGTGAACACACCCGCGACGAGATAGGGCACGAACTCGTCGTGGGTGGCCACGCGCAGGATCAGCAGCAGCGACGAGGTCATCGTGGCGAGCAGCAGAAGCAGGCCCACGAAGGTCAGCCGGGAGGCCCACTGGACCGCCTGCGGCTTCACCCGCCGCCCGGAGACGAGGCGGTGCAGGGAGACGGGGCCGATGAGGGCGCCCGTCGCGCAGGCGCCCAGGACCACGGTCACGATGTAGATGACCTGGTCGACGTGCGGGAGATCCGCGTACCGCGGGGTGAAGACGACCGTCAGCAGGAAACCGAAGAGGATCTGCACGCCCGTCTGGGCGACGCGTATCTCCTGGATGAGCTCCCCCCACATGCGGTCGGCTCTCTCCTCCTCGGTCTCGTCCCGCCCCTTGCGCTCCTCGGCCTTGGCCGCCGTGTCGGTCACGTGTGCTGTCCTCCCGGTTCGAGTGGTCGGTCCCCCTCTCTCCCGGCGAGTACCCCGTGATCGGCGGTTCTCTCGGTGCGCCGTCCCGTTTCCGGCTACCAGCGGCCCTCGACCTGCTCCTTGATCCGCCGGTCGTAGAGGTCGCGGACCGCCGCGAGGGTCTCCTCGGTCAGCTCGGGGAGCCTGGCGGCGGCGGCGTTGGCGCGGGCCTGCTCGGGCGAGCGGGCGCCCGGGATCACGGTGGTCACGCCGGGCTGCTGGATGATCCAGCGCAGCGCCAGCTGGGCCGGCGTGTACCCCTCGGGCGCGAGGGACGCGAACTCGACGGCGGCCTCGACGCCGGTGGTGAAGTCGACGCCGGAGAACGTCTCGCCCTGGTCGAAGGCCTCGCCGTGCCGGTTGTAGGCGCGGTGGTCGTTCTCCGGGAAGACCGTGTCCTTGGTGTACTTGCCGGAGAGCAGGCCGGAGGCGAGCGGGACGCGGGCGATGATGCCGACGCCGGCCGCACGGGCCGCCGGGAGCACCTCGTCCAGGGGCTTCATCCGGAACGGGTTGAGGATGATCTGGACGCTCGCCACTCCCGGGCGGGCGATGGCGGTGAGGGCCTCGGCGCAGGTCTCCACGCTGACGCCGTAGTGCGCGATGCGCTCCTCCTCGACGAGGGTGTCGAGCGCGTCGAAGACCTCGTCGCTGGAGTAGACGGGGGTGGGCGGGCAGTGCAGTTGCACCAGGTCGATGCGGTCGACGCCGAGGTTGCGGCGTGAGCGGTCGTTCCAGGCGCGGAAGTTGTCCAGGACGTAGTTCTCGGGGATCTGCTCGACGCGGCGGCCCATCTTGGTGGCGACCAGCACGTGCAGATCGGGCCGGCCGCTCAGGAACGCGGCGATGGTCTGCTCGCTGCGTCCGTCGCCGTAGACGTCGGCGGTGTCGAAGAAGGTCACCCCCGCCTCGGCCGCCGCCTCCAGAACGGTCAGCGCCTCCTTGTCGTCGACGTCTCCCCAGTCGGCGCCCAGTTGCCAGGTGCCGAGACCGACGACGGATGCGTGCTGACCAGACCTACCGAATTCGCGCTCGTCCATGACGTCAGTCTGTCATCCGCCGTGACCCGGTGCGGAACGGGCCGCTCCGGCCGCCGTCCGTGTCGACGGGTCCCTGACACGAGCGTGGACCGCTCGTTCGGTGAGCGGCCGTCAGCCGGGCCGACCCGTCCCGGTCCCGCGATCGCGCCGGACGGCGTGGCGCGCCCGCGGTCACCCTCCGTCGGCGGTCCGTCCCGTCGTCGACGGGCATGAGGCGTCGGTGAGGTCGGCGCCGGTGTCGGCGTCGCGCCGGGAGTGGCCGGTGCCGTGCCAGTCCAGGCACATGACGGTCGCGTCGTCCTGCAGGTGGCCCTGGTTGGCGTCGACGATCGCCGCGATGAGGGTGCGGGCGGCCTCGCGGGGATGCAGCTCCCGGGTGCGCACGATGAGGTCGGACAGATCGAGGCGGTTGGCGTTGCGCTCCAGCATGCCGTCGGTCAGCATCACCAGCCTGTCGCCCGGCCGCAGGTCCAGCGACTGGACCCGGTAGGTGTGCGGGGCGTGGAAACCGAACGGCATGTCGATCTTCGGGGTGATCTCCCGCACCTGTCCGTCCCGCATCCGCAGCGGCCAGGGGTGCCCGGCGTTGATGAACTCGGTCCTGCCGTCGATCAGGCTGATGCGCAGGAGCTGGCCGGTGACATAGCCCTGCCGGCCGTGCTCGCGCATGGCCTGGTCCGCCTGGCGGGCCTGTTCCGCGAGGTCGCCGCCGGCCCGCCGGGCGCGGCGCAGGGCGCCCACCAGAAGGGTCGCCAGCAGCGCGGCGTCGACATCGTGTCCCATGGCGTCGGTGACGGACAGCTGGACCGTGTCCCGGTCGATCACATAGTCGAAGGTGTCGCCCCCGACGTGGTCGGCCGGCTCCAGCGCCCCGGCGACCGCGAACTGCGCCGCCTCGCAGGCCAGCGAGGCCGGGAGCAACCGGTGCTGGATCTCCGCGGCCAGGCTCAGCGGGACGGTACGGCGGCCCCACTGGTACACGTCGGTGTAGGACCGGTTCGCGATGACGATGTACGCCAGGGCGTGCGCGGTCTCCCCGATCTCCCGCATGACCTCCGCGTCCGGCGCCTCGGGCAGGAAGAGTTCGAGGAGTCCGATGGCGTCCCCTCGGTTGGTCACCGGGGCGACGATCCGCACCAGCGCGCCCTCTCCGTTGTCCTCCACCCTCGGCCGCTGGGTGCGGATCACGTCGTCGTACAGGGTGCCCCGCAGCGGGATGCGCCGCGCCGGTTCGTCGGTGTCGACGCTGCCCGCCGCCCCCAGCCGGACGACCGATCCGCCGGTGAAGTCCGTGATCAGGAACGACACCGCCGCAGCCCCGAGGTGTTCCCCGAGCATGCGCGCGACCACGTCGAGCGATTCCACGGGCGACGCGGTCTCCGCCGCGGCCAGGGTCCCCGCCAGGGTCATCGCCCGGTCCCGGCGACCCGTGCTCCCGGGAGGACGCGAGGCCTGCCCGGCGTCCGGCTCTCCTGCGGTCACAGCGGCTCCCTCACGGCTCGACGACGCGCTGTCCTCAGCGATCATGCGCTCTCGTCCCGGGATCGGCGGACGGGTGCGGCCCGGCGCGTCGCCGCGGGCCGCGGGCCGGCGGCCGGTCGTCCGTCCGGGGTCGGCGCGGCGGTTTCCGCCCGGGAAGGGCGGCGGGGTGATGGGGCGGGGTGGTCGTCGTCGAGCCGGACGAAGGAGTCGTGCGCTGTCACGTGCACCTCTGTGTGGAACGCGTAGAGGGCCCTGGCGCCGTACGGCGCCAGGGCCCGAGGGAACTGCCACACCATCTGCCGGCCCTGCTGCCGCGCCGGCCCTCTGTGTCCGCATCCCCGGCCGGAACGCCGCCGGGGATGCCGGGATCGCGGTTGCCCGCTGGTACTGCGTCCTGCGTGACGCTCTCGGCGGCCCCTGACCCGCGGGCCACCCGGTCCGGCCGTCAGTCCCGTCGCCGTCCTGCGACCACCTGGCTTCGGAACTCCACCGCCGCACCGTCCTGCGACTTCTAACTGCAACTACCTTGCTGCTCCAGGCAGTTCATGTCTGCCCGACCCTGCGGTCTCTCTGGGTTACGAGAGAAACCATAACCACGTCATGAACCAATGTCTACTCTCGCCGACATAGATTTTCGTTCTCCATGTAGTGAGGTATGGTCTCGGGCGACAGTGAGGGCAGCACCGCACAGCGCCCTCGGGAGAACGAGAGGAACCGAGGGGCTGATGGAGACCGGTCGGCGCACCCGTGACGCGGATGCCGGTGCCTTGTCGAACCCGAGCCGGCCCCGAGGGGCCACGGCTGCGCGCGCCCGGGGGTGCGTGGCGTCCCGGGCCGGCCGGCGGGGAGAGGCGGCGGTACGCGAGGCATCCTGTTCCGCCCGGCCGCCCGCGCACCCGCGGTGCGAGCGGCGGAGCACCCTCACCTGCCCGAGCCCCGTCCCCGGGCGGACCCCGGCGCGGTGGGGCACACGATGAGCGGCATCGCGCAAGCGGCCCAGGCCGACCGGTTCTCCGTCGCCCACCGCATGGTCGGCGATGTGCGCGTGGTCGTCGTACGGGGCGAGATCGACCACGACGTCACGAACGATCTCCGTCACGCCCTGCTCCCGGAGGACGACGCGGCACCGCCGGCACGGATCGTGGTGGATCTCGGCGGCGTGAGCTTCATGGACTCCAGCGGCATCAACGTGTTCGTCGCCGCCCACCAGGCCATGAGCGGCACGGACGGGTGGCTGCGCATCGCCGCCGCCCGGAAGCCCGTGCTGCACGTGCTGCGCCTGGTCGGCGTCGACTCCCTCATCACCTGCCACCCCACCCTGGAGCAGGCCCTCGCAGCCTGACCGCGACGGCCCCGGCGACGGTCAGGGGCCGTCCAGGTGGGCCTGCACCGTGGGGCCGTACCGCTCGACGATGTGCTCGGTCGGCGCCGCCCCCAGCTCGCTCCCGCGGGCGATGCCGAACATCACGCCCAGGCCGAGCACCGTGGCGACGGCGAGTTCGGCGCGGATGCCCCGGTCGGGACCGGCGAGCCGGGCGGCCAGGCGTTCGGTGACCTGGGTGCGGAAGTTCGCGCGCAGAACGTCGCCGTGGTCACCGTGCAGGGGCGCGAACGCGATGCGCAGCACGGGGTCGGCGCCGCGCTCGCGCTGACTCGCCACCACGTGCCGCACCATGTGCGCGCCGAGCCGCGCCAGCGGGGCGTCGAGCAGGGCGTCGGCGTCCTCCTCGAACGACATCACCCGGGCGAACAGGGCGTCCTTGTTGCCGAAGTACTTCAGGACGAGCGGCGCGCTCACCCCGGCGCGTTCCGCGACGGCCTTGAGGGTGATGTCGGCGTGCGCCTGACGGGCGAGGAGGTGCCGGGCGGCGCGCAGGATCGCCGCCTTGGTCGTCTCGGCGTCGCGCCGGGCCGGGGACGGCGGGCCGGCCGCGGCCGAGGTGTCGGATGGAGTGCTCACGGCACTCATGCTCCCTCCAACGCGCCCTCGCCGACGGAGCGGGTACGGCCGCGGACGGATCGCGTGCCGTCCGGTCCGGCGTCGCCGGGGATCGTCAGCGCCACCGCGCACGCCGCCAGGGCCACCGCGCCCGCGATGCCGAACGCCAGCAGATATCCGTGCAGGGTCGGCACCGGCACTCCGTCGGCGAGGCCGGTGTGGTGCACGAGGACGGCGGCGACGGCGGCGCTCGAGGTGGCCTGGCCGATCGTGCGCATCAGCACGTTGAACCCGTTCGCCGCGGCGGTCTGTCCGGGCGGGACGGCGCGCAGGATCAGCGAGGGCAGCGCGGAGTACGCGAGGGTGGTGCCGGTCGCCACGACCGTCGCCCCCACCATGATCATCCACAGGTCGCGGCTGTCGACGACGCGCAGGGCGTACCCGGCGGCGATGACGGCGGCGCCGAGGGCGAGGGTGATCCGCGGTCCCCGCGCCTCGGAGATGCGGGCGGAGAGCGGCGAGAACAGCAGCATGGTGATGCCGCCGGGCAGCAGGCACAGGCCCGTCTGCACGATGGACAGCCCGAGCCCGTAGCCGCTCGCCTCGGGCGCCTGCACCAACTGGGCGGTCACCAGGGAGTTGGCGTAGAAGGCGAAGCCGGTCAGGAGCGCCGCGACATGGGACAGGCCCACCCTCGGCCGGGACACCAACCGCAGGTCCACCAAGGGCTGTTCGGCCCGCAGCTGATGCCACCACCACAGGCCGAGGACGAGCACGGCGGTGAGGAACAAGCCCACGATCCGGGGGCTCCCCCAGCCCCACTGGCCGCCCTGGGACACGGCGAGGAGCAGGCTGATCAGCCCGGCGGCCAACCCGAGCGCCCCCGTCACGTCGAAGCGGCCGGGCGCGCGCACGGGTGATTCCGGCACCGCCCGGCGGATCAGGGCGACTCCGGTCGCGCCGAGCGCGGCGGTCACCCAGAACATCACGTGCCAGTTGGCGTACTGGACGACCACGGCCGCCGCCGGAAGTCCGAGCGCGGCGCCGATGCCCACGGTGGAACTCATCAGCGCCACGGCGGATCCCCGGCGTTCCGGCGGCAGTTCGTCGCGCAGGATGCTGATGGACAGCGGGACGACGGAGGACGCGGCGCCCTGGAGGGTCCGGGCCGCGATCAGCACGCCGATGTCGGAGGTCAGGGCGCAGATCACGGAGCCGACCGCCATCAGGGAGAACGAGACGAGCAGCACCCGCCGCTTGCCGTACATGTCCCCCGCGCGGCCGAGGACGGGGGTGAGGACCGCGCCGGACAGCAGCGCGGCGGTCACCATCCAGGAGACCGCGCCCGCCGAGGCGCCGGTCAGCCGGGGCAGATCGGGCAGCAGCGGGACGACGACGGTCTGCATGACCGCCATGAGGATGCCGCAGTAGGCCAGGACCGGGACGGTGAGCCGGGCCCGCAGGCCGGCGGTTCTCCCGGTCCGGGCGGGTATCGGAGCGGGCGACGCCACGGGCACTCCAGCGGTCTCAGGCCAAGAATTCAGGGTGAATGGCGATTCACCGTAGCAGTGAATAGCCATTCACCCCATGCTCTCCGGCGCCTCCGCGGCCGTCTTCCGGCTACTTCCGCGAGGTCAGCGCCCTGGCGTGCGCGCCGCGTGCCAGCTTCGGTCCCAGCCACCGCTTGAACCGGCGCAGTGCCCCCAGCTGCCCGGCGGCCCGGTCGAGCCGGTAGTACAGCTGGGGCGGGACGTAGGGCAGCAGGGGCGAGTGGCGCTGGCCGAGCAGGGCGAACATCTGCTCCGGCGGCAGGTGGATGTAGCGGGTGAGGTTCTCGTACCACTGAGCGCTGTGACGGGCGGCGCTCTGCTGCGACAGCAGCGCGGCCTTGCGTTCCTGCTCGTAGCGGGCGAGCGCCCCCGGCAGGTCGGCGCTCTCGCGCAGGGCGTCGGCGAGGGCGATGGCGTCCTCCAGGGCGAGGGTGGTGCCGGCGCCGATCGAGTAGTGGGTGGTATGGGCGGCGTCGCCGAGGAGGACGAGGTTGCCGCGGTACCAGGTGCGGTTGGTGAGGGTGCGGAAGGTCAGCCACCGGGTGCCGCCGTCGGCGGCGGCGCGGCCGATCAGGGGCCTGCCGTCGAGGATGTGCGCGAACAGCTTCTCGAGTCGGGCCAGCCCTTCACCCTCGCCCGCCCGGTCGAGGCCGAGTCCGGCCAGGGTCTCGGGGGCGCACTCGATGACGCAGGTGCTCTGCTCGGAGCTGAAGGGATAGCCGTAGCACCAGATCCAGCCGTGCTCGGTCTCCACGAACGCGAAGGTGAAGGAGTCGAACACCTTCGTGGTGCCGAGCCAGATGTAGGAGTTGCGCCCCGCGGTGAGTTCGGCGCCGAAGTCGTCGGCGTGGTGGGTGCGCAGAGCGCTGTGGACACCGTCCCCGGCCACGACGAGATCGGCCTCCGGCAGGTTGTCGGCGGTGATCCCGCTCTCGTACTCCAGCCGCACGCCGAGTGCGCGGGCGCGGGCGGCGAGGATCTCCAGCAGCTTGTGCCGGCCGATGCCGTGCCCCTCGTCGCCCGGCTGACGGGTCGCCAGGTCGCGTACGTGGGCCACGCCCTGGTTCCAGCGAACTGACTCCGCCTCGATCACGCGTGCCGACTCGGGGTCGCAGACACGGAGCCTGTCGAGGAGCCCCTGCCAGTACGTGACGCCCCAGCCGTAGGTCGAGCCCTTCGGGTTGCGCTCGTGGACGGTGACGTCGTGGGACGGATCCTGGCGCTTGAGCAGGATCGAGAGATACAGGCCGGCGGGCCCGCCGCCGACACAGGCGACCTTCACGCACACTCCCGGGAGTTACCAGACGTGGTGGGTTGACGACGCAGGGTAGCAGTGCCTGGCGTCCGCGCCGGGACGCCCCACCTGCCCGATCGCGCCACTTTCCGCACGTGGGCCACACCACCGCGGCCGGGCCGGTACGCGAAAGATCACCGGAACCGGTGCGTTCACGGAAAGGAATTGCCCCTTCCGCCCGGCCCGGTCCGCCACCGGCAACAAGATCATCTTCGTTCAATTCTGCACGACATGTAATTGATTGTCCTGATCACAGCCAACCCCTCCCGGGTGATTTCTCCCTTTCTCCCCCAGGTCGATAGGCATACGGGGTCGTCAACCGAACGCACCCCAGGAGGTCCCGTATGCCGGAACTCAGCCGTCGTCGCGCACTCACCGCGGCGGCCGTCATCGCCGGTGCCCCGCTGGTCGCCACCCCCGTCGCCCGGGCGGACGACCACCACCACGACTCCCACGGCAGCACCCCCGGTTCCTTCGACGAGGTCTACAAGGGCCGCCGCATACAGGGCCGGCCCACCGGCGGGAGCGGCCATCACCACGGCGGCGGCTACGGCGTGTACGTCGACGGGGTCGAACTGCACGTGATGCGCAACGCCGACGGGACCTGGATCAGCGTGGTCAGCCACTACGACCCGGTGCCCACCCCGAAGGCCGCCGCCAGGGCCGCGGTCGACGAACTGCAGGGCGCGCGACTCGTGCCGTTCCCCGCCGGCTGACCGGCCGACCGCCCCACCTTCCGCGCACCTTTGGAGCACCGCACATGACCGTCCGCAAGAACCAGGCGTCCCTGACCTCCGACGAGAAGCGGCGCTTCGTCGCCGCCGTCCTCCAGCTCAAGCGCAGCGGCCGCTACGACGCCTTCGTCACCACGCACAACGGGTTCATCCTCGGGGACACCGACAACGGCGAACGCACCGGCCACCGTTCGCCCTCCTTCCTCCCGTGGCACCGCAGATTCCTGCTGGAGTTCGAGCGGGCGCTCCAGTCGGTGGACGCCTCGGTGGCCCTGCCGTACTGGGACTGGTCCACCGACCGCTCACCGCGTTCCTCTCTGTGGGCGCCGGACTTCCTCGGCGGCAGCGGGCGCAGCCGGGACGGCCAGGTGATGGACGGTCCGTTCGCCGCCTCGGCGGGCAACTGGGCCGTCAACGTCCGGGTGGACGGCCGCGGCTACCTCCGGCGCTCCCTGGGAACGGGCGTGCGGGAGCTGCCGACCCGGGCCGAGGTCGAGTCGGTGCTGTCGATGCCGACCTACGACATGGCCCCCTGGAACAGCGGTTCCGACGGCTTCCGCAACCATCTGGAGGGCTGGCGCGGAGTCAATCTGCACAACCGGGTGCATGTGTGGGTCGGCGGGCAGATGGCGACCGGGGTCTCCCCGAACGACCCGGTGTTCTGGCTGCACCACGCCTACATCGACAAGCTGTGGGCCCAGTGGCAGCGCCGGCACCCCGGGTCCACCTACCTCCCGGGCGGCGGCACGCCGGACGTCGTCGACCTGCACGAGACGATGAAGCCCTGGAACGACACCACCCCGGCGGACCTCCTCGACCACACCGCCCACTACACCTTCGACACCGACTGATCGTCACCCGCCGGTTTGCCCCGCGGCCCCCGGGTACCCGCGACGGACACGCAGCGACGAGACGAACCACCAGCACGAAGGAGGAGACGATCGTGTCGCAGGTCGAGGAATCCATCGAGGTCGGCGTGCCCGTGCACACCGCCTACGACCAGTGGACGCAGTTCGAGACGTTCCCCGCGTTCATGAGCGGCGTGGAGCGCATCGAGCAGCGCACGGACACGCTCACCCACTGGGTGACCAGCGTGAACGGCGTGCGCCGCGAGTTCGACGCGGAGATCACCGAGCAGATCCCGGACGAACGGGTCGCCTG
The DNA here is from genome assembly GCF_031456635.1 of Streptomyces sp. 3330. Classification (NCBI taxonomy): domain Bacteria; kingdom Bacillati; phylum Actinomycetota; class Actinomycetes; order Kitasatosporales; family Streptomycetaceae; genus Streptomyces; species Streptomyces sp. 3330. The sequence continues at coordinate 80,394 of NZ_JAVDVA010000019.1, forward strand.
GACCACGGTCTCCGGCGAGGCCCGCCAGGCCGGCGTGGTGACCTTCCACCGGCTCGACGACAGCCGTACCAAGGTGATGCTCCAGATGGAGTTCCAGCCGGAGGGCGTCGCCGAGACCGTCGGCGACAAGCTGGGACTCGTGAAGCGGCAGACCAAGGGCGACCTGGCGCGCTTCAAGGAGTTCATCGAGGAGCGCGGTCTGGAGACCGGAGGCTGGCGCGGCGTGGTCCTGTGACCCGCGCGCCGCTCAGCCCGCGTCGGCGTCCGCCGTACGGCACTCCGGGTGCCCCCAGCCCTGCGCGTTCTTGGCGATCTGCTCGCCCGCCGCGTACGGGCGGCCGCACACACAGCGGCCGGGGAACTTGGCCTTGAGCGTGCGCGACGCCGAACCACCGCTCCGCCGGGGGGACTTGCCCCCGGCGGAGCGGCCTGTTCCGGCGGACTTCTTCTTCGGGGTGTCCGGCGAGGCCGGCGGCTCCGGGGAACCCTGCTCGCTGCCGGCCGGCTGCTGGACGACGGCGGCCTGGCTGGCGGCGCGGTCCGCGAAGTCGTTGAGCGGGTCGCCGTCGACCTGGTGGGCGGGCACGTAGCGGAAGTCGACCGAGCGGCCGGCGAGCAGTTCGTCGATGCGGACGACGAGTTCCTGATTCGCCACGGGCTTCCCCGCGGACGTCTTCCAGCCGTTGCGCTTCCAGCCCGGCAGCCAGGTGGTCACGGCCTTCATCGCGTACTGCGAGTCCATCCGGACCTCGAGCGGCACCGCCGGGTCGGTCGAGGCCAGCAGGCGTTCCAGCGCGGTGAGTTCGGCGATGTTGTTGGTCGCCTTGCCGAGCGGTCCCGCCTCCCAGCGGGCCGGTGTCTCCGCGTCGTCCGCGACCACCCAGGCCCAGCCGGCCGGTCCCGGGTTTCCCTTCGAGGCCCCGTCGCACGCGGCCACCACTCGTTCACGCATGCGCCCGATCATGCCACGGCCGCGCCGGCGCTCCGCCGGGTGGCTACGACACGTCCGCGGCCTGCGGCATGTCCCCCGCGGTCGTGGTGACGTCGATCACGGAGAAGCTCGCGCCCTGCGGGTCGCTGATCGCCGCGAACCGTCCGAACGGGGTGTCCATGGGGCCGAAGCGCAGGACGCCACCGAGCTTGGTGGCCCGCGCCACGGCGTCGTCGCAGTTGTCGACGGTGAAGTACACGTTGACGTACGACGGCACCTCCGGCGGGAACTCCTCCGTCATCTTCATCCGGCCGAGCACCGTCTCGCCGTCGACCTCGAACATCCGGAAGTCGACCGCGTCGTCCTGGAGCTGCTTCGCCGTGTAGGGGAAGACGGCCGGGAGGAACGCGTCCGTCTTCTCCGGTTCGCGGGTGAAGACCTCGGCCCAGCAGTACGCGCCGGGCTGCTCGGGCGGCGCCTCGAAGCCCTCGTGGACGCCCGCCTGCCAGACGCCGAACACGGCGCCGCCGGGCTCGCGGCCCAGGCACATGGTGCCGAAGTCACCGACGCGCATCGGCTCCATCAGCACCTCGCCGCCGTGCTCCCGGATCTTGCCGGCGGTCGCCGCGGCGTCCGGGGAGGCGAAGTACAGGCACCACTGCGACTGCCCCTCCTGGCCGGGCATCGGCGGGACCACGGCGGCGACCGCCTTGCCGCCCGCGTACGCCTGTGTGTAGTTGCCGTACTCCGACGACGCGTCGCCGAAGGTCCAGCCGAGGACCTCGCCGTAGAAGGCCTTGGCGCCCTCCACGTCGCTGAACATCGCGTCGGCCCAACAAGGGGTTCCCTCGGGTCGTACGACCATGACCGCAGCCTTCCGGTGAGACGGGTTGTCCGATTCCTCACGCTAGCCACCGGGCCGTCCGCTCGCGCGTCGAACACACGGGTAACCCGGAGTGACCCACGTGCGCTCCGGCGCGCGGAAGCACCCGCAGGAAGCGGTGGCACACGCGAGGCGTCTCCCGCCCCATCAGGCAGGTTTGCACCCTCCGGACCACGAAGCCGCCCCGTTCACGCCGTACCCGTCCGTCACTCAGGGTGATTGACTGGTGCATGCGGATCACCGGGGGCCGATCCCCTGACGCTCCGCTCGTCTCCGTGCACCTCCTGGAGGGAATGTGTCCACACCGGACAGCGCCACCGGTCCCGCCCTGGTCGAACCCGCCCCCGAGCCCGCTGCCGACGCGCAGCTCACCAGTCTGAGCACGCGGGCGGCCCGCCGGCTCGCCACGACCCACAAGTCCGCACCGCAGATGCAGGCCATCAGCTCGCGCTGGCTGCTGCGGATGCTGCCCTGGGTGGACGTGCAGGGCGGCACCTACCGGGTCAACCGGCGCCTGCAACTGCGCGTCGGCCGGGGCCGGGTGCAGTTCGAGCAGAACGGCGGGATCGACGTACGGGTCATCCCGGAGACCCTCACCGAGCTGCCCGTGCTGCGCGGCTACTCCGACAACGGAACCCTCGCGGAGCTCTCCTCCCGGTTCGAGGCGCGTGAGGTGCGGGCCGGGCAGGTCGTCATCGAGGCCGGCCGGCCGGTCACCGAGGCCTACCTCGTGGTGCACGGCCGGTTCACCCGCTTCACCGCGGGCAAGTACGGGGGCGAGGAGATCGTCGGGGTGGTCTCCGGCGGCGACCAGCTCGGCGACGAGGCCGTCGGGCAGGACGACCCGCGGTGGCTGACCTCGGTGCGCGCCGAGACCTCGGGCGTGCTGCTGGCGCTGCCCTGGGACACCCTGCGCGAGTTCGTGGGGCGGGTGCCGTCCCTCGCCGCCCATCTGGAGGCCTACGCCGCCCGGCAGCGGCTGCCGATGAACCGCAGGGGCGAGGCCGACCTGCCGGTCCAGGCCGGGCACACCGGGGAACCGACACTGTCGGCGGGCTTCGTCGACTACGAACTCTCGCCGCGCGAGTACGAGTTGTCGCTGACCCAGACCGTGCTGAAGGTCCACACCCGGGTCGCCGACCTCTACAACGACCCGATGAACCAGACCGAGCAGCAACTGCGCCTGACCGTGGAGGAGATCCGCGAACGGCAGGAGTGGGAGCTGGTCAACAACCGGGAGTTCGGGCTGCTGCACAACGCCGACTACGCGCAGCGCGTCAGCACGTTCACCGGGCCGCCGACCCCGGACGACATGGACGAGCTGCTGTCGATGCGGCGCAAGACCAAGCTGTTCCTCGCCCATCCCAAGGCGATCGCGGCCTTCTTCCGGCAGTGCAACCGGCGCGGTCTGATGCCCGGCACGGCCACGGTCGAGGGGCACGAGATCCCGGCCTGGCGCGGGGTGCCGATCTTCCCCTGCAACAAGATCCCGATCAGCCCGCAGCACACCAGCAGCATCATCGCGCTGCGCACCGGCGAGGCCGACCAGGGAGTCGTCGGCCTGTACCGGACGGGCATCCCCGAGGAGTTCCAGCCCGGACTGAACGTCCGGTTCATGGGCATCGACGCCAATTCGATCATCCGCTACCTGGTGACCGCCTACTACTCGATGGCCGTCCTCGTGCCGGACGCCGCCGGAGTCCTGGAGAACGTCCAGGTCGGCCGGTCGGCCGAGTGACCGCGGGGAGCAGGCGATGAGCACACCCACGAACACCGGGAGTGCGCTGCCCGGGCCGCCGAACCTCGCCCGCAGCCTGCGGGCCCGGCGCCGCGGGGCGGTCCCCGGTCTGCGATACCGGCCGGCGGAGCCCGCCGACCCGGAGAAGGCCGCGGAGGTCGACCGCAGGCTGGAGGCGTGGGCCCGCGGCCTGGACCTGTTCCCGGCCGCCTGGAACGGGGACTTCGCGGGCTTCCAGTTCGGCCGCGCCGTGGTGCTCCAGCATCCGCGCGCACTCGACCTGGAGCGCCTCACGGTGGCCGGCAAGCTGCTGCTGGCCGAGAACATCGTCGACAACTGCTACTGCGAGGAGGACGAGGACAAGGGCGGCTCGCGCAGCGGACTGGGCGGGCGGCTGATCATCGCCCAGTCGGCGCTCGACCCCTACCACGGCCCGCCCGACCTCCAGCAGGAGTGGGCGCGCGGGGTGCAGGCCGACGGCCCGCTGCGCTCGTACCACTGGGCACTGAAGGACTACGCGGCCCTCGCCACCCCCAGCCAGGCGGACCGGTTCGTGCACGACATCGCGCGGCTGCACCTGGGCTACCTCGGCGAAGCGGCCTGGGGGGAGACGCGGTACGTGCCGCGGGTCTGGGAGTACCTGGCGATGCGTCAGTTCAACAACTTCCGGCCGTGTCTGTCGATCGTCGACGCGGTGGACGGCTACGAACTGCCCGAGCAGCTCTACGCCCGCCCGGAGATCCAGCGGGTCACCGCGCTGGCCTGCAACGCCACCACGATCGTCAATGACCTGTACTCCTTCACCAAGGAGCTGGCGGCCGACCCCACCCATCTCAATCTGCCGCAGGTCGTGGCCGCCAACGACCGGCACGGGCTCCAGGGCGCCTATCTGAGGTCGGTCGAGATCCACAACCAGATCATGGAGGCGTTCGAGGAGGAGTCGGCCGTGCTCGCCGCCACCTCACCGCTCCTCGAACGCTACCTCCAGGGGCTGTCGGACTGGGTGGCCGGCAACCACGAGTGGCACGCCACCAACACCCACCGCTATCACCTGCCCGACTACTGGTGACCCCCGACTTCCTGACCCACCGTCACGCACAGCACCATGAGGAGCCACCGTTGACCACAGCCCACGACGCCGGCACCAAGACCGTCCCGGTGCCCACCCAGTCCACGTACCAGAACCGCGTCGCGGACTACTGGAACGCCGAGGAGAACCCGGTCAACCTCGAACTCGGCAGGATCGACGACCTCTACCACCATCACTACGGCGTCGGCGAGGCGGACTGGGCCGTGCTCGACGAACCCGACGCGGAACTGCGCCGGAAACGGGTCACCGCCGAGCTGCACCGGCTGGAGCACGCCCAGGCCGAGCTGCTGGCCGCACACCTCGGCCGGCTCACCCCCGACGACCGCGTCTTCGACGCCGGCTGCGGGCGCGGCGGCGGCAGCGTCGTGACGCACCTGCGGTACGGCTGCCACGCGGACGGCGTCACCATCTCCGCCAAGCAGGCCGGGTTCGCCAACGAGCAGGCCCGCAAGCGGGGCATCGACGACCAGGTGCGGTACCACCACCGCAACATGCTGGACACCCGGCTGGAGACGGGCGCCTACGCGGCGTCGTGGAACAACGAGTCGACGATGTACGTCGAGCTGGACCTGCTCTTCGCCGAGCACGCCCGGCTGTTGCGCCGCGGCGGACGCTACGTCGTCATCACGGGTTGCTACAACGACGCCTACGGCCGGGCCTCACGCGAGGTGTCGCTCATCAACGCCCACTACATCTGCGACATCCACCCGCGCTCGGCGTACTTCCGCGCACTGGCCCGCAACCGGCTGGTGCCGGTCCATGTGGAGGACCTCACCGAGGCGGCCATCCCCTACTGGGAACTGCGCAGCCAGGCCGACCACCTGGTCACCGGCATCGAGGAGACGTTCCTGACCGCCTACCGCAACGGCAGCTTCCAGTACCTGCTGATCGCGGCCGACCGGGTCTGACGTCCCTGGTCCGGGCTCCCGGGTCCGGGCTCCCGGGTCCGAATTCCGTTGGACAGGGGCGAGGCCGGTCCTCTGCAATGGGGCGCATGTGCGCGGTCAAGATGCATACGGACGAGGTCGACCTCGACGCCCCGCTGGTGAGCCGGCTCGTCGCCCGCCAGTTCCCGCGGTGGGCGGGGCTGCCGGTGCGACGGCTGGACTCCACCGGGACGGAGAACGCGATGTTCCGGCTCGGCTCCGACAAGGTGGTGCGGCTGCCCCGGCATCCCGGCGCCGTGGAGAGCGTGGCCCATGAGCAGCACTGGCTCGGCCGGCTGGGGCCGAGGCTGCCGGTGGCCGCGCCGGTGCCGCTGGAGCTGGGCGGGCCGGGCGAGGGGTTCCCCTGGCCCTGGTCGGTCTACCGCTGGCTGGACGGCGGCAATCCGGTCGCCGGGGCGGTCGAGGAGCCCCGGGCGCTGGCGGTGGACCTGGCGGCGTTCGTCACCGCCCTGCGCGGGATCGGGACGCGGGGCGGACCGCCGAACGACCGGGGGGTCCCGCTGGCCGAACGGGACGCCCCCACCCGCGACGCCCTCGCCCGCCTGGAGGGGCGGATCGACACCGCCGCGGTCACCGCCCTCTGGGAGGAGGCGCTGCGGGTGCCGGAGCGCACGCAGCCCCCGGTCTGGGCCCACGGAGACCTGTCGCCCGGGAACGTCCTGGTCCGGAACGGGCGGCTGACCGCGGTCATCGACTTCGGCGGCGTCGGCGTGGGTGACCCGGCCGTGGACCTGATCGTCGCCTGGAACCTGCTGCCCGCGTCGGCCCGCGGGACCTTCCGGGAGGCCGTGGGCGCGGACGACGCCGAGTGGGCGCGCGGCCGCGGCTGGGCGCTGTCGATCTCGCTGATCCAGCTGCCGTACTACTGGGACACCAATCCGCGGCTGGCGGAGAACTCCCGGCATGTGATCAAGGAGATCCTGGCCGAGGCCCGGACGGTCCGGGCCCCGGTCCCCCGGACCCTCGACGCCCGGACCCTCGACGCCCCGACCGCCGACGCCCCGACCGCCGACGGCCCCTCCGCGTCAGGTTCCTACTCGCCGTCGTAGGCCTTGTTGAGGGCGGCGATGTCGAGCTTGCTCATGGCGTACATGGCCTTGGTGGTGCGGGCGGCCTTCTCCGGGTCGGGGTCGCCGATCATCTGGATCAGTCCGTCGGGGATGACCTGCCAGGACACGCCGTACTTGTCCTTGAGCCAGCCGCAGGGGCCGGGCTCGCCGCCGTTCTCGGTGAGCTTGGTCCAGTAGTAGTCGACCTCCGCCTGGTCCGCGCAGTAGATCTGGAACGAGATCGCCTCGCTGAACGTGAACTGCGGGCCGCCGTTGATGCCGACGAACTTCTGCCCGTTGGCCGTGAACTCGACGGCCAGCACGGAGCCGGCCGGACCCGGCCCGGCCTCGTTGTAGCGGCCGATGTCGCCGATGCTGGAGTTCTTGAAGATCGAGACGTAGTAGTGGGCGGCTTCCTCGGCCTGGCCGTCGAACCAGAGACACGTGGTGAATCCGTCGGTGGTCATGAGTACCTCCTGGGCGTGCGACGCGGTCATCGGTGTCGACCGCCGTCCGCCCCGGAACTCATCGCTGGGGCCGAGACGTCATCCGGACGGCCGACGCGCCGCCCACCGGCATCCGGCTCGGGCGGGGCTCTGCCCGTGGCGAATCTGCCACGGGCAGAGAAACGGCGTACGGGCATCCCCCGAGGTCAAGAGTGGAGTCGACGGCAGCCACGCCACGACGAGGAGAACCGATGACTCCACTCACCACGTTCGCCCCCCGCGCCGAGGAGGGCGACACCGCGCCCTCCCGCTTCGACGACCAACTCGCCGCCCAGCTGCTCGGCCAGCGGATCGTGTTGCTCGGCACCCAGGTCGACGAGGTCTCCGCGAACCGGGTCTGCGCCCAGCTGCTGATCCTGTCGGCGGAGGACCCGCGCACCGACATCGGCCTCTACATCAACAGCCCGGGCGGGTCGGTGCACGCGGGGCTCGCCGTCTACGACACGATGCGGCTGATCCCCAACGACGTCTCCACCCTCGCCATGGGCTTCGCGGCGAGCATGGGCCAGTTCCTGCTCAGCGTCGGCGCGCCCGGCAAGCGGTTCGCGCTGCCGAACGCGCGGGTGATGATGCACCAGCCGTCGGCCGGGATCGGGGGCACCACGGCGGACATCGAGATCCAGGCCGAGAACCTGGAGCACACCAAGCGGACCATCGAGCGGATCACCGCCGAGCACACGGGACAGTCCCCGGAGACCATCTCGCGCGACGGCGACCGCGACCGCTGGTTCACGGCCGAGGAGGCCAGGGAGTACGGCATCGTGGACCGGGTGGTGGAGTCCTTCGCGGACGTCCTCCCGGCCGCGCAGAAGCGACGGGTGGGGATGTGACATGGGGACCTACACGATTCCGAACGTGGTCGAGCGGACCCCGCAGGGCGAGCGGTCCTACGACGTGTTCAGCCGGCTGCTGTCCGAGCGGATCATCTTCATCGGGACCGAGATCGACGACGGCGTCGCCAACGTCGTCATCGCGCAACTCCTCCATCTGGAGTCGGCGTCCCCGGAGAGCGAGATCTCGATCTACCTCAACTCCCCCGGCGGCTCGTTCACCTCGCTGATGGCGATCTACGACACGATGACGTTCGTCCAGGCGCCGATCGCGACGCTGTGCGTCGGGCAGGCCGCGTCGACGGCGGCCGTGCTGCTGGCGGGCGGGGATCCCGGCCGGCGGCTCGTCCTGGAGCACGCGCGCGTGCTCCTCGGACAGCCGGCCAGCGGCGGCCGCCAGGGCACGGTCTCGGACCTGACGCTCCAGGCCAAGGAGATGGTCCGCATCCGCGCCCAGGTGGAGGAGGTGCTGGCCCGCCACACCGGCCACGACATCGCGACCCTGCGCGCGGACATGGACCGCGACAAGGTGTTCACCGCGCGGGAGGCGGTGGCCTACGGCCTGGCCGACGAGGTGCTGAGCCGGCGTCCCGTGACGGTGTGAGACGCCGGCCCGCGCGGCTCGTCAGGCGGCCAGGCAGAGGCCGTCGTAGGACGACGCGGTGGTGCGGCCCCGGGCGGAGTGCCGGACGGAGGACCGGCTGCTGAGCCGGATCAGCTCGCCCTGGGCACGCGCCAGGAGGTCGCCCAGGCTCAGCCCGAGGGCCTGGGCGGCGGCCGCGAGGACCTCCGAGGAGGCTTCCTTGCGGCCGCGCTCCACCTCCGAGAGATAGGGCATCGAGATACGGGCCGAGTCGGCGACGTCCTTGAGGGTGCGCTCCTGGGCCTGGCGTTCACGGCGCAGGACGTCCCCGACCAGGTCGCGCCACAAGGGCTCGCGCGGCGCGGGCCGGGGAGGCGCGGAAGCGGTGGGAGACACAGTGACGGCGGTGCCCGGGCGCTCCGCAGGCGGGCGCAGCGGGATCACGCGGGCTCGGTTCGGCGCTTGGTTGCTCACCTCCCCAGCCTAGGAAAGCGGGCCGTCCGCGGAAGGCCCGGGCGTTGCGCCCTCGGTGGAATCGGACGAAACGCCTCCGCCTGGAGTCAGGTTGCGGCCCGCGTGCATGGGAGCTCCAGGACGGGGTACTGGCCCTCGGAGTGGCTCTGCTCGTAGGTGCTCGCTCACGGACCGAGTACGTCAGACGTCGAACCGTGACCTTCCTGGGAGAGGCGATGGAGACCGCCGTGATCCGGTCAGATGCCGAGGCCGTCGAGGAAAGCGCCGCAGCCGTCAGCAGGGCAGGCGCGCCGCTCCCGGGGATCGAGGCGCCGCGGAGCGTGGCCCCGCGGGACGCGCGGGAGCTGTCCCGGCAGTTCTTCCAGCGGCTGGCGGTGCTCGAGGAGGGGACCCGCGAGTACCAGTACGCGCGCAACACCCTCATCGAGATGAACATGTCCCTCGTGCGGTTCGCGGCAGGCCGGTTCCGCGGCCGCGGGGACGACATGGAGGACATCGTCCAGACCGGGATGATCGGCCTGATCAAGGCCATCGACCGGTTCGAGGTCTCGCGTGAGGTGGAGTTCACCTCGTTCGCGCTGCCGTACATCGCCGGTGAGATCAAGCGCTTCTTCCGGGACACGACGTGGGCGGTGCACGTCCCGCGGCGGCTCCAGGAACTGCGCGTCGAGCTGGCCAAGGCACGCGACGAGCTCTCCAGCCGTCTGGACCGGGACCCGACCGTGTCCGAGCTGGCCACGCTGATGAACCTCTCGGAGGGCCAGGTCGTCGAGGCGCAGATCGCCGCCAACGGCTACAACTCCTCTTCCCTCGACGCGGCGCTCACCGGGGACGGTCCGGATCACGGCGAGGCGGTCCTCGCCGACTTCATCGGCGTGGAGGAGGAGGGACTGCGCCTCGTCGAGGACTTCCACTCGCTCGCCCCGCTCATGGCCGAACTCAGCGAGCGCGACCGGCAGATCATCCACCTGCGGTTCGTGGAGGAGGCCACCCAGGCGGAGATCGGCGAGCGGCTCGGCTGCTCGCAGATGCACGTGTCCCGTCTGATCAAGCGGATCATCGTGCGACTGCGCCAGGGGATGCTGGGCGAGCTGGGCTGCGCCTGAGCGCCCCGGTCCGCGGGGCGCGTGCCCCGCGGGCCTACGCTCCGAAGGTGAGCACCGCCCGGACCCGCTTGCCGACCGGCACCCGCTCGGCGGTGACCTCGGCCGCCACCGCGTGCACGATCTCCAGACCGTGCCGGCCGATGCGCTCGGGGTCCTTCGGGAACCGCAGGGGCAGGGCGTCACTGCTGTCGTAGACGGAGACCGTGACCGAGGTCTCGGTACCCTCCAGATCCAGGATGTACGGCCCGTTGCTGTGCCGGTCCGCGTTGGTGACCAGCTCGCTGACCACCAGCAGCACCTCGCCGATCGCCCGGTCACCGATCGTGGCGCACCACTCTGTCCTGAGCTGGTCGACGAAGTGTGCGGCGAAGGCGCGGGCCTCGGCTATGCAGCCGGGTTCGCCGGTGTAGTGCGCCGCCCGCCGCAGCGGTTCCACGGGTACGTCGAAGCCAGTAGGTATCACTGCCCCGTCCAGGTGCTCGATCATGCGTTTCTCTCTCGAAGGCCGGAACGGCCGGACGCCGCTGGGTCTGCATCTGTGCCCCTACCCCGTCCCGCGCAGTGCAGTCCAGGTCAGTTTTCCTCTCGTACGCGGGACGGTGGCGGGATGTCTCAGACGATCGGTGAACCGTCCGGCGGACCGGGAGCCGGGGCGCCCGTGCCGGAGGAGAGTACCGAGGTCGAAGGCGACCGGCCGGTGCCGTCGCCCGTCAGCGGACGTCGCGCGGGCGAGGTGGAGCCGGCGGCGGAGCTGCCCGGCTCGCTCGTGGGTTCGGACGGTGAGCCCGGCGCGTCGGGCACCGGCTGCCGGGCGGAGCGGGACTCGGGGGACGGGGAATCGGAGGACGGGGAATCGGAGGACGGGGGTGCGAGCCTGCGCGACTCGGCGCTCGAGGGCGGCGAGGACGGCGGTGGGGGCGAGGGCGGTTCGCCCGACGGGCTTTCCGGCGACGGCGGCGAGGACGGCGCCGGCCTGGAGGACCCCGCGGACGGCGGCAGCGGCGGACAGCCCGGCGGCCGGTCGGCGGGCGGCGAGACGCACGGCGGCGACGTCCGCGGGCCGTCGCCCGCCGGGGTGCTGACCGTGATGGACGGTGTGCGGTGCGCCGGAGCCTCGGTGGGCCGGTCCTTCCGCGGCTTGTCGCCCGGGCGGCGGGCGAACCAGTGGTGGCCGTGTGCGGGGTCGTAGAGCACGAACACGTCGATCACGGTGTCAGCGGGTTTGACCACGACGGTGGTCGCGGGACTGTACGAGGGCCACGAGTGGCCGGTGCGCCTGTACCCGGCCCGCTGCGGGAGCGGCGGGGTCAGCGGGTTGCCGCAGGCGCAGCGCACCCGCGGCACGCCGTGCCGGTCGACCAGGACGGCCGTTCCGGCCTGGAGCACGGCCTGGTAGGTGGTGGCGGCGCCGTCGCGGTAGCCGTGGTTGGTGACACGGGTGTCCAGGCGCAGCTGCACGGGGGTGAGGGAACGCAGGTGGGCCGGGACCCGGGAAGGAGCGACGCCGGCCACGGAGGCGAACGCCCGGTTCTTGGCGGGATCCGCGCGGAGCGCCTCGATCTGGTGCTCCACGTCGCAGCTGGAGACGTTGCGGGTGCCGCCGTACAGTCCTTCGTCGCCGCCGTCGACCCCGGCGACGGTGTCCGTCGGCGAGGACGAGCCCGACGGGGCGACGGAGGCAGGCGGGAAGGCGCTCTCGGTGGTGGGGGACTCCGTGTAGGGCTCCGGGCCCGTGTCACCGGCCGGCTGCATGAAGACCTCGCCGACCTGGCCCGAGCCGCCTCCGCCCGATCCGGAGCCGCCTGCGTTCATCAGGGCGAGCACCAGGGCCAGTGCCGTCACGGCCACCACCGCCGAGGTGATCAGGGCGATCCGGGGCGCCGACCTCCACCGGCCCGGGCGCGGTTCCCCGCCGCCGCTTCCCGGGGGGCCGCCGTCGGACGGCCGGGAGGGCGGGCCCGAAGGGGGCTGCGAGGGCGGACCGGAAGGCGGGCCCGGAGGCGGCTGGGAGGGCGGGCCCGACAGCGGGCCGGAGGGCGGTCCGGTGGGGCGGCCGGAAGACGGCGGTTCTGCGCTCACGAGCACTCCCCACGGAGGTCTCCCGCAGCGTCTCGACAGCCGGCCCGGGAGATCCGACGGGCCCCGACCGGATCGACGCGCCCCGGGGGACCCGACGGGACCGACGGGAGTCGATTCGGGCTGTTCGTCGTCTTCACGCTGCTTTCTTCCACGACGCACCATTGTGTGCGCCGATCCGGCGCGGCTCGCAAGCGGGGCACGGACGGCCCTCCCGGCAGGCGCGCTCTCCCTCGGCTGCCTAGCGTGGCAGGGTGAGCTCGCACACCCCGCACGACCAGGCAGTCTCCCGCCACGGCTGGGTACGGGCGGTCGTCGTCGCCCTGTCTGGGCTGTTCGCCATGGGGGTGGTGGCCGCGCTGGGACTCTGGGCGGCCGGGGCCGCGGACCTGCCGCAGGGCGCCTTCCCGCGGGTGGTCGCGGCGACCGTGGTGACCGGTGTCGGCGGTACGGTCGAGCTGTCCGGGAACGCCGGCGGTCTCGCCGACACCCAGGCCGGTCTGACGGTGATCCCGCTGTCCGTCACCCTCGTCGGCGCGCTCGTGACGGGGGCCGGCTTCCTTCGGCCGTTGCGCCACCGGGCGGTGGCGGGCGGCGCGGAGCTGGCCGGATGGGCGGCGCGGATCGCCGTGGTGTGGCTGCTCGGCCTCCTCGGTCTGGCGCTGGCCGCACGCCGGACCTTCTCGATCGGCCTCGGGGACGACACGCTGAACGACCTCGGCGAACTGTTCGGCGTCAGCCCCGAGGCCGGCTTCACGACGGACGTGCCGCTCACCCTGACGGTCGGACTGGTGTGGCTGGCGGGCGTGCTGGTGCTGGCGCTGCTGGTCCCGCCCGGCGCTCCCCTGCCGCCGAGGCTGCTGCGGCTGCACCGGTCGGTGCGCCCGGCCGCGTACGCGATGGTCCTGCTGCTGCTCTGCTGCGTCGCCCTGGGCCTCGTCGTCGGACTCGTCGTCGCGGCGACCCGCGGACACGCCGCCGAGACCCTCGCCGTGGTCCTGCTCGGCCTGCCCAATCTGGTGTGGCTCACGTTCACGATCGGGCTGGGCGCCACCTGGAACGGCCGGGTCGAGGGGCCCTTCGCGCTCCCGATGCCGCGGGTGCTGGACGAGGTGCTGCGCGGCCCGGACGACACCCGGCTGAACCTGGGCACCCTCGCCGAGCACGACAGCCGCGTGTGGTGGCTCCTCGCCGTGGACGCGGCCCTGCTGCTGACGGCCGCCTTCGTGATGGCGGCGCACTCCCCGGCCGGTACGCGCGCCTGGCGGCACGCCGTGCGCATGGCGGTGGCGCTGGTGCTCACGGTGCTGATGATCTGCCTGGTCGGCCGGATCTCGGCGCACTACGGCCTGTCCGTCCTCGGCATCGGCGACCTGGGCGGAGGTCTTTCCGGGGAGCTGTACCTGCGTCCCGAGGTGTGGCCGGCGCTGGGTCTCGCGGCGCTGTGGGGACTGGCCGCGGGATTCCTGGGCGGCCTGCTGGCGGGGGCCGCGCGCCGCCGGGGCGCGGCGCGGCCCCCTCGGCGGCGATGAGCGGCCCGTGGGCTCACCGGGCGCCCCGCGGCCGGTCCGGGCCGGGCGGGTCGCACACCGGCCGCGCCCAGCTCGGTGGCCGCCGCGCCGCGGCCGGGATCACGGCCGTCTCCGTCGGCGGGTGAGTGGGCCCGGGCCCGGCGCCCGGCGACGCCCTCAGCCCGGCGACGAAGGCGCCGCAGGTGGGATGGCGCGCCTCGGGGTTCTTGGCGAGGGCCCGGGCGAACACCGCGTCCAGGAACGGGGGAAGGCCGGGGCGCACCTCCGTCAGCGGGGGCGGATCGGCGTTCTGGTGGGCCCAGAGCAGGGCCATGTCGTCGTCCCGGAGGAAGGGCGGGCGGCCGGTGAGGCACTCGTAGACCACGCAGGCCAGTCCGTAGACGTCACAGCGGCCGTCGACCGGCTGCCCGGAGATCTGCTCGGGGGCGACGTAGTCCAGCGTGCCGACGAACTGGCCGACCGAGGTGAAGCCGGTCAGGGAGAGCGACTTCTTCGTCAGGCCGAAGTCGGTGAGGTAGACGTGCTCGGGGTGGTCGCTGTCGGTGCCGCGGGCGACGAGGACGTTGCCCGGTTTGACGTCCCGGTGGACCAGCCCGTGCTCATGGGCGGCGTCGAGCGCGGAGGCGACCTGCGCGGCGATGCGGACGGTGGTCGCCGGCGGCAACGGGCCCTCGCGGTCGAGGAGGTGGCGCAGATCGCTCCCGTCGACGTACCGCATGGCGATGTAGAGGACGCCGTCGGTCTCGTCCGCCTCGAAGACGGGCACGATGTGCGGATGGTCGATGGCGGCCGCCACCCGCGACTCGTGGGTGAAGCGTTTGCGGAACACGTCGTTGCGGGCCAGCTCCGGGGCGAGGAGTTTGAGCGCGACGGTCCGGTCCAGCCGCAGGTCGTGGGCGCGGTACACGACGGCCATGCCGCCGCGTCCGATCTCGCCCTCGATGCGGTAGCCGGCGATCCTCCGGCCCACCAGCTCGGACGGCCGGCCGGAGAAGGGGGCCGTTCCGCGGGCCATCAGGATCCCCCGTCGGGGTGCACGATCCGGGTGGCGGCGTGGTCCTGGTCCTGCTGCGCGTCAGCGTCCGCGTCGGGCGCGTGGTCGGTCGCGTAGGTGCCGAGGCGGGCGCCGTCGCCGTACAGCCAGCGCTCTCCCGCCGGGTCGTACAGCCACACGTCCTCGCCGTCGACGACCACGCCGATCCGCAGCCCGTGGGTGCGGCGCCGGAAGGACTCGCCGTCGAGGCCGGCCTCGGCCAGTTCCTCCACGGCCGCCCGGTAGCGGGCGAGGGCCTCTTCGGTGCGGCCGAGGAGCGGGCGCGGGTCGGCGGCGGTCGCGAGGGGGGCGTCGGGGCGGGGCGGGTCCTGGGGGACGGCGACCAGATGGCGGCCGTCGACCCAGGCCGACCAGCCGTTGGAGCACAGCACGCGCCCCCAGTCGCCGCGCCGTTCCATGAGCCGGACCGGCAGCAGCGGGTCGAGGGGCACGGTCGGGCGACCCGGGTCGGGAGCCTCCCAGGCGGGCATGCCGTGCCGGGGGACCACGTGGGTGGGGCGGAATCCGGGAGTCGTCACGGGCCGCCCCTACTTCCGCATCACGGCGGGCTCGTGCCGGCGCAGCAGCCGGGAGACGAGGAATCCGCACACGGCCGAGAGCACGACGAGCATGCCCACGTCGAGCAGCCACACCGCCGCCGAGTGCTCGAACAGCGGATCGGCGGTGATCTCGCCGGGCACGATCCGGGCCAGCCCGATGGTGGCGGCCATCGCGCCGAGCGCCCATCGTGCGGGCACCAGCCACGACAGCTGTTCCAGGCCGGGCACGCCGTCCAGCGTCAGCAGCGCCCCGCAGAAGACCACCTGGACGATGGCGAGCAGCACCAGGAGGGGCATCGTCACCTCCTCCTTGTGGACCAGCGCGGAGATCAGCAGGCCGAGCATCATCGCCGTGAAGGCCAGCAGGGCCACGGCGACGGTGATCTCGACCAGGGGCGGCATCAGCACGCCCTCGCCGTCGGGAGCGCGCAGATCGACGCCGAGCAGGGCGACGAGGGTCAGCACCACCGCCTGGAGGACGGTCACCGTGCCGAGGACGACGACCTTGGACATCAGGTACGCCGATCTGGACAGGCCGACGGCGCGTTCCCGCTGGTAGATCACGCGTTCCTTGACGAGTTCGCGCACGGCGTTGGCCGCGCCGGTGAGGACGCCGCCGACGCACAGGATGAGCAGCACGTTCATCGCGTGCTCGCGGTCGAGCGCGCCGCCGGACAGGGCGCGGGCCATGGCGCCCATGACGAACGGCAGGGCGATCATGATCACGAGGAAGGTGCGGTCGGCGGCGAGCGCGGCCGTGTAGCGGCGCACCAGGGTGCCGAGCTGGGCGCCCCTGCTGCGGGGCCGGGGCGGCGGCAGCATGACCACCGGGCCGGCGCTGGGCAGCCGGGGCTGGTCGCTGTCGTTGACGACGTACTGCCGCCGGAACGGCGAGTCGCGGTACTCCCCCGCCCAGTCCCGGTCCTGGTCGCGCTCGAAGGCCTCGAAGGCCTCCGGCCAGTGCTCGAAGCCGAAGAAGGCGAGGGCGTCCTCGGGCGGTCCGTAGTAGGCGACCCTGCCGCCCGGCGCGAGCACCAGCAGCCGGTCGCAGACGTCGAGGCTGAGGACGCTGTGCGTGACGACGATGACGGTGCGGCCGTCGTCGGCGAGGCCGCGCAGCATGTGCATCACCGAGCGGTCCATGCCGGGGTCGAGGCCCGAGGTCGGCTCGTCCAGGAAGAGCAGCGAGGGCTTGGTCAGCAGTTCCAGGGCCACGCTGACGCGCTTGCGCTGGCCGCCGGAGAGGGTGTGCACGGGCTGGCCCGCGCGCTGTTCGAGCCCCAGCTCACGGATGACCTCCTCGACCCGCTCGCGGCGCTCGGCCTTGGCGGTGTCCTGGGGAAAGCGCAGCTCGGCGGCGTAGACGAGGGCGCTGCGCACGGTCAGCTGGGCGTGCAGGATGTCGTCCTGGGGGACCAGTCCGATGCGCTGGCGCAGCTCGGCGTAGTCGCGGTAGAGGTCGCGGCCGTCGTAGACGACCGTGCCGTGATCGGCGGGGCGCTGGCCGGTGAGGGCGCCGAGCAGCGTGGACTTGCCGGCGCCGCTGGGGCCGACGACCGCGAGCAGGCACTTCTCCCCCACCGGGAAGGACACGCCGTCGAGGAGGACCTTGCGCCCGCGGTCGACGGCGACCGTCAGATCCTGTACGTCGAGGGAGATCTCGCCGGTGTCGACGTACTCCTGGAGCTGGTCGCCGACGAGACAGAAGTCGGAGTGTCCGATGCCGACGATGTCACCGGGGTCGAGCGGGGCCCGGGTGACGGGCAGCCCGTTGCGGTAGGTCCCGTTGTGGCTGCCGAGGTCGACGATCTCGTGGCCGCCTTCGGGCAGCGCGCGCAGTTCCGCGTGCCACCGCGAGACGACCAGGTCGTCGACGACGAGGTCGTTGTCGGTGGCGCGGCCGATGCGGACGGTGCGCGTCGGCATCGGCCGGACGCTGGTGGGTTCCCGGAAGGTGCCCGTGACGCCGGGCATGGAGACCGCCGACGGTCGTTCCGCAGCGGGCGGCGGACGGCCCGACAGGGCGAACCAGGGGCCGTCGTCCGGGCTGCCGACGCGGATCACGCTGCCGGGGCCGACACCCCACTCGTGGACCCTGCGGCCGTCGGCGTAGGTGCCGTTGGTGCTGTGTTCGTCGGCGAGGGTCCAGTGGTCGCCGTCGGGCCGCAGCACCGCGTGGTGCCAGGAGACTCGGGTGTCGTCGATGACGATGTCGCTGAGCGGGTCCCGTCCGATGCGGTAGTCGTGGCCCGGCACCAGCACGCTGGAGCCCGTCTCGGTCTCCAGCACGAGTTCGGGCGCGGTCGAGGAGACCGGTCGCTCCACCATGGGGGAATTCTATCGATTCGCACCCTTGTGTGCCCGACGGGCGGCGGGGTCTCAGCCGACGGGGAGGACGAGCGCCGGGAGGGTCCGCTGCATCCGCAGGGCGTCGACGGACTCGGCGAGCAGTTCGTACTCGGTGGTCTCGTCGCTGACCGCGATCCGCACCAGCCGCCCGCCCGCCAACTCGTCGGCCACCAGTTCCTGCCGGTCCATGTCGGCACACCAGGCCCGGAGCAGCTCGGGCACGTCCGGGACGTTGTCGGCGACGGGGACCAGGGCGCCCGGCGGGATGTGCTCGCTCTCGGGCCGCGGATCCAGCCGTTCCGCCATCCAGGAGGCCCGGTCCCGCAGCCACCACAGGGCGAGCGCCAGCGTCGGCGCACGATAGGTGCCGAGCGGTACGCCGATCCGCCTGCCGTCGCAGACGCCGTATGCGGTGACATGGCACAGGAATTCGTCGTGCACGTCTCTCTCCCCCGGTGCTCGCCGGCCGGTCGTGCCTCGCTTTCCGTGCGGCTCCTGTGGGGTGAACTGCCCCTGACCTTCGAGTATGTTCACTCTTGAAACACTGTCACCATGACTTTTTGGCCAGTCTCTTGGCATATTCCGTGCCGTTCATGGCCGAAATGCTGCGAGCACCGGATCACGCCGTCATTACCCGACAGGTAATCGACCCGGGCGGCGGCCGCGGGCAAGGTGGTCACGACGGATCGGCGATAACCGAGATCCGGGACCTGACCAGTATCGATGACCTCAATGGAGGAGATTCACGATGTCCGCGAACACCGACCGCCACGCCGATGCCGTAGCCCGTTACTTCGAGGCCTGGAACGCACGGGACCCCGAGGCTTTGGCCAAGGCTGTTACCGCCGCGTGGGCCGTGGACGGAGGCTACACCGACCCCCTGGCCGACGTCCGGGGCCACGAGCAGATCGCGGCGGTGATCGCGGCGGCACACGCGCAGTTCCCGGGTTTCGCCTTCCGGCTGACCGGCACGGTGGACGGGCACCACGACACGGCCCGCTTCTCCTGGGAGCTGGTGAGCGAGGCCGGGGACGGCTCCTCCGGGGAGGAGGCTGCGCCGGTGGCCGGTTCCGACGTCATCACTCTGGACGCCGAGAACCGGATCACCGCCGTGCTGGGATTCCTCGACCGGGTCCCCGCGGGAGCCTGAAGCCGGACGCCGATGAATTCCTCCGCTCGCGGCGGTCCACCCATGGGGAGATCACGGCGAGCGGAGGATGTCATGACGAAAAGCGGAACCATGAACGCCGAATTCACGGCCGTTCTGCGCAAGAGCCCGGCAAAGGGCGGCGGGACCTATGTCGTCCGGCCGCGATCCGTCGAATTCTTCGGTACCCGCGGACTGGTCAAGATCCGCGGAACGGTCGACGGACATCCGTTCCGGAGTTCGTTCATGGCTCTCGGGGACGGAACCCACGAACTCCCCGTCGACGCCGAGGTGCGCAAGGCGATCGGAAAGCACGAGGGCGACTCGGTGACCGTGCGCCTGACGGAACGGCTCAGCCGTTGATCACCGCGTCGATCCGGGCCAGCTCCTCGGCGTCGAAGTCCAGGTTCGCGAGGGCGCCGACGCTGTCCTCGATCTGCCGGGCGCTGCTCGCGCCCACCAGCGCGGAGGTCACCCGGCCGCCGCGCAGCACCCAGGCCAGCGCGAGCTGGGCGAGGGACTGACCGCGGGACTTGGCGATGTCGTCGAGAGCCCGCAGCTTGCCCGTGAGCTCCTCGGTGAGCGCGTCGGAGTTCAGGAACGGGCTGTCGCTCGCCGCCCGCGAGTCCTCCGGGATGCCGTCCAGGTAGCGGCCGGTCAGCAGGCCCTGCTCCAGCGGCGAGAAGACGATCGACCCGACCTGGAGCTCGTCCAGGGCGTCGAGCAGGCCCTCGCTCTCCGGGCGCCGGTCGAGCATGGAGTAGCGCGGCTGGTGGATGAGCAGCGGGGTGCCCAGCTCGCCGAGGATGCGGGCGGCCTCGCGGGTCTGCTCCGCCGAGTAGTTGGAGACACCGGCGTAGAGCGCCTTGCCCTGCTGGACCGCGGTGTGCAGCGCGCCCATCGTCTCCTCGAGGGGAGTCTCCGGGTCGGGGCGGTGCGAGTAGAAGATGTCGACGTGGTCCAGGCCCATCCGGGTCAGGCTCTGGTCGAGCGAGGACAGCAGGTACTTGCGCGAACCCCACTCGCCGTACGGGCCCGGCCACATCAGGTAGCCCGCCTTGGTGGAGATGACCAGCTCGTCACGGTAGGGCGCGAAGTCCGCCTTCAGCGCCTCGCCCAGCGCGGACTCGGCGGCGCCGGGCGGCGGGCCGTAGTTGTTGGCCAGGTCGAAGTGGGTGATGCCGAGGTCGAAGGCGCGGCGCAGGATGGCCCGCTGCGTCTCGACCGGGCGGTCCGGGCCGAAGTTGTGCCACAGTCCGAGGGACAGCGCGGGGAGCTTCAGGCCGCTGCGTCCGGTGCGCCGGTAGGGCATGTCGGCGTAGCGGTCGGGGTGTGCGGTGTACAACGCGACTCCAAGAAGATCGGTCGGTTTCAGGAACCGCTATCCACTCTGGCCCGACCTGCGGGTAGTGGTCCAACAGAAGAATCCGATGGAATTGTGCGGCTACGCTTCTCAATCATGGAACTGCGCCACCTCCAGCACTTCGTCGCGGTCGCCGAGGACCAGCACTTCACCCGGGCCGCCGAACGCCTCATGGTCTCCCAGTCGGGCCTGTCGGCGTCGATCCGCGCCCTGGAGCGGGAACTGCGCGCGCCGCTGTTCGTCCGGACCACCCGGCGGGTGACGCTGACGGAGGCGGGACGGGCGCTGCTGGCCGAGGCCGAGCGGATCCTGGCGCAGGTGCGGGCGGCCCACGAGGCGGTGGCGGCCGTGCAGGGCGTGGTGCGCGGCACCCTCTCCGTGGGCACCGAGCAGTGCATCGCCGGGGTGCATGTGGCGGGGCTGCTGGCCGCGTTCCGGCGGCGCCATCCCGATGTCGAGATCCGGCTGCGGCAGACCGGTTCGGGCGCGCTCGGCGAGGAGGTCGCGGCCGGCCGGCTCGACCTGGCCTTCGCCTACCGGACCCAGACGGACACCGACCAGCTGCGCTGCGCGCGGCTGGCCACCGAGCCGATGTACGTGCTGTGCCATCCCGACCACCGGCTCGCCGGCGCGTCGGCGGCGCTGACGCCCGAGGACGTCGCGGGCGAGGTGTTCGTCGACTTCCACCCGGACTGGGGCCCGCGCCGCGCCACCGACGTCGCGTTCGCCGAGGCGGGGGTGCGGCGCACGGTCGCCCTGGAGGTCAACGACGTGCACAGCCTCCTGGACCTGGTGGACGAGAACCTCGGCGTCGCCGTCGTGCCGCGCCACTTCCGGCACAAGCGGGAGGCGCTCACCGCGCTGCCCCTCAAGGGCACGGGCGAGGCGGTGTACGAGACGGTCGCGCTGCTGCCGCCCGCGCGGTCCACCAGCCCGGCGGCCCGGGCGCTGATGGCGCTGCTGGAAACGGGGAGCGGGTGAGCGCGGTGTGCGCGATGGTGGACGTATGCATGCCAAGGACATTCTCATCGACGGGTACCAGCGCATCCGGGAAGAGGTCCACGCCGCCGTCGAGGGCCTGGACCCCGACGACCTGAACGCCCTGCCCGCCACCGGGGCCAATTCGATCGCCTGGCTCGTCTGGCATCTCACCCGCGTCCAGGACGACCATCTCGCGGACGCCTTCGGACGCGACCAGGTGTGGCTGGCGCAGGACTGGGAGAAACGGTTCGGCCTGGACCTGCCGCGCAAGGACACCGGGTACGGGCACAGTGCCGCGCAGGTCGCGAAGGTGCGGGTCGCGGACGGCGCGCTGCTGACCGGGTACCACGACGCGGTGCACGCGCGGAGCCTGGAGGCGCTGCGCGCGCTGACGGCGGCGGAGCTGGAGCGCGTCGTGGACGAGCGCTGGGACCCGCCCGTCACCCTGGGCGTACGCCTGGTCAGCGTCCTGTCCGACGATCTCCAGCACGTCGGACAGGCCGCCTACGTCCGCGGGCTGCTTCAGAGCGCGGCGGCGTAACCCGGAAGGACGACGTCCTCGATGAGGGCCTTGCGCTCGTCGAACGGCACGAACGCGCTCTTGAGGGCGTTCACCGTGACGGTGCGCAGGTCCTCGAGGGTCCACCCCGCCTCCTGCACGAGCAGCGACATCTCGCGGGTCATCGTCGTGCCGGATACCAGCCGGTTGTCGGTGTTGAGGGTGACGCGGAAGCCGAGGTCCTTCAGCGCGGTGATCGGGTGCTCGGCGATCGAGACGGCGGCGCCGGTCTGGAGGTTGGAGGTCGGGCACATCTCCAGGGCCACCCGGCGGTCGCGCACCCAGCCCGCGAGGCGGCCGAGCTTGCCGTCCACGATGTCGTCGGTGATGCGCACGCCGTGGCCGATGCGCTGGGCGCCGCAGACCTGGAGGGCCTGGTGGATGCTGGGCAGGCCGTGGGCCTCCCCGGCGTGGATCGTGAACGGGACGTTCTCGCGGCGCAGGTGCTCGAAGGCGTCGAGGTGGTCGGCGGGCGGGAAGCCGTCCTCGGCGCCCGCGATGTCGAAGCCGAGGACACCGGCGTCCCGGAAGGCGACAGCGAGGTCGGCGGTCTCGCGGGTCCGGTCGAACATGCGCATGCCGCAGAGCAGGGTGCCGACGCGGACCGGGGTGCCCGCGGCCGCCGCCTTCGCCATGCCGGCCGCGAGGCCCTCCTGGACCGTCTCGACGACCTCGGGGAGCGTCAGCCCGCCCTTCAGCATCAGCTCGGGGGCGTAGCGGACCTCGCCGTAGACGACTCCGTCGGCCGCCAGGTCGAGGACGTACTCCTCCGCGGTGCGCAGCAGGCCTTCACGGGTCTGCATCACGGCGAGGGTGTGCTCGAAGGTGGCTATGTAGCGCACGAGGTCGCCCGAGTTGGCGGCCTCGAAGTACCAGGCGGCCAGCTCGTCGGGGTCCGTGGTGGGCAGGGTGTGGCCGACCGCGTCCGCGAGCTCGACGACGGTGGCGGGGCGCAGACCGCCGTCGAGGTGGTCGTGCAGGACGGCCTTCGGCAGGCGGCGGAGGGTGTCGGTGTCGATGGGGGACGCGGTCATGAGTGTGTTCCTCGGCAGTGGTTCTCAGGTGGTGGCGGGCTGGAGCAGGTCCCAGCGGTTTCCGTACAGGTCCTGGAAGACGGCGACGGAGCCGTAGGCCTCGTGGCGGGGCTCCTCCAGGAAGGTCACGCCGGCGGCGAGCATGCGGGCGTGGTCGCCCGCGAAGTCCTCGGTGCGCAGGAAGAACCCGACGCGGCCGCCCGTCTGGTCGCCGATCCGGGCGCGCTGGGCGTCGCCCTTGGCCCGGGCGAGCAGCAGTCCGACGCCGTCCTGACGGTCCCCCGGCCGTACGACGACCCAGCGGGCCCCGTCGGGGCGGGGCTCGTCCTCGACGAGCCGGAACCCGAGCGCCTCGGTGTAGAAGCGGATCGCCTCGTCGTAGTCGTCGACGACAAGCGTGACCAGGGCGATGCGACTCATCGTGGCCTTTCGGGGAGCGTGCGGGAGGCTGTCGGGAGGTGCGATTGACGGGAGAGGTTATACGTAAAACCTCTCGTGCGCCAGTCGCCTCCGCGGCGGCCGTGCCCGGGGTGTGCCCGGGGTGTGCCCGGGCCGTGCCCGGGGTGTGCCCGGGCCGTGCCCGGGGTGTGCCCGGGCCGTGTCCGGGGTGTGCCCGGGCCGTGTCCGGGCCGTCTCGGGCGTATCCGGCCGCGAGGCGAAGGCGCCGCGGCGCCCGGCGGAACCCGCCCGCGCCGGCCCGGCGGCCGGCCTCCACCGCCCGCTGGCCGGGACATCGGCCCCGCTTCCCGGGGGTGATGCCGCCGGGCGGCGGCACGGCGTCCGGTGTTCCGCGGATCCGGTCAGGCGGCCGGATCCGTCTCCGGGGGCGTGCCCGTGCTGCGGTGGGCCGCGTTCAGACGGGTGAGTTCCCCGGGAGTGAGGCGCAGTGCGGCCGCCGCGACGTTCTCCGTGAGGTGGCCGGGGTCGCCGGTGCCCGGGATGGCCAGCACGTGCGGGCCCTGGGCGAGGGTCCAGGCGAGGCGGACGGCGGCAGGGGACGTGCCGTGGGCGCGGGCGGCGGCGAGGACCGCCTCGTCATGCGCGGTGGTGGCGCCCTGCGCTCCGCCGTCGCCCGCGATGGCGAAGAACGGCACGAAGGCGATGCCCTGTTCGCCGCAGACGCGCAGGAGCTCCTCGGTCCCGGGGGCGTGGTGGCCGAGGCCGTAGCGGTTCTGCACGCTGACGACGGGGGCGATGGCCCGCGCCTCGGCGAGGTGGCGGGGTTCGACGTCGGAGACGCCGAGGTGGCGGATCAGCCCGGCGGCGCGCAGTTCGGCGAGGGCGCCGAAGTGCTCGGCGATCGACTCCTGCCGCATCCGGCGCAGGTACACCAGGTCGAGGTGGTCGCGGCCCAGCTGCCGCAGGTTCTCCTCCACATGGCCCCGCAGGTCCTCGGGGCGGGCCGAGGTGCCCCACTCCCCCGACCAGTCGCGGTAGGGACCGACCTTGGTGGCGATGAGGAGGTCGTCCGGATACGGGGAGAGCGCGCTGTTGATGAGCTCGTTGGCGGAGCGCAGGGCGGAGAAGTAGAAGGCGGCCGTGTCGATGTGGTTGACGCCGAGGTCGATCGCCTTGCGCAGGACGGCGATCGCGCGGCCGCGGTCGCTCGGCGTGCCGAGGTGGAAGGCCGCGCTGCCGGTCAGCCGCATCGCGCCGAAGCCGACGCGGCCGACCGTCAGGCCGCCGATGTCCCAGGTGCCCGCGGCGTCCGCGGTGATCGTTGCGGAGGTCATCCGGGCAGTCTCGCACGCGGCGCCGGCCAGCACGCGCCGGCGCCGCGGGCCCTCAACAGGCCACGGTCTCCTCGCATTTGCGCAGCGCCTCCTGGACGTCGCGGCTCCAGTGCCGGGCCGTGCGGGGGGTGGCCGAGGACACCGTGTGCACGGCCGGCTCCCGGCGTTCGGGCAGCGCGCCGGACCTGGCGCGCCGGCGCTCCTTGACGGGCTGCGCGCCGTGCGCGACGACCTCCTCCACGATCTCGGCCAGATCCCCGTCGGGGAGCGGGAGTTCGAGGTCGTCGTCGACGAATCCGACCACGGCGGGCACGTACTCCACCAGCGCCCGCAGCGCCCTGGGCAGTCCCCTCCCGCCGCGGCGCAGACCGCCGAGGACGTGCAGGGCCGTGGCGATCTCCAGTTCGGTGGCCTCCCGGCTGAGCGTGGCGGGGGTGATCTCCGTGTGGCGCAGCCACCAGTCGGCCTCGTCGTCCTCCCCCAGCGAGCGGTGGTGGAGGTAGAGGCAGTACGAGGAGACGGTGTCCGAGGCGCCGGCGCCGTACTGCCACCAGAAGCGGGCGCTGTCCTCGCAGTCGGCGAGGTACAGGAGGCTGCCGAGGATCCGTGCCCCGGAGGGCTCGGGCAGGGAGCTTCCGAGGAAGTTGCCGAGGCCCTTCAGGGCTCCGGGGCGGGTCAGCAGCGCCTCGCAGAGCGCGCGCAGGTCCCGCGCCGCGGGGTGCACGCGCGGGGGCCTGCGGGCCGCCGCGGCGCGCTGCGGGCACACCCGGGCCACGGGCTCGTCGCGGCCGCCCGCCGCGACCCGGGCGGCGATACGGGCCTCCGCGGCCTCGATGTCCGAGCGGCTGTAGGGGTCCGTGGGCATCAGCCGCGCCCCTGCCAGCAGGGTGTCGATGTCGCTCGCGGTGTCGAAGGTCATGACCGCTCCGCCTCCTCCTCGGCGCACGATGTGTAGATCTCCCGCAGCCGGCGTTTGGCATAGCGCTCGGTGGAGCGCACCCCGGCCTCCGTGATCCCCAGCTGGAACGCCACGTCGGCGGTGCTGTACCCCTCGCAGTAGCGCAGCCGGATGACGTCCCGCTGGCGCTCGGGGAGGGCGGAGATCGCCCGGAACAGCCGCAGGTTCTGCTCGATCACCTCGAACGCGTCCTCGGCGCCCTGGAGGGTGACCGTCTCGAAGACGGCCGTGTCCATCAGGGTGGCGCGCCGGCCGCGGGCCCGGGCGTGGTCGACGACACGGTTCTTCACCACCCGCCAGGCGTAGGCGGCGGGGTTCTCGGCGCTCAGTATCTGCGGCCACTGCCGGGCGAGTTGGACGAAGGCCTCGTCCACGGCCTCCTCGGCGTCCGCGCGGCAGCGCAGACAGCGCTCGGCCTCACGCACGTAGCGCGGGCGGTGCATCTGGTGGAAGGCGCTGAAGTCCAGGGGCAGCTTCTCCGGCGCGCGCGGGTTTCCCGCGGGTCGCAACTCCTCCTGGGTCACCGATCGCCTCCCGGGAGCCGGTGGTCCATCTCCCGGACGCCCACCCGCACGAGTGCGGCGACGAACCGGCGCGCGAGGGCGAGGGCTCCGGGTCCGAAGACGCGGAGGGCTAGCACGGACAACGCCACGTCGCGGGCGAGCTGTTCGAACTGGTCGTTCACGGACCCTTCGGTCCTTCCGCTGGGGATGCGGGGCGCAGGGACCCCGGAAGGCATCGGTCACACCTTCTGCCCCCACGGCGTCCGGCGGTGCCGTTTCGTGCACTCCGGATTCGAAAGTCCGATGGATTTGGCCGTTTCGGACTACGGACCGTGCCGTTCCGGGCTAATACCCGTTCCCTGACCGCCGCTCGGCGGGCTACTTCCGCCCACTCCCGTCCGTTTTCGCCCGTTCGCGCGCTGCCCGCGCCCCGCGCCGCTCAGTGGAGCGGCTTGTGCAGCACCGCCTTGCGGTGGCTGAACGTCTCGATGGACCAGCGGCCGTGGTAGCTGCCCATGCCGCTCTCGCCCACTCCGCCGAACGGCAGGTCGGAGACGGTGAGATGGGCGAGCGGCAGGCCGTGTCCCAGTCCGCCGGAGGAGGTCTCGGCGGCGATGCGGCCCCGGGTGTCGCCGGACTCGCTGAAGACGTACAGGGCGAGGGGCTTGTCGCGGTCGTTGATGAACGCGATCGCCTCGTCCAGGCCCCCTACGGTGACGATCGGCAGGATCGGGCCGAAGATCTCCTCCCGCATCACGGGCGAGCCGGGGTCGACATCCGCGAGGACGGTGGGCGCGAGGTACTTGTCCGTGCGGTCGCTGCCGCCGCCGACCACGATCCGGCCGGAGCCCAGGAGCGCGGCCAGCCGGTCGAAGTGGCGTTCGTTGACGATGCGGCCGTACGCGTCGGAGGCCTGCGGGTCGCTCCCGTAGAGCGTCTCGACCGCGCGGGCCAGCAGGGGTTCGAGGGCCGCCGCCGTCTCCGGGTCGGTGAGGACGTAGTCGGGGGCGACGCAGGTCTGTCCGGCGTTGAGGAACTTGCCGCGGGCCAACCGGTCGGCGACGACGGAGAGATCGACGTCACGGTCGACGAACGCCGGTGACTTGCCGCCGAGTTCGAGGGTGACGGGGGTGAGGTGCTCGGCGGCGGCGCGCAGGACGACGCGGCCGACGGCGCCGTTGCCGGTGTAGAAGATGTGGTCGAAGCGCTCGGCCAGCAGGGCGGTGGTCTCCGGGATCCCGCCCTCGACGACGGCCACCGCGTCGGTGTCGAGATACGCCGGCAGCAGGCGGGCCAGCGCGGCGGAGGTGGCGGGCGCGAGCTCGCTGGGCTTGGCGACCACAGCGTTCCCGGCGGCGAGAGCACCGACCAGCGGGGCGAGCAGGAGCTGCGCGGGGTAGTTCCAGGGCGCGATGACGAGCACCACGCCGAGCGGGTCGACCTGCGTCCACGCGGTGGCGTCGGCGCCGAGGTGGGCCGGGACCGGGGCGGACTCGGGGCGCAGCCACGCGTCGAGGTGATCGAGGGTGTGGTCGATCTCCCGGACCGTGAAGTCGATCTCGGTGCGGTACGCCTCGACGGAGCTCTTGCCCAGGTCGGCGTGGAGGGCGTCGGCCAGGTCGGCGCCGCGCTCCGTGAGCAGCTCGCGCAGGCGGCGCAGCTGCTCCGTGCGCCAGGCGACGGGCTTGGTGCGTCCGGTGCGGAAGGTGGCGCGCAGGCGGGCCACGACGTCGGCGGGCTGCTCGGGAGTGGCGGCGGTGGTCACGGTGCCTCACTGGGGTGCACGGGCCTCACGGCCCTGGGGTGTCGGCGCGAGCGGTCGGTCCGCTCTCGGCGCGAGCGTGCAGCTCGATGTATATGCCAACCTTTCATGCACCAAAATACATTCCCGGGACCGGCGACTACGCACCGACGTCTCCGGTGAGCGCGCGTCTGCGCCGGTCGAGGAAGGCCCGTTCCGCAGGGCTCTCGCTCAGCGCGAGGGCCGCCCCGTAGGCCTCCGCCGCCGCGGTGACCCGGTCCAGGCGGCGCAGCAGGTCGGCCCGGACCGCGTGCCAGACGTGGTATCCGGCGAGGTCCAGGGCGTCGACGAGGGCGAGGGCCCGGCCCGGGCCTTCCGTCTCCGCCACGGCCACCGCCCGGTTCAGCGCCACGACCGGGCTCGGGGCGCGCTCCATGAGCTGGTCGTACAGGCGCAGGATCTGCCGCCAGTCGGTGCCGGCGGCGGTCGTCGCGTCGCTGTGGACGGCCTGGATCGCCGCCTGGATCTGGTACGGCCCCGGCCGGTCGCGGCGCAGACAGCGCCGGACGAGCGCCTGCCCCTCGGTGACCAGGTCACGGTCCCATCGGCCGCGGTCCTGCTCGGGCAGCGGTACGAGGGCGCCGTCGGCGTCCTCCCGCGCGCCCCGACGGGAGTGGACGAGCAGCATCAGCGCCAGCAGCCCGGTGACCTCGGGCTCGTCCGGCATCATCTCGGCGAGGAGCCGGCCGAGACGCAGGGCCTCGGCGCACAGGTCCGGATCGCCGCCGTACCCCTCGTTGAAGATCAGGTAGACGACGGCGAGCACGCCGTTCAGCCGGTCGGGCAGGTCGGCGTCGCGCGGCACGCGGTACGGGATGCGCGCGTCCCGGATCTTCGCCTTGGCGCGGACCAGCCGCTGGGCCATGGTCGGCTCGGGGACCAGGAAGGCCCGGGCGAGGCGGGCGGTGGTGAGGCCGCCGAGGAGCCGCAGGGTCAGGGCCACCCGCGCCTGTGGCGCCAGCGCGGGATGGCAGCAGGTGAAGATCAGTCGGAGCCGGTCGTCGCGCACGGGGCCCTCCTCCGCGGGCGGCTCGGTGGCGTGCAGCAGGGAGGCCTCGGCGTGCCGGGCGTCCCGCGTGGACTCCCGGCGCAGCCGGTCGACGGCACGGTTGCGGGCGGTGGTGATGATCCAGCCGGCCGGGCTCGGCGGCACACCGGTCCGGGGCCAGTGCGCGACGGCCGTGGTGAAGGCGTCCTGCACCGCCTCCTCGGCGAGGTCGATGTCACCGAGGAAACGGACCAGGACGGCGACGGCACGGCCGTACTCCGCGCGGAACACGGCCTCGACGTCGAGGGGCATCAGGCCTCGCCCAGGAAGGGGCGCACCTCGATGGGCAGCGTGGTGGCCCAGGTGGCCCGCCGGCCCCAGTGCAGGGCGGCGTCCAGGTCCGGCGCCTTGATCAGGCAGATCCCGCCGAGGTACTCCTTGCCCTCGGCGTACGGCCCGTCGGTGACGAGGACGTCGTCGCCGTCCGGTCGCAGCACGGTGGCCGTCTCCGGTCCGTGCAGTCCTCCGGCGAACACCCAGGCGCCGGCCTCGCGCAGCTCCCGGTGGAACGTCTCGAGATTGCGGCCGATCTCCGCCATCCCCTCGGCCGACGGGGGCTCGCCCTCGCTGGGCGTGATCACGCTGAGCAGGTAGTGCTTCATGACGTCCTCCATGTCTCGTGCCGTGCTGTCACCTCCTACACGAACGGCGGCCCCCCGGATCGACACCCCGCGCCGCACAAGCGGAAGAATCCCGCCCATGACCGCACCACACCCCCTCGTCGCCCGCGCCCGCAGCCTCGCGGACGAGCTCCTCGCCCCGCACGCCGAAGAGGTGGACCAGAACGAGGTCCCCGCGAGCCATCTCGCGGAGATCAGGCGCTCGGGCCTCCTCGGACTGAACGCGCCCAAGGAGTACGGCGGGGCCGCGGCGCCCGCCGCGGTGGTGCGCGAGACGGCGGAGATCCTGGCCGGGGCGTGCTGCTCGACCTGGTTCGTGCAGGCGCAGCACCACACCCCGGTACTGACGCTGGCCCGGGACGGGGGACCGGCGCGCGAGCGCCTGCTGGGCCCGCTCGCGACCGGTGAGCTGCTGTCTGGGGTCGCGTACGCCCATCTGCGGGCCTACCCGCGCGTCCCCGTCCGGGTCACCCGGGGGCGCTCCGGCTGGCGCTTCGACGGGACGGTCCCCTGGTACACGGGATGGGGCCTGA
This sequence comes from Streptomyces sp. 3330, assembly GCF_031456635.1. Taxonomy (NCBI): domain Bacteria; kingdom Bacillati; phylum Actinomycetota; class Actinomycetes; order Kitasatosporales; family Streptomycetaceae; genus Streptomyces; species Streptomyces sp. 3330. The sequence goes on from NZ_JAVDVA010000019.1 coordinate 110,361, forward strand.
ACGACGTGCTGCTGCTCGCCGGCGTCACCGACTCCGGCGAGGTCCTGTTCGCCTTCACCGAGGCGCGGCGGCAGCCGGGTCTGCGGGCCTCGGCCCCGATGCGCCTCGCCGCCCTCACCGCGGCCCGCACGGTCTCCCTGGAACTGGACGGCCTGTGGCTCCCGGAGGAGGCGGTCGCGCTGCGCACGCCGCACGAGCGCTGGTCGGCGGCGGACCGCCTGAAGACGGTGAACGCCAACCCGGCGGTCTTCGGCCTCACGGAAGCGGCCCTGGGCCTGCTGGACGAGGACACGGCGGCCCCGCTCCGCGCCCGTCTCACGGAGGTCCGCGGCCGGGCCTACGCGCTGGCCGACGGGTCGGCCCCCCACGAGCGTCCGGCGGACCGCCTGGCCCTGCGGACCCAGGCCCACGAGGTGATGCGGGCGGCGACCACAGCGGCGGTGGTGAACGGGGGCGGCCGTTCCCTGCTGCTGACGGACAAGGCCCAACGTCTGGCGAGGGAGGCCCTGTTCCTCATGGTCCAGGCCCAGACGCGGGAGTCGCGGGCGGCTCACCTCGACGTCCTGACCGGCTGACGGGGACGCGCCCGCGTTCCGGTTCAGCGGTCGGCTTCCCGTCCGGGTCACGTCACCGGCTCTCGTCCTGCGGCCCGCCCTCCCGGCCCTCGCCCGGCACGCCGGGGCCTTCGGCCGCGGCGTGCTCGACGGCCGCCGGAGCCACGGCTCTTCCGGCCCTCCCGGACCCGTCGTCGTCGACGACGGTCTTGTCGCTGCCCACCGCGTCCATCGGCCCGCCCACCTCCGACAGCGTCATCTGCGCCCGGTCGTCGACCAGCCGGGTCACCAGGTGCTGGGCGGCGCCGAAGACTGCGGCCCAGGCGAGCACCTGCGCCCTGCTGTCCAGGTCGCTGAGGCCGGGGACGAAGGCGCCTCTGATCAGCAGCACGCCGAGGAACGCGGACAGGGCGCCGGTCGGGAACTTCAGTGCCGCCGACGCCAGGGGGAGCATGTAGGGGGCGCTGGTGCCCCGGATGCGGCGCAGCGAGGCGATGACGGTGAGTGCGGCGCCGACCAGGCCCGCGATCTCGACCGTGAGGATGTCCTGGGGCTGGGCGAGGTCGCTGGGAACGGTGTTCGCCGTCCTGTCGTGGTACTCCGTGCTGGGACAGACGACGTGCATCTGGTTCGGGTCGCCGGCACTGGCCTTGGGCGCGAAACACAGGCTGAGGGAGCGGGGGTCCAGCCAGCCGTAGAGGGCGAGGCCCGCCACGCCGAGGAAGACGAGGACGGTCGCGGTCCAGAGCATGTTGCGCAGGCTCCGCACCCGGGCCAGTTCGGCGTCGAGGTTGCCGTACGCGCTGTCGAGCGCCCGGGCCAGCAGTTCGCGGTCGCTCGGCGTCGGCCCGTCGGAGATGATGTGCCGGATCCGCTGGGCGAGCCTGACGCGCCGGGGGTCGTCCTTGCTCAGGTGCCGCTCGACCAGCGCCATGACCTCGCTCGCCCGGCCCGCTGCCTCCACGTCGGACGCCAGACGGAGCAGCAGCACGTCGGCGCCGCGCAGATTCGACCAGACGCCCTCGCGGGCGATCGAACCGGACCAGGGCCGCCGCCACCCGTACGTCTCGTCGGCCGCGGAGCGGGCCTTGTCGAGATGGCCTTCCACTCCCTTGAGGTAGGCCCTGCGGCAGTCGTCGCAGGGCTGCCGGGCCTCCTCCCGCCTCAACTGCACCTCAAGGCAGGCGAGTCGCGCCTTCGCCAAGGCCCGCCATCGCGACCGCGGTGGCCGGGCACGCGCTCCGAGAAGGAGCCGGCGGCGTGCGCTGTGCCGCGCGCTGCCCCCGGCGACCGCGACACTGCCCATGGCCGGCCTTCCTGTATCGGCGCCCCGGGGGACTATTCACTCATGTGGAGGGCGGGCACGATGCCGGAGAGCGAGTCGCCCTCTCCCACCACATAGAAGTCCGGTGTCGTATTCATACGATCCATGCTAATGACAAGTCGAGAAGAGTTCGAGCCGAAAAGACCCGGAAAACCCCTCGGGCAAGGCCAGTTGAACGCTCCCCAATTGAATATTCGATTGAATGGCCCACGGCATGCCACGCGGTCGCCGTCCGGGCGGAATGCGCGCTCAGCTCACGAAAGGAGCCTGCGCCGGGTGAGCGGGCTGCGCGCGGAACGGATGCTTCCACAGCCCCTCCCCGGCCAGCAGCGGCAGCACGCCCTCCCCGAACCAGTACGCCTCTTCCAGATGCGGGTAGCCGGACAGCACGAACTCCTCGATCCCCACGGCCGCGTACTCCTTGATCAGCCCGGCGACCTCCGCGTGGCCGCCCACCAGCGCGGTCCCCGCGCCGCCGCGGACCAGGCCGATCCCGGCCCACAGGTTGGGATGGATCTCCAGCCCGTCCCTGCTGCCGCCGCCGTGCAGCGCGAGCATCCGCCGCTGACCCTCGGACTCACTGCGCGCGAGCCCGGCCTGGACGGACCGCACGGTCTCCGCGTCGAACCCGGCGAGCAGCCGGTCCGCCTCCGCCCAGGCCTCGCGCGCGGTGTCCCGGGTGATGACGTGGAGCCGGATGCCGAACCGGAGAGTCCGCCCCTGCTGCGCCGCGAGCCCCCGGATCCAGGCGATCTTCTCCGCGACCTGGGCCGGCGGCTCGCCCCAGGTGAGGTAGACGTCGGCGTGCCGCGCGGCGATCTCCCCGGCGACCGGCGAGGACCCGCCGAAGTACACCTCCGGCACCGGATCCGGCACCCGGGCCAGCCTCGCGTCCTCGACCCGGAGGTGCTCGCCCGCCAGGTCGACGGTCTCGCCCTCCCACAACTTCCTGACGATCTGCAGGAACTCACCGGTCCTGCGGTAGCGGTCGTCCTTGTCCAGGAAGTCCCCGTAGGCCCGCTGCTCGTGACTCTCGCCGCCGGTGACGACGTTGAGCAGGAGCCGTCCGCCGGACTGCCGCTGGAAGGTGGACGCCATCTGCGCGGCCAGCGTCGGCGAGACGAAGCCGGGCCGGAACGCCACGAGGAACTTGAGGTGCTCGGTGTGCTGACCGACCATCGCGGTGGTCAGCCAGGCGTCCTCGCACCAGGCCCCGGTAGGGGTGAGCGCACCCACGAACCCGAGGTCCTCCGCGGCGCGGGCGATCTGGCTCAGATAGGCGACCGTCGGCGGCCGGTCCCTCCCGGAGGCCGTGGCGGGGGTGCCGTGGCCGCCGCCGACGACGTGGCGGCTGTCGCCGTTGGTGGGGAGGAACCAGTGGAAGGTGAGGGACACGTGGGGTCTCCGATCAGGAACGTCCGTCTGCGGGTCTGCGGGTCTGCCGAGGCAACGGGTGCCGGGGCGCCGGCCTCCGGGGCGCTGGACCCGCGGTCGCGTCTGTCGGCCACCGGGCCGAGGTGGTCCGTCGCGGGCGGGATCTGGGCGATGCTGCCGTCGGCGGCGCCGAGCAGACGGAAGATCTCCGCAGGCGTCAGGGCGCTCACGTCCGCCCCGCCGTGGTCGGCGGGGACGGTGACGGCGAGCAGCCCGGAGGCCGACAGCGCGTCCAGCCCGGCCCGGGGCAGGCGCCGTTCGCTGTCGCGGGCCCGGGCTCCGGCGCGGAACTCCTCGGCGAGCGGGGCCGCCACGGCGAGTGCCTCGGCGTCGTCGGCGATCACATGGGCTGACATCGTGCGCTCAGCTCGCCGCGACCAGGTACGGCGTGCGGCCGAGCGCGGCCGAGAACTGGTCGACGACATGGGTGAGCGCCTCGGTGGCCGTCGGGGCGACCGTGACCGATCCGTCCTCGTGGGCGGTGATGTCCTTGTCCAGGGTGAACCAGCCCTGCACGATGTGGGCCGCGCCCATGGAGTTGAGCACCGGACGCAGGGCGTAGTCGATGGCGAGGACGTGGGCGGTGGAGCCGCCGGTGGCCAGGGGCAGGACCGTCTTGCCGGTGAGCGCGTACTGCGGGAGCAGGTCCAGAAGCGCCTTGAGGACGCCGGAGTAGGACGCCTTGTAGACGGGGGTGCCCACGATGACACCGTCGGCGCGCGCGAAGAGCTCGGTGGCCTCGACGATCGCGGGGTGGCGGAAGTCCGCGCCGAGGAGGGCCTCGGCCGGGACGGTGCGGACGTCGAGCGGGATCACCTCGTGCCCCTGGAGGGCGAGCCGCTGGTCGAGGTGGCGCAGCAGACGGCCGGTGCGGGAGGAGGCGGAAGGGCTGCCGGAGACGGACAGGACGGTGGCCATGGGTCCTCTTTCGAAGGAGCCCGGGGCACCCCGGCAGGGCGGGGCGCTCCGGTGGGAGCGGTCAGGAGTGCCAAGTGCCGGGCGGGTTCGGGCGGTCCGCCTTCGAGGACCCGGCGGGCGGACCCCGCGGCGCTCCTGTGCGCCGGGGTCGTGGAGCGGTCGGGGACGGTCAGACCCGCGCGGGCACGGACTCTTCGCGCGGGTACGGGAGTTACGGCTCCGGTTCGCGGACGAGCGGCGTGTCGCGCTAGCCGACGTACTCGGCCTCCTCGTGGTCCTGCGGGAACCCGAGGAGGAAGGGGTGGACGCCGAGCTTCCCGCAGGCGGCATCGGGGAACCGGCAGGCGCATTTCACGGGCTCGGCGGACATGCGGAACTCCTGGTGCGGATTGTTTTCGGGCACGCCGAACTCACGGGCGCACCGGCGCCCAGGAGCGCGGACGCCAAGAGATCGGCGGGCGCGGTGAATTCAGGCGGGAAAAGGCGAAAGCGCGGCGGATCGCGGGGAGGTGATCAGGCCGCGGCGCAACAGGAGGCGCTGGAGACGCGCGCGAGGTCGACATGGCGTCGCCGCGTGAGGTCCAGTCGCATCATCATGTCGTCGATCGTGGCAGCCGCCTCCGACGGCAGTCAAGGCAAACCCGACCGGTCTCGCATCGCGGACCATTGAATTTCACGAAGGTGTGACAGGTAACCCTTGAACGGGCCCCGGACGGGCCCGCATTCTTCCGTCGTGCGTACGGAACAGCTGGAATACAACGCGGCGGTCACCCGGCTCGGTTCACTGCGCCGGGCGGCCGAGGAACTCCGTCTTTCCCAGCCGGCGTTGAGCGAGACCGTGCGCAACCTGGAGCGTGAACTCGGGGTGGACCTGCTGGAGCGCAAGCGGTCCGGCGCCACCATGAGCGCGTCGGGCAGGGAACTGCTGCCGCACATCATCGGGGTGCTGGACGCGGTGGACCGGCTGCGCTCGGCGGCGGGCGAGCAGCACCGGATCAGCCGCATGGTGCGGGTCGGCACGGTGAACGCCGCGACCGTGCCGCTGCTCATCCCGGCGGTCCGGGAGTTCCGCGCCGCGCATCCCGTGACCCAGGTGGAGGTGGTGGGCGCCCAGCAGACCGACATCCACCGGACCCTGCTGGAGGGCGGGTTCGACCTGGGTCTGGTCAATCATCTGGAGGGCGACGACGAGCCCGCCGAGCTCGAGTCGACCGAGCTGCTGCGCGGCCGGCCGGTGGTGTGCGTGCGCCCCGACAGCCCCTTGGCCCGCGCGCCGTCGGTGTCGGTGGACGACCTGCTCGGCGTACCGCTGATCGGGATGCGGTCGGGCTACGTCATGCATCGCTACGTCCACCGGCTTCTGGCCGGGCGGGGCCTGTCCTTCGCCTACTCCACCAACGGGGCGGAGATGGGCAAGCTGATGGTGGCCGAGGGGCTGGGCGCGACGGTCCTGCCCGACTTCAGTGTGATCGGGGATCCGCTGGAGCGGCGCGGAGCGCTCACCCATCGGCCGATCAGCGGCGACACGACCCGGGTGCTGCTGATGCTGCAACGGCGGCGGGCGGAATCCGTGCCCCGGGCCGCCCGGGACCTGCACGAGGTCTTCGTCCGGACGGCGCGGACCCTGTGCGCGAGGCCCGAGGCGCACTAGTCGGGTGACCTGCGGGGTGACCGTCCCATGATTCACTCGTTTGACGGAGCGCAAGGGCAGTACGTCACCGGTCCCGGAGGTGCCCGCTCGATGCCCCGTCTTTCGTTCCGTCGGCCCCCCGGCGCCGGCGCCGCGGGCGCCCAGGTGCTGCTCGCCGAGTCCGCCCTCGTCGAGCGGTACGCCGATCTGGTCCGGCTCGCCTATCTGGTCCTGCCGCCGTCGATGGGCCGGCACCGCCGGGTGCTGGCCGCCCACGGTCTGGTGCAGCGGGCCCTGCCGGGCGGCCGTCCGGGCCCGGTGCGCGCGACGGTTCCCGCGCCCCGCCGGAAGGCGGGCGGAGCCGACGCCGCGCTGGACCTGCTGCGGGTGGAGGTCCTGCGGACCGCGCTGGCGCGCGCCCGCCGGCCGCGGCGGTGGCCCGCCCGGCTGGCCACGCCCGCCGATCTGGTTCCCCGTCTGCCGTTCGTGGTGGGACTGCGCCTGTTCCCGCGCTTCGGCGGGGTCGAGGAGATGGTCCTCGGCCAGGCCCTGGCCGGGGTGTCCGCGGACGCGCGCGCCGTGTTCGTGCTGCGGCGGCTGGACGGGCTGCCGGACACGGCGGCGCGCGAACTGCTCCGGGCCGCCGGCTCGGCCGACGTCGAGGCCGCGGTGCGGGCGGCGGCCCGCCTCGACGCGTCCGCCGGCGCTCAGGCGGCCACCGCGCTCGCGGCGTCACGGGAGTTCGACGCCTGCACCGTCCAGGCCCGTCCCACCGACCTGCTGCGCCGTCGGCGGCGGGTGCGGCTCGCGGGTGCGGCGGGCGCCGCCGTCCTGCTGACCGTTGCCGCGCTCACGGTGGCCGACCGGGTGACCGTCCCGAGCGAGGGTCCGCGGGACGCGGTGCCCGCCCGGTCCGTCGCGGCCGTGCCCCGGCCGGTGGATCTGGTGCGGACTCCCCCGGACGCCTGGGCGCGCACCTCGCGGGTGGACTTCACCGCCTGGCCGGCCCGCGGCGCCCGCACGGACGACGAGGCGTTGCTCGCCCGCGCGCTGACCGTGTGGGCCCGTCCACCGGCCGGTACCCGTCCGGCCTATTCCCCCGCCACCGCCGAGGACCCGCCGCCCGCCTCGCCCCGGTTGCTGTACGCGGGCGACGTCGGCGACCGGGCGGTCGTGCTCCTGTTCGACGGGATGCGCCTCGCCCGGTACGGGGAGCCGCTCGGCCCGGAGGGACCACGCACCCTCGACGTCTCCCGGGCCGACGACGCGGACGTCACCACGGCGGCCGCGGTCGCCGTGGACGTGCGGGACGGCGCGACGCGCTATCTGCTCGCGCCCTGGGTCGCCGAGGCCCGCACCCGCGACCTGTCCCGGCCAAACGTTCCGGCACGCCCGCTGACGGTGGCGCGGGACGGTCTGACCGCGCCGGTGCCCACGCTCGACGGCGACTGCGCCGGCGCGGGGGTGCTGCAACTGCGGTCCTCCTCGCGGATCGTGGAGGACCACGCGTTCCTGCTGGCGGGCCTGGGCGGCCTGTCGCCGGTGCACCTCACCTACACCCCGCTGCCCGTCCGCGGTGCGCCGCCCGCGCGCCAGCCGCGTGAGGCGACCGGCCCCGCGGCCCTGTCGGCGTGGAGCCGGCTGGGCTGCGGGGGCGGCGCGTTGCGCGGGGGCGGCGGCGTACGGGCCGTCAACGCCTGGGACTTCGCCGAGCAGCGGCTGCCGGACGGCGGCGGGACCGCGGTGTGGACCTGCTCACGCGCCGACACCTGGCGGGGCGTGGGCGACGTCCGGCTCTCGCTGCGGACGGCCGGGGCGCCGGCCCGCGCGGTGGCCTCGGAACACTCGACGGCCGCGTGCAGCCGGTTCGGTCAGCACATCGTGGTCGGTGCGCGCTGGCGGTCGCCGGCGGGCCGCTGGTACCTGCTGGCGGCCGGGAGCCGTGCCGTCACCGGCATCACCGTCACCGAGGGCCGTACCGGGGGCGTCAGCGCGTCCGTCGCCGGGCGCACCCTCGCGGTGCCCGCGCCGCGTGACGCCCGCTTCCGGGTGACGGCCCGGCTGGCGACGGGCGGGACCCTCGACGAGACCGGTCACCGGACCGGTCGGCGTTGAGGGCCGGCCGCCTCGCCGGACCGACCGAGGGGGACCGGCCGTCGCCGGGGCCGGCCGAAGAGGACCGACCGGCGTCGGGGGCCGGCCGCGGAGGGCCGGCCCCGCGCCGCGGCGGTCCGGGGTTCAGTCCTCTTCGCCGAGCGGCACCACGACGAGGAAGGCATCCGACTTCAGGTCCATGACCACGGTGGCGGGCTCCCCCTCGGCCCGCCGCCGCGCCGCGTACTCCTCCGCGGGCCACGATCCTCGCGGGGATCCTGCGGGGAAACGCTCCAACACCTTCGTGCCCATAGCGGCAGACACCTCCCGATGCGAAACGGTCAATCTCTCTGGGATGCGCCTGCCCGGGATCGACGCGGTCATGTTCCGGTCAGCACCAGCGGCTCCTCGTCCGCCTTGTCCCCCTCGCGACCGAGCCGTCCCGGCCACCAGGCGGGGGCGCCGATGTCCCGCACCAGCGCGGGCACCAGCAGCGACCGCACCACGAGCGTGTCGAGCAGGACGCCGAAGGCGACGATGAAGGCGATCTGGGCGAGGAAGGCCAGCGGGATCACCCCGAGCGCGGCGAACGTGGCGGCGAGCACGACGCCGGCCGAGGTGATGACGCCGCCGGTGGTGACCAGACCCCGCAGGACGCCCTCGCGGACGCCGTGCCGCAGCGACTCCTCACGCACCCGCGACATCAGGAAGATGTTGTAGTCGACGCCCAGCGCCACCAGGAACACGAAGCCGTACAGCGGGACGGACGGATCGGTGCCGCTGAAGCCGAACACGTGCCGGAAGACGAGAGCGGAGACGCCCAGGGTGGCGAGGAAGTTCAGCGCCACGGTGGCCACCAGCAGCGCGGGCATCAGCAGCGAGCGCAGCAGGACCGTCAGGATGAGGAAGATGATCGCGAGGACGACCGGGACGATGAGGGTGCGGTCCCGTTCGGCGGTGCGCAGGGTGTCGTACCGCTGGGCCGTGTAGCCGCCGACGAGGGCGTCCGCGCCGGAGACGGCGTGCAGGGAGGTGCGCAGGCGCTCCACGGTCCGCAGGGCCGCGTCGCCGTCCGCGGCGGAGTCGAGGGTGACGTCCACCCGGACCCGCCCGTCGACCACCAGGGGTTCGCCACCGGGCCGGCCGGAGGCGGTGACGCCGGTCGCGGACGCGACCCCCTCGGTGTCCCGGGCCGCGGCGAGGACCGCCGGCAGCCGGCCGGCGTCCGCGACGACCACGGTGGGGTTGCCGGAGCCGCCGGGGAAGTGCCGGCCCAGGGTCTCCTGCGCCGCGACCGAGGGAGCGTCGTTCACGAAGGTCTCGTCGAGCGGCACGCCCTTCGAGGCGAGCGTCGGGGCGAAGGCGGCCCCGGCCAGCAGGACCGCGAGGGTGACCGCCCAGACCCGGCGCGGCGCCCGGTCGACGAGGCCCGCGACGCGCCGCCAGACGCCGTGGCCGGCACCGTCCTCCTTCATGCGGGCGGGCCAGTAGGCGGCCTTGCCGAGGAGGACCAGGACGGCGGGCAGGAAGGTCAGCGTGCTGAGCACGGCGCAGCCGATGCCGATGGCGCCGACCGGGCCGAGCGCGCGGTTGTTGGTGAGGTCGCTGAGCAGCAGGGCGAGCAGGCCCAGGGCGACCGTCGCGGCGCTGGCCACGACGGCGCCCCAGGACTTGCGCAGCGCGGCCGTGATGGCGGCGAACCGGTCGGTGCGCGCGGCGAGTTCCTCCCGGTAGCGGGCGGTGAGCAGCAGGGCGTAGTCGGTCGCGGCGCCGATCACGAGGATGGAGAGGATCCCCTGGACCTGTCCGTCGACGCGCACCACGTCGTGGTCGGCGAGCGCGTACACGACGGCGCAGGCGAGGCCGAGCGCGAAGACCGCGCCGAGGATGATCACCAGCGGGAGCAGCACGCTGCGGTACACGAGCAGCAGGATGACCAGGACGGTGGCCAGCGCGACGGCGAGCAGCAGCCCGTCGATGCCGGCGAAGGCGTCGGACAGGTCGGCCTGGGTGGCGGCCGGTCCGGCCAGGAGGACCGTCGTGCCGGGGACGCGTTCGGCGGCGGCGCGGATCCGGTCGAGGGTGGGGGCGAGATCGTCCCCGAGATCGGGGCGCAGGGGCACCACGCCCTCGATGGCCTCGCCGTCCTCGGAGAGCAGCGCGGGCGACACGTCACCGGCGACGCCCCGGTCGTCGGCGAGGGAGGCGAGTGCCCGGCCGGCGGCGGCCACCCGGTCCTCGACCCCGGCGGTCTCGCCGCCTCCGGCCTCGGTCTTCCCGGTCCAGACGACGATCGCCGGGAGGGTCTCGTTCTGGCGGAAGGCGCGTTGCGCCGCGATGACCTCGGTCGACTCGGCGCTGCGGGGCAGGAAGGCGGCCTGGTCGTTGGTGGCGACCTCGCCCAGCCGTCCGGCGAAGGGACCGAGGACTCCGCCGACACCGAGCCATACGGCGACGAGGAGGACCGGGACGAGCCAGCGGGCTCGTCGAGGGGTGGTGGACATCGTTCTCCAGCTCCGGAAGGAAGGGGATCGGGCAGCGACTGGGGCGGCCGGACGGGACGGGTGACCCAGATATCTCAACAACAAACAATCTCAATGATTGAACAAGTTGCCGCCGGGTGATCGTAGACGTTGCCTGTCCTTCTGTCCCCGGCCGGCCCCCGGATGCGGCGGAACCCGGAATTCTCAGCGCCCCGGAGGGGTGATCCCGGACAGCTCCTCGCCCATCGCGGTGAGGAAGCGCAGCACCACCGACAGCTCGTCCTCGGTGAAGCGCGAGCGCGCGGCCCGGGTCGCCTCGGCCAGCGGCCGGAAGTAGGCGCGGGCCACCGACCGGGCGTCGGCCGCGTAGTACAGGTGGACCACCCTGCGGTCGGCGCTCTCCCTGACCCGGCGGATGTGCCCCGCCCGCTCCAGCCGGTCCACGCACGCGGTGACGGCCCCGGAGGTGAGCCCGAGATGCTCACGCAGCCGCTTCGGGGTCATCGGCCCGTCGGCGTCCAGGATCGCGGCGAGCGCCTGGACGTCCGTGGCGTGCAGCCCCTGGTCGCCCGCGAAGCCGTGCACCAGCCGGTTGATCTCGCCGTTCATCCGCCGCAGCCGGACGGCGAAGGCGTGCAGGTCGGTCGGCGTACCGGGTGCCTCGGACGGCTGTCCCGGCACCCGCCCCTCACGGTCGTTCGCTGTGGCCACGGGGCCAGCGTAGTCGCCGTCCGCGATCACTCGTTCGTGCGCACAAGCCGCTGCCGCATCCGCGGCCCGCCCGCGCGTGGAATCGATCTGCGAGAGGGCCACCGACGCGAAGGAGCGAGGATCCATGACCGCAGACGGCCGCGGCACCCTGTGCCTGGTGACCGGCGCCACGGGATACATCGGCGGCCGGCTCGTCCCGGAGCTGCTCGCGGCGGGTCACCGGGTGCGCTGCCTGGCCCGCTCCCCCGACCGGCTGCGCGACCACGAGTGGGCCGGCGACGCCGAGACGGTGCGCGGGGACGTCACGGACGCCGCCTCGGTCGCCTCGGCGCTGCGCGGCGTGGACGTGGCGTACTACCTGGTGCACGCGCTGGGCACCGGCGAGGACTTCGAGGAGACCGACCGGCGGGCGGCACGGATCTTCGGCGAGCAGGCGCGGGCGGCGGGAGTGCGCCGCATCGTCTACCTCGGCGGCCTCACACCGGCCGGGGTGCCCGAGCGGGAGCTCTCACCGCATCTGCGCTCGCGCGCCGAGGTGGGGCGGATCCTGCTGGACTCCGGCGTGCCCACCACCGTGCTGCGGGCGGCGGTCGTGATCGGCTCGGGCTCGGCCTCGTTCGAGATGCTGCGCTACCTCACCGAGCGGCTGCCCGTGATGGTCACCCCGAGCTGGGTGCGCACCCGGATCCAGCCGGTCGCCGTCCGCGACGTGCTGCGCGCCCTGGTCGGCTCCGCCGGGATGCCGCAGGACGTCAGCCGGGCCTTCGACATCGGCGGACCGGAGGTCCTGACGTACCGCGAGATGATGATCCGCTACGCCGAACTCGCCGAACTGCCCCGCCGGATCATCCTGTCCGTGCCGATGCTCACCCCGCGTCTGTCCAGCCACTGGGTCGGGCTGGTGACCCCGGTGCCGGCCTCCATCGCGCGGCCGCTCACCGAGTCGCTGCGGCACGAGGTGGTCTGTCACGAGCACGACATCGCCCGGTATGTGCCGGACCCGCCAGGCCACCCGCTCGGCTTCGACGAGGCGGTCCGGCTCGCCCTGCGCAGCGTGCGGGAGGCGCGGGTCGCCACCCGGTGGTCCTCCGCGTCCTTCCCGGGCGCCCCCAGCGACCCGCTGCCCACCGACCCCGGCTGGGCGGGCGGCAGCCTCTACACCGACGTCCGCGAACTGAGGGTCGGCGCTCCCCGGGAGTCCCTGTGGCGGGTGATCGAGGGCATCGGCGGTGACAACGGCTGGTACTCCTTCCCGCTCGCGTGGGCCGTCCGCGGCCGGCTGGACCGGCTGGTCGGCGGGGTGGGACTGCGCCGCGGCCGCCGGGACGCGACCCGGCTGCGGGTGGGCGACTCGCTGGACTTCTGGCGGGTGGAGGAGATCGAGCCCGGACACCTGCTCCGGCTCCGGGCCGAGATGCGGCTGCCGGGCCTGGCCTGGCTGGAGATGTACGCGGAGACGGACGCCCACGGCCGCACCCGCTTCCGTCAGCGCGCCCTGTTCCATCCGCACGGGCTGCTCGGCCACGCCTACTGGTGGAGCGTCTCCCCCTTCCACGCCCTCGTGTTCGGCGGCATGGCCCGCAACATCGCCCAGGCGGCGGTGGCGGACGCGGCGGCACGCAAGGGGGAGCCGGTCCGCTGACCGGACGCGCGCGGAGGCCCGCCGGCGCCCGCCCCCTGCATCCGCCGGCCCCGACTTCCCCGAACCAGTGATCGTCCGAACCCCTGCCCCGGAGCCCTGCCATGAACGTCTCGGTCGTCCTGTTCACCGCCGACCTGCGTCTGCACGACCACCCACCGCTGCGCGCGGCCCTCGACGGGACGCGGCAGGTGGTCCCGCTGTTCGTGCGCGACCGGGCCGTGGACGGGGCCGGGTTCGCCACCCCGAACCGGCTGGCGTTCCTCGCCGACTGTCTGCGCGACCTCGACGCGGGGCTGCGCGAGCGGGGCGGCCGGCTCGTCCTGCGCTCGGGCGACCTGGTCGAACAGGTGTGCCGGGTGGCCGCCGAGGCGGACGCGGACGAGGTGCATCTGGCCGCCGACGGGAGCACGCACGCACGGCGCCGCGAGGAACGGCTGCGGAGCGCCCTGGAGTCGGAGGGCGTGCGGCTGCACGTGCACGACGCGGTGACGACCGCCGTCGGCCCCGGAGCGCTGAGGCCGGCCTCCTCGGACCACTTCGCCGTCTTCACGCCGTACTTCCGGCACTGGGCGCAGTGGCGGCTGCGCGAGCCGCTCGACGCGCCGCGCACCGTGCGGGTGCCGGACGGGATCGGCTCGGAGAAGCTGCCCACCCGGAAAGGACTGTCGGGACTGTCTCCCGCGCTGGCCACCGGGGGCGAGGACGAGGGCCGCGAGCGGCTCGCCGCCTGGCTCCGCTCGGGCATCGAGGCCTACGAGGACCGGCACGACGACCTGGCGGGCGACGCGACCTCCCGGCTCTCGCCGCATCTGCACTTCGGCACCCTGTCCCCGGTCGAGCTCGTGCACCGGGCGCGCCGGGCGGGCGGGCCGGGGGCCGAGGCGTTCGTGCGGCAGCTGGCCTGGCGCGACTTCCACCGTCAGGTGCTGGCGGCCCGGCCCGCCGCGGCGAGCGCCGACTACCGCACCAAGCACGACCGCTGGCGTTCCGAGCGGACGGCGGGCGAGGACGTCGAGGCCTGGCGGGACGGCCGTACCGGCTACCCGGTGGTGGACGCGGCGATGCGGCAGCTGCGCCACGAGGGGTGGATGCACAACCGCGGCCGTCTGCTCACCGCGAGCTTCCTCACCAAGACGCTGTACGTCGACTGGCGGATCGGCGCCCGGCACTTCCTGGACCTGCTGGTCGACGGGGACGTGGCCAACAACCAGCTCAACTGGCAGTGGATGGCGGGCACCGGCACCGACTCACGGCCCAACCGGGTCCTCAACCCCGTCACCCAGGCCAAGCGGTACGACCCCGACGGGGCGTACGTACGGCGCTGGCTGCCGGAGCTCGAGGGCGTGGCAGCGTCGGCGGTGCACGAGCCGTGGAAGCTGCCGGACGCCGACCGGGCGGCGCTCGACTACCCGGACCCGATCGTCGAGCTCTCCGAAGGGCTCGCCCGGTTCAAGCGGGCCAGGGACCGCTCCTGAACGCCCGTCGGCGTGTCTCACCAGGCGGGCGCCGCGCTCAGCAGGAGAGCGCGGACCCGGGCCACGTCCCGGTTCTCGACCGCGCCGGGCCGCTGCACGAGGAAGGCCGTGTTGATCGGCGGGTCCGGCGGCTCGTGGAGCGGGACGAGGGCGCCGGACGCCAGTTCGCCCAGGCACAGGTAACGCGGCAGCACGGTGATCCCCGCCCCGCCGACGACCGCGGCCAGCACCCCGCGCAGGTCGGGCACGGTCACCGCGGCGGAGCCCGACAACCGGCGGCCGAAGACGTGCCGCCAGTAGCGGCGCGCGATGGGCAGGTCCTCGGCGTAGGTGACCAGCGGGACGGAGTGCAGGGCCGCCGGTCCCTCGTCGGCCAGCGGTCCGCGCAGCCGGTGCGCCCAGTCCGGGGCCGCGACCAGCACGAACTCCTCGTCCGTCAGCGGGACCGAGGCCAGGGCCCGGCCGCGCGGCCGGGTGGTGGCGATGACCAGGTCGTGCCGCCCCGCCCGCAGCTCCCCGAGCAGCGGGTCGGTCAGACCGGTGGCGACGCGCAGCCGGACTCCCCGGGCCACCAGCGGCGCGAGCGCCGGGAGCACCCGGGTGCAGAGCAGCTCGGCGGGCCCGGCCAGATGCACCGGGTCCGACCGGCCGGGCACCGGGTCCGGACCGGCCACGGCGGCCAGCTCGTCGAGCGGTGCGGAGACGCGGGCCGCGAGCTCGTCGGCCACGGCGGTCGGCGAGACGCCCCGCGGGAGCCGCTCGAACAGCTCACGCCCGGCCTGCCGCTCCAGCGCCCGCATCTGCGTCGTCACCGTCGGCTGGGACAGCCCCAGCATCTGCGCCGCCCCGGTGAAGGAGCCCGAGCGGTACACCGCGAGGAAGGTCCGCAGCAGGTTCAGGTCCAGATGCTCGGCGGAGCGGCCGTCGGTATGTTCCACCTGGCCCAGTATTCCTCCCCCACCCATAGGAAGACCTATGACGGGCATTGGAATCCTCATTGGATCCCTATGCCTCGACCGCCTACGTTCGGCAGGGCACCTCACCCGCCGGGCTCCGCGATCGCGGAGCCCGGCACCGACACTTCCGGAGTTCACCCATGGCCAAGATCCTTTTCGTGCTGACCGGCGCCGACCACTGGACGCTCGCCGACGGCACCCTGCACCCCACCGGCTTCTGGGCGGAGGAGGCCGTCGCGCCGTACGAGGCGTTCCGGGCGGCCGGCCACGAGGTCGTCGTCGCCACCCCGGGCGGTGTCGTCCCCACCGTGGACCGGGGCAGCCTGGCCGCGGAGGTCAACGGCGGTCAGGAGGCCGCCGACCGGATCGCCGCCGCGCTCGACGCCCTTGCGGAGCTGCGACGGCCGGTCCGGCTGGAGGACGTGGACCTCGGCGAGTACGCCGCCGTCTTCTACCCGGGCGGGCACGGCCCCATGGAAGACCTGGCCGTCGACGCCGTCTCCGGTCGGCTCCTGGTCGACGCCCTCCGCTCGGGCAGGCCCCTGGGCGTGGTCTGCCACGGCCCCGCCGCGCTGCTCGCGGCGGTGACCGAGGACGGCTCCAACGCCTTCGCGGGCTACCGGGTCGCCGCGTTCACCAACGAGGAGGAGTTCCAGGCCGGTCTGGGCGACAAGGCCAAGTGGCTGCTCCAGGACCGGCTCACCGAGGCGGGCGTCGACGTCCAGGTCGGCGAGGCGTGGGCGCCGCACGTGGTGGTGGACCGCAACCTGGTCACCGGCCAGAACCCCGCCTCCTCCGCCCCCCTCGCCACGGAGCTCCTGAAGCACCTGGGCTGACCGACCGCCACTGCCGGGCCTGCGGTGACCGGGGCGGGACGGAGGGCGCGCGCGGGCCTCGCGGCCCGGAGCGGGGCCGGGCAGGGCGCGGGGCGGCGGGCACGCCGCGACCCGGCGCCGCGCGGCCCGGCGCCGCTCCGATGATCCGCCCCAGCGGTCCGGGCCGGGCCCGCACTCCCGTCCGGGGCAGGCCCCGCGCGGCGGCTGAGCCGTGACACGCGGCGCGGGCGCGCGAACCGGCCGGTCCGCGTGCCCGCTGCGGGCCGGCCGGTCCACGTGCCCGGTCGGCGCCGCCGCACCCGTGCGGGCCTGGGTCCGGCTGCCGCCGGGCGGACGGGTACGCCTCGTCAGGCGGCGTAGGCGCCGGCCAGGAGGGTCAGGGCGTCGCTCAGTCCGGCCGGGCGAGGGAGGCCCGGGGCGGAGCGGCCCGCCCAGCCGGGGCCGGCGAGCATCACGATCGGGGCGCGCCGGGCGCCGGTGACGCCCCAGCGGGTCTCGGCGAGGTGGCGGGCGAGGGGCAGGCTCGCGGTGGAGCGGGCCTGGGCCCACAGGACCACGGCGACCGGGCCCAGCCGCTGCACGGACGCGATCAGCGCCTCGACGGGCACGGCCGCACCGAACATCCGGGTGGGGATGTCGAGTTGACCGAGCCCCGCGTTCAGCGCCTCCAGCGGCAGACTGTGCTGCTCGCCCGGCACGCAGGCCAGCACCACCGGCCCCGGCCCGCCCGCCGCGTCCGCCGGCATCACGGCGCGGGTGGCACGGCGCAGGGCGGTGGAGACCTGCCAGGACAGCAGGTGCTCCACCTCGACGTACCGGTCGCCGGACGAGGCCCACTTGCGTCCCACGGCGTGCAGGGTGGGGACCATCACCTCCTGCCAGGCGACGGTGAGTCCGTGCCGTTCGACGGCCGTGGCCAGTTGCTCCTCGACGGCCGGCGCGTCGAGCCGCACGGCGGCCCGGGCCAGCCCCCGGCACTCCTGGCGGACGTCGCCGCCGAGCGGCAGGGCGCCGGGCGCGGCAGGCCGTCCGGGGGCCGGCCGCGCCGGTTCCGCGGCGGTCGGGAGCTCCGTCTCGGCAGCGGGCGGGAGCGCCCCCTCCTTCGCCACCCGGGCCGCGTCCGCGGGCGGCACACCGGACGAGGTGAGCCGGCACATCGTCTCCAGTACGGCCACGTCCGCCGCCCGCCAGCGCCGGTGGCGCCCGTCGGCGCGGACGGCGGGTCCGATGCCGTACCGGCGGTCCCAGGAACGCAGGGTGGTGGGCGCCACGCCCAGTCGGCGGGCCAGTGCCCCGGTCGTCAGGCCGGCCTCGTCGGGGCTCGGGAATGCGCTCATGGAGCGACGATACGACGCAGAAACGATGCGTGTTGAGGCGCCTGGTGCGCGGCTCACAGGATGAGGCCACCGGGGCCGCCCCCGGAGCACGTCATGGAACGGCCCGAACGCGGGCCGCCCGACGCGAGGAGCCGTCGTCATGAGCCCCCAGCAGACCGCCGCCCCCCGGCCCGCCCCGGCGCCCGAGCCGCTCGCCGACGAGGACCTCGCCCGGGGCCTGATGGCGGGGGACGAGACGTCCCTGGCCGCCGTCTACCAGCGCTGGCGCACCCTGGTGCACTCGCTCGCCTGGCGTTCCCTGGGCGACGCCAAGGAGGCCGAGGACGTCACGCAGCAGGTGTTCCTCGGGGTCTGGAGCGGGCGCGCGGGCTACCGGCCCGAGCGGGGCGCGCTCGGCGGCTGGATCGTCGGCATCACCCGGCGCAAGATCGCCGACGCGCTGGCCGCCCGGACCCGCCGTCAGGAACTCGTCGCCTCGGCCGGCTCCTGGCTGTCGGTGCGCGACCCCGGCCGCGGCCGTCCCGAAGAGGTCCTGGACCGCGTCCTGGTGCGCGGCGAGCTCGCCCGGCTCCCGGAGCCCCAGCGGCAGGTGCTGCGGCTGACCTTCTACGAGGACCTGACACAGACGCAGATCGCCGAGCGCACCGGCTGGCCGCTGGGCACGGTCAAGAGCCACGCCCGGCGCGGCATGCTGCGGCTGCGCGGCCGCCTGGAGGCCGCGCCGTACGCCTGAGCACGCCTTCCGCACGCGCGTTCCCCGGTCGAATCCGAATTCGACGCACAAGCGCTGCATTCGATCCGTTCGAGGAATGGCGGGCGCGGACCAATCCCCCGCCCCTCGTGCACCGGATTACGTCCGGACATGCCGCACACCCGAAGGATCCCCCGTGAAAGAAGCCGTCTACATCGGCCGGAACCCGGCCTCCCAGCCGGATCCGCAGGAACTCCTGGGCGCGGTGGCCCTGGGCGACCAGGAGGCCTTCGCCGGGCTCTACGACATCGTCGCCGGGCCGGTGCTCGGGGTGGTGCGCGCGGTGCTGCGGGACCGGGCGCAGTCGGAGGAGGTGGCCCAGGAGGTGCTGGTGGAGGTGTGGCGCTCGGCCCCCCGCTACCGCCCTGAGCGCGGCTCGGCCGTCAACTGGGTCCTGACCATGGCGCACCAGCGGGCCGTGGACCGGGTCCGTTCGGTGCAGGCCGCGGCGGCGCGCGAGCACCGGGCCGCCCTGCTGGACCACGCGCCCGAGTACGACGAGGTCACCGAACAGGTGGAGGCCCGGCTCGAACGGGAGCAGGTCAGGCGCTGTCTGCGCACACTGACCGAGCTCCAGCGGCAGGCCGTCGAACTCGCCTACTACCGGGGGCTGACCTACCGGCAGGTCGCCGAGTCCCTGGCGGTGCCGCTCGGCACAGTGAAGACCCGACTGCGCGACGGACTGATCCGGCTGCGCGACTGCCTGGGGGTGAGCGCGTGATCACGTCGGATCTGCACACGCTGTCGGGGGCGTACGCACTGCACGCCCTGGAGGACGACGAGCGCGCCGCCTTCGAACGCCATCTCGCGGACTGCGAGGCCTGTGCCCGTGAAGTCGCCGAGTTCACCGCGACGGCCGCCCGGCTGGGCCTGGCGGTGTCGCTGCGGCCGGCGCCCGGGGGCCGGGACCAGGTGCTGCGCCGGATCGCCGAGGTCCGGCAGGACGCCCCGGACCGGACGCCCTCGGACCGCTCCGGACGCAGGGCGCGCAGGGCGTGGTGGGCGTCCCGCTGGACCCTTGCCGCGTGCCTGGCGGCGACGGCCGCGCTCGGCGGCACGACGGTGTGGCAGTACCAGCGCGCCGAGGACGCCCGGACCGAGGCCGGCCGCTCCCAGCGCGAGTCCGCGGAGCTGTCCGCGGTGCTCGGGGCGCCCGACGCCCGCTCGCGCACGGTCCGGCTGGCGGACGGGGCCGAGGGGACGGTCGTCGTGTCCGCGAGCCGCGACCGTGCCGTGTTCCTCGCGACCGGGATGGCCCGACCGCCCGGCGGCAAGGTCTACCAGCTGTGGTTCGACGAGCACGGCGTCATGCGCGACGCGGGGCTGATGGACCCGCGGCGCACGAGTCAGGCGGTGGTCCTGAGGGGAACGGTCGACGACGCGTCCGCGATCGGCATCACGCTCGAGCCGACGGGCGGGTCGAAGGAGCCCACCTCACAGCCCGTGGCGCTGCTGCCGTTCCCCGCCTGACGCGGACCCGGCCCGGGCGCTCATCCGGACGGCCGTCCGGGTCGGCGCCCGGGCGGCCACGGGAAGAAGCCGCTCGTGCGGGACACGTACGCTGCGTAGCCGGGCCGCTCGGCCATGTGCCGTTCCAGGAGCGGCTTTCCGCTGCCCCTCATCAGCAGGAAACTCATCACGAGCGGGGAGACGACGCCGACGAGAGCCGAGGCGGCGGAGTCGCAGGCGACGAGGAAGAGACCCCACCAGACGCAGAAGTCCCCGAAGTAGTTGGGGTGCCGGGTGTACCGCCACAGGCCGCGGTCCATGACCCGGCCCCGGTGGGCCGGATCCGCCTTGAACCGGGCCAGCTGGGCGTCGCCCACCGCCTCGAAGAACATCCCCACCGCCCACAGCGCGGCGCCGGCCCAGGCGAACGCGGTCAACGGCGCCGACACGTACTGCGCGGCCTGGACCGGCAGCGACACCAGCCACACCAGGGCGCCCTGAAGCAGGTACACCATGCGCAGCGCGTACAGGTTCCGGCTGCCGGGAGCCTTCGCCAGCATCGCATCGTAACGGGGATCCTCTCCGTGGCCGCGGCCGCGGCGCGCGATGTGCACGGCCAGCCGCAGTCCCCACACGGCCGTCAGGACGGTGACCAGGACCCGGCGCCCCGCGTCGCCCTCCCCTGCGGAGAGCACGCAGGTCACGAGGGCGACGGCGGTGAAGGCGACGCCCCACGCGACGTCCACGAGCCGGTGCAGGCCCTTGGCCGCGGCCGGCGCGAAGGTGGCGAGCAGGACGACGAGGACCGTCGCGGCGGCCCAGCCGAGATTGACCGCGAACGCCCCCCAGGGGTAGTCGCTCACGAGCGATCCAGCCTCGCGTACCAGCCCTCCGGGCTGCCCGGCAGCCCACTGTCCCCGAGCGGTGTCGGCCGCACGCAGAGGATCTGGTCGACGCCCATGCGGCCCTCCTCGAAGGCGAGCGCCCCGCCGACCAGATAGAGCCGCCACACCCGGGCCGTCTCCGCGCCGACGAGCCGCACCACGTCGGCCCAGCGGTCCTCCAGGGTGCGGTGCCAGGCGGCGACGGTGCGCACGTAGTGCTCGCGCAGCGACTCGGCGGACCGCACCTCCAGACCGGCGCCCTCCAGGTGGGTGACGGTCTCGCCGAGCGGCCGCATGTGCATGTCGGGGGCGATGTACGCCTCGATGAAGGGTCCGCCGCCGGGCGCGTTCCGTCCGCGGGACATCTGCTGCACGAGCACCCGGCCGCGCGGGCGGACCAGCCGGCGCAGCGCGGCGGCGAAGGCCGGGTACTCGGCGTCCCCGACGTGTTCGCCCATCTCGATGGAGGCGACGGCGTCATAGGCGCCGCCGTCGATGTCCCGGTAGTCCTGGCACACCACCTCGACCCGGTGCTCCAGGCCCCGTTCGCGCACCTCGCGCCGTACGTACGCGGCCTGTTCGTGCGCCAGCGTCACCGCGGTGACCTGTGCCTTGTGCCGCTCGGCGGCGTACAGCGTGAGGGAGCCCCAGCCGCACCCGATGTCGAGCAGCCGCGCTCCGGGGACGACGGCGAGCTTGCGGCAGACCAGCTCCAGCTTGGCGTACTGGGCCTCGGCGGGCGTGCGGTCGGGCTCCTCGTCCGCCCAGTAGCCGCACGAGTAGGCCATCGGCTCGCCGAGGAGCAGGCGGTAGAAGTCGTTGGACAGGTCGTAGTGGTGGCTGATCGCGGCCCGGTCGCGGGCCCGGCTGTGCAGTCCGCCGCGCAACCGGGCCTGGGCCGCGGGCGGGGCGGGGCGCGGTCCGACGGCTCCGAGCCGCAGCGCCTCGGCCGCGGCGCGGGTGCGGTCGGCGAGGCCGGGCCGCGGGGCGTGCGGGCCCCTCTCCCGGCCGGCCGCCCAGAGGGCGCGCAGCGCGAGCCCGAGGTCGCCCTCGACGTCGATCTCACCGGTCACATAGGCCTGGGCCAGGCCGAGTTCGCCGGGTTCCCAGAGCAGGCGGCGCAGGGCTCGGCGGGAGCGTACGACGACGACGGGGCCTTCGGCCGGGCCGGCCTCGCTGCCGTCCCAGGCGCGCAGCCGGACGGGCAGGGCCGTGCCGAGCGCGTCCTCGACGAGAGCGGCGAGCCGGTGGGCGGTGCCGGGCCGGGTGGTGCGGGCGGTGCGCGCGTCGGTCATCGGGTCGGGTCCTCCTTGGCGAACAGGTACTGCTGGACGTCGAGGTAGCCGGAGCGGAATCCGGCCTCGGAGTAGGCGAGGTAGAGGGTCCACATCCGGCGGAACGTGGCGTCGAAGCCGAGGGCGGCGACCTCGTCGGCGCGTTCGGTGAACCGCTCGCGCCACAGCCGCAGCGTCTCGGCGTAGTGTGCGCCGAAGCCGTCGCGGCGGGCGACGGTGAGCCGGGTGTGGTCGCGCACCGTCTGTTCGACGGCCTCGACGGACGGCAGCAGGCCGCCGGGGAAGATGTACTTCTGGATCCAGGTGTGGGTGTCCCGGCTGGCCAGCATCCGCTCGTGCGGCATGGTGATGGCCTGGAGGGCGGCCCGGCCGCCGGGGGCGAGGCGGTCGTCGAGGGTGCGGAAGTAGACCGGCCAGAACTCCTCGCCGACGGCTTCGATCATCTCGACGCTGACGACCGCGTCGAAGGTGCCGCGTGCCTCGCGGTAGTCGCACAGTTCGATCGCGACCCTGTCGGCGAGGCCGGCGTCCCGGACCCGGGCGAGGGCGAGGTCGCGCTGTTCGCCGGAGAGGGTGAGCGAGGTGACCTGGGCGCCGCGCGCCGCGGCCCGGAGCGCCAGTTCGCCCCAGCCGGTGCCGATCTCCAGCAGCCGGGTGCCGTGCCGGACTTGGGCGAGGTCGAGCAGGCGGTCGATCTTGCGGTGCTGGGCGGCGGCGAGCAGGTCCCAGTGGGCCGGGAAGCCGCGGAACAGCGCCGAGGAATAGGTGAGCGTGTCGTCCAGGAAGAGCCGGAAGAGGTCGTTGGACAGGTCGTAGTGGCTGCTGATGTTGGCGCGGGCGTTGTCCGGGGTGTTGCGCCGGTGGTGCGGCTGCCGCTGCGCCCACCAGCCGCGCAGACGCTGGAGCGGGGCGGGGATCAGGTCGGCCGCGTGGGCGGCGAGCACGGTGAGCGGGGCGACCAGGTCGGGCGCGTCCCACTCGCCGGCCATGTAGGACTCGCCGAAACCGATGAGGCCCTGGGCGCCGATCCGGGCGTGGAAGGCGCGCGGATCCCTGATCTCCAGCAGCGGGCCGCCCCGGCCGGCGGAGGTGCCGTCCGCGTAGCGGGCCAGCAGGGGCAGCCGGTCCAGCGCCCGGCGGACGACGGCCGCGGTCACGGCGGTCCGGACGCCGGCGGCGGTCGGCGGGGCTGCCACGCCGGGCCGGCGCGCGGCGTGCGCGTGCGGGACGGCGTGACGGTCGCCCCGCCGCGCGGTGGCGGGGCGGGGCTCGACGTACGTCATGGGTGGTTCTCTCCGGTGCGGTGGTCGGGACGGGGTCGGACGGGCAGGCCGCGCAGATAGAGGCGGACGCCGTGCAGTCGGATGGCGGCGGACACGGCCACGGTGGACCAGGGGCGGCGCAGCGCCAGGCGCAGCAGCATCCCGGTCGTCGCTTCCCGCCGTGTGCCCCGCACGGTTGCGGTGAACGGGCGCCCGCCCGCGCGGTCGAGGTGCACGGTGAGGTCGAGCCGCTCGTCCGGCCTGGGCAGCCTCATGCGGTAGTGGCCGTCGACGGGGAAGAACGGCGAGACGTAGAACTCCTTGTCGGTCCGCGCCCTGCCGTTCGGATCGGGGTCGAGCAGATAGCAGTGGCGTTCGCCGTAGGTGTTGTGGACCTCGGCGACCACGCAGCGCGGCTCGCCGTCGGGGCCGTGGCACCAGTAGAGGGTGAGCGGGTTGAAGACGTGCCCGAACATGCGGGCCTGGGTGAGCATGAGCACCCGGCCGCCCGCCAGGTCCACGCCGCGCGCCGACAGGAAGGCGTCGAGGCCCGCCCGGACGGCGGGCTCGTCGCCGGTGAAGTGGTCGCGCCCGTCGAAGCGGGCCAACGCCCGCAGGGGACGCGGGAATCGGGGCGGCCGGTCGACGTCGACCAGCCACAGATGGGTGCGGTGGCGCAGCACGTACCGCAGGGGCGAGGTGCGCACGTGGGTGACCGTGCAGACGTACAGGGCGGGCGTCGGGGACATCGGCTCGGCCCGCGCCGCGGGCTCGGCCCGCCCGGCCCCGGCACTCCCCCGGGCACTCCGGGGGCTCACCATCGCACCCCCAGCGCGGCCGCCGCAGCCACGCCGGACCGGCAGCCGTCCTCGTGGAACCCCCAGCCGTGGTAGGCGCCGGCGAACGCGGTGACGGTGGTGTTCAGTCCGGGCAGGTCCCGCTGGGCGGCGACCGACTCCGGTGTGTAGACGGGGTGTTCGTAGACCATGCGGGCGAGGATCCGGCCGGGGTCGACGCGGTCCTCGCCGCCGAGGGTGACCACGTACGGCTCGGCCGCGTCCAGTCGCTGGAGCCGGTTCATGTCGTAGCTGACCCGGACGTGGTCGGCGCCCGACCCGCAGGACGGCATCAGGTAGTTCCAGGACGCCCGGGCGCCACGGGCGCGGGGAAGCACCCCTGCGTCGGTGTGCAGGAGCGTGACGTTGCGCGCGTACCGGAACGCCCCGAGCACCTCCTTCTCCCGCGGGGTGGCGTCGGCGAGCATCCGCAGCGCCTGGTCGGGGTGGACGGCGATCACCACGGCGTCGTAGGCCTCGGTCACACCGTCCTCGGTGGTGATCTCGGCGCCGTCCGGGGTGCGCCGCACGGTCCGTACGGGGCTCCCGGTGCGCACGGCGTCCAGGCGCTCGGCGACCCGGTCGACGTAGGCGCGCGAGCCGCCGGTCACCGTGCGCCAGACCGGGGAGCCCCCGATCGAGAGCATCCCGTGGTGCTCCAGGAACCGGAACAGATAGGCGGCCGGGTAGCGCTGGGCGGTGGCGGTGTCGCAGGACCAGACGGCGGCGACGACCGGCGTCATGAAATGCGCGCGGAAATAGGCGGAGAAGCCCTCGCGGTCGAGGAAGTCCCCCAGGGTGAAGGCGTCCTCGGCTCCGTCGGCCAGCAGACGGCGGGCCGCGCGGTGGAAGGCGGGGACCTCGGCGAGCATGCGCAGGTAGGGAAGGAGCACGGCGTTGCGCGGCCGGGCCAGCAGACCGGCGGGGCCGCGCGCGCCGCTGTACTCGAGGCCGCAGCCGTCGCACCGTACGGACATGCTCATCTCCGACTCCTGGGTGGAGACGCCGAGATCGTCGAAGAGCCGCAGCAGGTGGGGGTAGGTACGGCGGTTGTGCACGATGAAGCCGGAGTCGACGCGGTGGACCCGGCCGTCGGGTCCGGTGAGGTCGTGGGTGTGGGCGTGTCCGCCGAGGCGCTCGTCGGCCTCGTAGAGCGTGACCCGGCGGTCCGCGCGGCGCAGCACGTGTGCGGCGGTCAGCCCGGCCACCCCGCTGCCCACCACCGCCGTCCGGCGCCGCCCGTCGGACCCGGCTCCGGGTCCCCCGCGCGGCTCGCCGCCGGTCGCCGCTGTCGTCCGCACCATCGTCCGCTCCTCCCCCCGGCCCCGCTCCGGGGCCGACGCGGTTAATCCGAGGCCGTGGCCGGTGCGGATTGGCGCGGGCGGCGGGATTCTCCGCCGAGGGGGACGAAAGGCATGAGATCCGAACAGTGCGTGCGACCTCTACACATAAAGACTGAATAAGAGCAGAATGGACACGCGCGGCACTTACCGCACCCGCTCCTCAGCGGTCGGGCCCGAGAGTCGAAGGAGACGAATCATGGCCAACGTCTCGCCCACCAGAGGTGACATGTCGACGCACCCCGATGTTCCCGAGATGCAGGCGCGGTACGCCCGCATGCTCGGTGGTCATGACGTGGCGCTCGTGGACGGACCGGTGTTCCTGCTGGGTCTGTACTGCGCCGTGTCCCCGTGGATCCTCCACTACACCGCCAGCCAGCCCGCGCTCATGACCCACAACCTGATCGTCGGGATAGCGATCGGCCTGCTCGCCCTCGGCTTCACCGCGGCTCCCGCCCGGATGTACGGCCTGAGCTGGGCGATGTGCGCGCTGGGCGTCTGGATGATCGTCGCGCCGTGGATCGTCGGCGACAGCCCGGACGCCGGTGTCGCGGTGAACAACATCATCATCGGCGCCCTGGCCCTGATCCTGGGGCTGATGTGCACCGCCACCGCGGCGAGGAGCACCCCGCAGCCCTAGCGCCCCTGTCACTCCCCGGACGACGGCCGGGGCGGGTCCCGGTTCGGCGGGGCCGGGCGGCGACGGGCCGCCGAGGGCCGACCGGATCGGCGGGCCGTACGGCGGGGCCGATCCGGACGGACACCGCGGGCGCCGACCGGACGGGCCGCTCGTCCGGCGGGGCCGGTCCGGTCGCCGCGGGGCGGCGGCCTCCCGCCCTAACGGGTGTAGACATACGGCGTCGTCGTGCTCAGCGGCGCGAAGCCCAGGCGTTCGAGGATGGGGCGGCTCTGGTCGGAGGCGTCGACCTGGAGATAGGGGTAGCCGCGCTCGGCGGCGATGCGGGCGCGGTGGGCGACCAGGGCACGGTAGACGCCCCGGCCGCGCCAGCCCTCGACGGTGCCGCCGCCCCACAGGCCCGCGAAGCTCTTTCCCGGGATGAGTTCCATCCGCGCCGAGCTCACCGGCACGTCCCCGGCCATCGCCAGCAGGGCCACGATCGCGTCCGGGTCGGCGGCGAGACGGGCACGCAGGAGGTCCCGCAGCCAGGAGCCGTCGTGACCGAACGCCCGCTCGTTCGCCTCGACCATGAGCTCGATGCCCGCCCGGTCCGTGACGGGGACGATGCGGACGCCCTCGGGCGGACCGGCGTCGACCAGCTGGTCGCCGGTCTCGCCGATCATCAGGGTCTCCTCCGGATCCGCGGTGAAACCGGCCGCCGTGAGCCGTCGGCCGAGGTCGGCCGGGCGGTCGTGCCGGTACAGCTTCCACTCGAACTCGTGACCGAGCCCGGTGAAGTGGGCGACCTGCTCCGCGATCACCTCGTCGGCGTCGGCGGAGTCCAGGTCCGACCAGAGGACCCCGCTCCAGCCGCCCTCGCCGCCGACATGGCGCACCACGCCTCCGGCGCGTTCGACGCGCGCGTCGGAGGCCTCGGGGCGCGCGCCTTCGCGCATGTCCCGGTCGTACAGGGCGAGTACCGCGGCATGATCCATGCGCCCACTCCAGCACCCAGGCCCGGCCGCGACAACGGGATTAACGGCGCGGGGAGGAAGGGGGCGCCGCGCGGTCCGGCCGCACGGCCGCCAGATACGCGCTCAGCCGGTCGCGGTTGCGGGCGAGACAGTCGATCCGGGCCTGGATGCGGTCGATGTGCCCCTCCAGGAGGGAGGCGGTCTCCGGGGTGAGGTGCTCGGCGGGCAGGACGATCTCGTCGGGGCCCGACAGGTACGGCAGGATCGCGCGGATCATCTCGGTGGTGAGGCCGGAGTCGAGCAGCCCGCGGATCTGCTGCACGTCCCGGACGGCCGCCTCCCCGTAGGAGCGGTAGCCGTTCTCGCCGCGGTCGGGGTGCAGCAGGTCCTGCTCCTCGTAGTAGCGGAGCAGCCGGGTGGGGACGCCGGTGCGGCCGGAGAGTTCACCGATCTTCATGCCGCGCTCCGCTCGTCGGTCCCCGGGGGGCGCTCCCCGCAGCTCCCCGCCGTCGCTCCGCGAGCGGCTCCGAGGCCACGCTTGCCTTCACACTGATGTGAATGTTCGACCATGGTCGCATGTCCACCACCTCCATGGTCAAGGGCGCCGCCCTGCCCGCGTCCCTGCCCTGGCCGGGGCTGCTCGCCCTGTCCACGGCCGCCTTCACCGCCGTGGTGACCGAGTTGCTGCCCGCCGGGCTGCTGCCGCGCATGGCGCCTGCCCTCGGCGTGCCCGAGGCCCGGGTGGGTTTCCTGGTCACCGGATACGCGGTGGCGTCGTTCGTGGCGGCGATCCCGGTGACCGCGCTGCTGCGCGGACTGCCGCGCCGCCCGGTCCTCGTCGGGGCCCTGCTGGGCTTCGCGCTGAGCAACGCGGTGGTCGCGCTGTCGTCGTCGTACGGGCTCACCTTCGCCGCCCGCCTGGTGGCCGGTGTCATGGGCGGCACGCTGTGGGCGATGCTCGCCGGGTACGCGGCCCGGATGGCGCCGGCCGAGCGCCGCGGCCGGGCGATCGCGGTCGTGCTCGCCGGCATCACGCTCGCTCTGTCGCTGGGGGTGCCCGCCGGGACGGCGCTGGCCGGGGCGGTGGGCTGGCGCACGGCGTTCGGGCTGCTGTCCGCGCTGGCGGTGCTGCTGGTCTGCTGGGTGCTCGGGCAGGTCCCGGACTTCCCGGGCGAGGCGCGGGGCGAGCGCGTGCCGCTCCGGCGGGTCGCCCTGCTGCCGGGGCTCCCGGTGATCCTCTCCGTCACCCTGTTCCTGCTGCTGGGCCACCAGGTGCTGTACACGTACATCGCGCCCTTCGCCGAGCACGCGGGCTTCGGACGCACGGATGTGGTGCTGCTGGTGTTCGGGGCGTCCACGGTCGCCGGGATCTGGGGGACGGGCCTGCTGGTGGACCGGTGCCCGCGGGCCACCCTGCTCGGCGCGCTCGCCCTGTGCGCCGCGGTCCTGGCGGTCCTCGGCCGGTACGCGGACGCGCCCGCCGTGCTGCTGGTCTGCGTCGCCGTGTGGGGAGCGGCCTTCGGCGGGGCTCCGACCCTCATCCAGACGGCACTGGTGAACGCCTCGGGGCCCGCCGCCTCGGACGTGGCGACCTCACTCCAGACCACGGTGTACAACGCGGGCATCGCGGGCGGTTCGCTGACCGGAGGTGTGGTCCTGGAGGCGCTGGGCGCGGGAGCCCTGCCGTGGATCGCGCTGCCGCTGGTCGCGCCGGCCCTCACCGCGGTGGCGCTGGGCCGCCGGTACGCCTTTCCGGTCAAGCGGAGCCGGTCCCGGGGCGAGCGGCGCACGTCGGGCGGCACCCTGTCCGGCGTCGGCGCCGCCGATCGCCTCGTCCGGGCGACTCGCCGCCCGCCCGGGTGAGGCGGGGGTACGGGCCCCGCAGGTGCGGTCCGGCCGCTGCGGGAGACGGCCCCCGGAACGGCGATCGCAGGGCCGGTCACCGGGCCGGCCGGTGAGGTTCACGCGCTGCACCGGCGGTGCCGGGGCGGCCGAGGCGGATCCACCCCGCCCGCGCGCGGCGGCGCCGGACCGTCGCAGGCCCCCTGCCCCCGCCCGATACGACCGAGGGGGCCTGCATCACCTCCCGCTACGGGGAGGAGGGCGGCTCAGCGCTCCGCGTGCGGACGGAACCGCCGCTGGAGGGCAAGACCGCCGAGGAGCAACGCCGCACTCCCGGCGAGCGCGGGCAGGGTCGCGTCGGCTCCCGTGCGGGCGAGCGAGGCCACGGCCTCCGGCACCGCGGGCCGGGGTGCCACGGCCGGCGCCTGCGGAACGGCCCGCGGGCCCGGCTGCTGCGCCTGCGAGGGCGGTTCGTGCCGGGTCGGCGGCTGCGGCGCGGGCTCGACGGGCGCCGGGGGCTCCTCGCCGGACTCGTTGACGGACTCGTTTCCGAACGCGGGGTTCGCGATGCCGACGACGTTCACGCTGTTGCCGCTGACGTTCACCGGGAGCTGGACCGGCAGCTGGACGCCGTTGCCGGAGACGACGCCCGGGGAGCCCTGCGCGGCGCCGTGCGCGGTGGCGCCGCCACCGGAGGACGCCGCGCCGTGCGTCCCGGACGCGGCGCCGCCGGAGGACGGGCCGTGTGCTCCCGGAGCGGCCGCCGCGCCCTTGCCGGCGCAGGTGTTGCCCGCGGCGGGGTTCAGCACGCCCACCACGTTCACCGTGTTCCCGCACAGGTTCACGGGGAGGTGCACCGGCAGCTGGACGCCGTTGCCGGAGATCAGTCCGGGCGAGCCGGCCGCGGATCCGTCCGCCGCGGAGTCGGCGTGTGCGGGCAGTGTCACAGCCATCGCGCCGGACACTGCGGCGACGGCCATCACACCGGTTCGGGTAGCCCGTCTCATGGGTCCCTGCCTTCCAGACATGAATCGCGGGCACTCGCCCGCACCCGGTAGAACGTCGGCGCGTCATCCGGGTTATGCCTGAACACGCTTTCACCCCATCGAGGTCCCCCCTGCCCTCCCCCTTCGGCCCCCTCGTCGAACGGGTGTCAGCCCCCGCGCCCGGTCCTCACCTGGCGCGCGCGGCACGACCCGCGAACGGGCGCGCGGAGGGCTCCCGTCCGCCCGGAGGCGGGTCGTCGGCGGGCCGCTTATCGTGAGCGAGGGCGCCGTTCCCGGACCGCTGCGGGCGTCCCTGGAGGCACAGATGCTGGCCAAGCTGCCGACGCGGCCCGCCCTGCGGCGCTGCGCTCTCGCCGCCACCGCCGCGCTGGCCCTGGTGGGCGCGGGCCTGCCGACGGCGACCGCGGACCGCGACCCCGGCGGGGACGAACGCTCCGACCTGTCCCGGTTCTACGGCCAGAAGGTCTCGTGGTCGGCGTGCGAGGGCGACGGCATGCCCGAGGACCTCCAGTGCGCCGACCTGACCGTCCCCCTCGACTACGACCGCCCAGGGTCCGGCACGCTCGACCTCGCGCTCGCCCGCTACCGGGCCACCGGCGACAAGCGCGGGTCGGTGGTGCTCAACTTCGGCGGTCCCGGTGGTCCCGGTGTCCCTGAACTCGGCTACGGAGGGAAGGAGTTCATGGGCCTCACCGACGGCTACGACGTGGTCACCCTCGATCCCCGGGGGGTCGGCCGATCCTCCCCCGTCAGCTGCGGGGAAGGCGAGGACAGCGGGCTGGCCTCCCTGGACGACGACTCCGCGCTCGCCGATCCCCAGGGGCTCCTCACCCGGCTGAAGCGGGCCGCGGCCGACTGCGCCGAGAACTCCGGGCCGGTGCTGCCGCACATAGGCACCGTCCACGCGGCCCAGGACCTGGACGTGCTGCGCGCGGCGCTCGGTGACCGGAAGCTCAACTATCTGGGGTTCTCGTACGGCACCCGGCTCGGCGCGGTGTACGCCGCCCGGTTCCCCGACAAGGTGGGCCGGCTGGTCCTCGACGGCGTCGACACCCTGACCGAGCCGCTCACCGAACAGGGCCTCGCGGGCGCCCGGGGACAGCAGGTGGCGCTGGACGACTTCGTCGGCTGGTGCACGAAGGACATCGCCTGCCCGTTCGGCCAGGATCCGCGCGTGGCCCGCGAGGAGGTCGTCCGGCTCGTGCGCTCGCTGGACGAGGACCCGGTGCCGACCGACTTCGGCGAGGACTTCTCCGGCCAGGACCTCGTCGGCGCGCTCGGCCAGGGGCTGTACAGCAAGGCGCTGTGGCCGCTGCTGGAGCGGGCGCTGGCGCAGCTCATCGAGAACGGGGACGCCAGCGGGGTCCTGAGCTTCGCGACCGGCGGCTTCGCCCTCCCGCTGCCGTTCCCGCTGCGGTCCGCGGGCGGTGGCGAGCCCTCCCCCGGGGCTCTCGTCGACGAGGAGGACGTCCCCCTCGACAACCTGCCCGCGGCGCTGATGGCGATCAACTGCGCCGACGACCCCGACCGTCCCACGGCCGCGCAGATCACCGCGGACCTCAAGCGGCTGCGCGCCGCCTACGACAAGGCCTCGCCGGTCTTCGGCCGGTACCGCCTGACCGAGGTCCTGATGTGTTACGGCCGCCCCAGGGGCACCGACTTCATCCGCGACGAGGTGAAGGACCTCAAGACTCCGCAGATGCTCCTGGTCGGCACGCGCGGCGACCCCGCGACGCCGTACCGCTGGACCGTGGAGACCGCCGAGCGGCTCGGCTCCCCGGCCGTGGTGCTCGACAACAAGGGCGACGGCCAC
The DNA here is from genome assembly GCF_031456635.1 of Streptomyces sp. 3330. NCBI lineage: Bacteria > Bacillati > Actinomycetota > Actinomycetes > Kitasatosporales > Streptomycetaceae > Streptomyces > Streptomyces sp. 3330. The sequence goes on from NZ_JAVDVA010000019.1 coordinate 141,827, forward strand.
ACCGGATACGGGTCGTCCAAGTGCGTGCACCGCAAGGTCGACGACTTCCTGCTGTACGGCTCCCTCCCGCCCAGCGGCAGCTCGTGCGGGCCCGACGAGGACGACGGCTGAGTGCGCCGGTTCCTGCCGCTGCTGCTCGTCTGCCTCCTCGCGGCCGGGGTGACGGCGGCCGCGTGCGCCCGGTCCGCCCGGTGGTGGATCGCGGCCGGACCGCTGCTGGCGGCGGCCTGTCTGGGCGGCTGGGACCTGCTCCAGCGCCGCCGCCCCGTGCTGCGCAACCACCCGCTGGTCGGACGGCTCCGGTACCCGGCCGAGCGGGTGCGCGCGCCTTCCCGGAGCGAGGACGCGCGGGATCCGTTCGGCGCGGACCGGGACGGGGGCGAGTATCTGGTGCCGTCGCTGCGGCCGGTCGAGCCGGCCGAGGAGCCGCCGGTGGTGCGGGTGGGCGGCCCTGACTGTTCCCAGCCCTACGACATGGCGCTGCTGAACGTGTCCGCGATGAGCTTCGGCGCGCTGTCGTCGCGCGCGGTCCTCGCCCTCAACAGGGGCGCGGCGCTGGGGCGTTTCGCGCAGGACACCGGCGAGGGCGGACTGTCGGAGCATCATCTGCGCGGTGGCGGCGACCTGGTCTGGGAGATCGGGTCGGGATACTTCGGCTGCCGCGACGCCGAAGGCGGCTTCGACGCGCGGGAGTTCGCGGACAAGGCCGCGCTGCCCGAGGTCAAGTGCGTGTCGCTGAAGCTCTCCCAGGGGTCGGCGCCGGGCATGGGCGGGGTGCTGCCCGCGGTGAAGGTCAGCGCCGAGATCGCGCGCGAGCGGAAGGTCCCGGTGGGCGAGACGGTGGTGTCGCCGCCCCTGCACCGGATGTTCTCGACACCGCGTGAACTGGTGCTGTTCCTGGCCCGGCTGCGCGAACTGGCGGGCGGCAAGCCGACCGGCTTCAAGCTGTGCGTGGGCTCGCGCCGGGAGTTCCTCGCGGTGTGCGCGGCGATGGTGGCGGAGGGCCTGACGCCCGACTTCGTGGTGGTGGACGGGTCGGAGGGCGGCACCGGCGCCGGGCCCGCCGGGTTCGCCGGGCGCCTCGGGATGCCGCTCACCCAGGGACTGATCACCGTGCACAACGCCCTGGTCGGCGTAGGGCTGCGGGACCGGGTCCGGATCGGGGCGAGCGGCCGGGTGGCCACCGGCGCGGACATCGTCACCCGGCTCGCGCAGGGCGCCGACTACACCAACGCGGCCCGGGCGATGATGCGTGCCGTCGGCTGCGTCGGCGCGCTGCGGTGCCACACCGGGACCTGCCCGGCCGGCGTCGCGACCCAGGATCCGCTGCGGGCGCGCGCCCTGCACGTGGCCGATCAGGCCCGGCAGGTCCGGCGCTACCAGCGGGAGACGGTCCGGGACGCCGTCCGGATCATGGCCGCGATGGGCGTCCGCGAGCCGGCCGGACTCACCCCCGGCCACCTGGTCCGCCGCACCGGGCCCGGTGCGGTCCGCTCGTACGCGGAGCTGTACGAGTGGCTGGCGCCGGGCGAACTCCTCGCCGGACCACCGGAGTCCTGGGAGGCGGACTGGAAGGCCGCGGACCCGGACGCCTTCGGCTAGCGTGCCCCCGGCCGCCGGCTCCGCTACCAGCGGCTACCGGGGCTACCGGGCCTACGAGGACTTGACGGTGACGAAGGCGTCGATGGCCGCCGTCAGTTCGGCCGGCTTCTCGACGGAAAGTTCGTAACCCGCGTCGATGATGCGGACCGTGGCGTCCGGATAGGCCTTGGCCATGCGCAGCATCTGACCCACCGGGAGCTGGATGTCGTGGTAGCCGTGGATCATCAGGGTCGGGGCCTGGATCTCCCCGACCCGGTCCAGCACGTCGAAGGCGCGCATGGCGCCGTACAGCGTCATCACGACCTCGCGCGGGGTGTCGGCGGAGGACTTGACGTACGCGCGGATCTCGTCGCGGGGGTAGCCGGGGGCGAAGGCCCGCTGGATGTTGGCGGCGACGAACAGCTTGAAGGGGACGAGGGTGGAGATGCCCATCAGCAGGCCCCGGCCCCGGCTGTAGGTCATCCGGCCGATGGAGTTGACCAGCACCATGCGCTCGACCCGTGCGGGGTGGGTGAGGGCCACGGTCTGCGAGATCATCCCGCCCATCGAGTGGCCGACCAGCACGAACCGTTCGATCTCCAGGTGGTCGAGGAGGGCCAGGAGGTCCTTCGCCAGCTCCGCGACCGTCCTCACGCCCGCGCCGCTGCTCTCGCCGTGCCCGCGCAGGTCCAACCGGATCACCCGGCGCCGCTCGGCGAAGTGCGCCACCTGGTGGTCCCAGCGGTGCCGGTTCGCGGTCCAGCCGTGCACGAACACCAGGGGCACCCCGTCGCCGTCGCGCGGGCCCTCGTCGTCGTACGTCAGTGCTGCGCCGTCGACTTCGAGCTGCGGCATGGGTGCCTCCTGCGGTGCGATCCCGGTTACTGACGCGTACGGTAACCGGCGCAGGGGGTCGCCGTCACCGTCGGGCGCCTGCGAGATCGCGCACCTCGCCGCGGGATCGCGGGCGAGCGGACCGCGGGGCACGGTGCGGGCGACTCCGGTTCCGGCCGCTCGACGGCGCCTTCGGCGGAGGGAGGGAAGCGGTGCGCCGACGGCCGGATATCACCCGCCGCCCACCGCCGTGACCCCGGCACCACACCTGCTCGAACTTGTCCACCTATTGCCCCAAATGCCTGAACGGCGATTGGGACCTATCGTGCTGATATGGAGCACGCACTGAGCCCAGCGACCCTCTCCGAACTGCGCCGCCCGCGCCCCTATCCCGCGGTGTCCGTGCTGACGCCGACACACCGGCGGGAACCCGAGAACGCCCAGGACCGGGTCCGGCTGCGCAATGTCGTGGCCGAGGCGAAGAAGCAGCTGGAGTCCGATCCGGCGGTCAGCCGCGAACGGCGCGCCGACGTCGCCGACCAGCTCGACCGGGCCCTGGCCGAGGTCGACCTGGCGCACGCCGAGGACGGCCTGGTCATCTACGCCGCACCGGGCGAGCACCAGGTGTGGTCCCTGGCCCGCGCCGTCCCCGAACGGGTCGTGCTCTCCGACACCTTCCTGACCCGCAACCTCGTCTCGGCCCAGGCCGCCGAGCGCCCGTTCTGGGTCCTGTCGGTCTCCGCCGACCGCGTCACGTTGTGGAACGGCGGGGCCGACCGGGTCACCGAGGAACACAGCGGCGGTTTCCCTCTGGTCAGGAGCCAGCCGAACTTCGACGCCGAACGCATGGAGCGGATCGGCGACCTGCCCAGCACCTTCCGCGACGAGGACACCCGGCACTTCCTGCGCGACGCCGACACCGCCCTGGGCAAGCTGCTGCGCGAGCACCCGCGCCCGCTGTACGTCACCGGCGAACAGGCGGCGCTGTCGCTCCTCGACGAGCTGGGCGGAGCCACCCGGGACGCGGTGCACATCGCCCACGGCGGACTCTCCCACGGCACACCCGACGCCGTGTGGCAGGCGGTGCGCCCGCTGCACGACGCGGAGGCCCGCCGCGACACCGCCGCCGTCGCCCGCGAACTCGACTCGGCCCGCGGGCACAAGACGTTCGCGGCCGGCGTCGACGAGCTCTGGCAGAGCGCGCGCGAGGGCCGGATCCGGCTGCTGGCCGTCGAGGAGAACTACCGGGTCACGGTCAGCGACGGCGGCGACCATCTCGTCCCCGCCGTGAGCGGCGACCTGGACGCCCGCGAGGACATCGTGGACGAGATCGTCGAGCAGTGCCTGGAGACGGGCGCCGAGGTGCGCTTCGTGCCCGACGGCGCGCTGGGCGACGCGGACGGGATGGCGGGCGTGCTGCGCTACTGACCCCGCTCGGCCGCGACCCCCGCCGATGACGCCGGCCGGGGTCGCGGCCGTTCGTGCCGGTCGGTGGCGCCGCGCGGGGGCCTCTGCGGCGGCCCTCACCGGCGGCGTACGCTACGGCGTGATCGTCCGCCGGGAGGGTGAGTACGCGTGAGTGACCTGTTGGGCGTGGCCGTGCTGGGTGCCGGACACATGGGGGCCGACCACATACGCCGTCTCGATCACGTGGTGAGCGGGGCCCGGGTCGCCGCCGTGGCCGATCCCGACGCCGCGCGCGCCAAGGAGGCCGTGGCCGGGATCGAGGGGGCGACGGTCCACACGGAGGTGGAGGCCGCGCTCGACGCGCCCGGGGTCGAGGCCGTGCTGATCGCCTCCCCCGGTCCCGCGCACCAGGAGGCGCTGCTCGCGGCCTTCGCCCGCGGACTCCCCGTGCTGTGCGAGAAGCCGATGGTGCCGGACTCGGCCGGAGCGCTGCGGGTGCTGGAGGCGGAGGCCCGGCTGGGCCGGCGGCTGACGCAGATCGGGTTCATGCGGCGCTACGACGCCGGGTACCGCAGGCTCAAGGCCGTGCTGGACGGCGGGCGGCTCGGACGGCCGCTGATGCTGCACTGCGTGCACCGCAACGTCTCCTCGCCGCCCGGATTCACCAGCGCGATGCTGATCGACAGCTCGGTGTCCCACGAGATCGACGCGGCCCGCTGGCTGCTCGGCCAGGAGCTGACCGCGGTCACCGTGCGGCGCCCGCGCCCTTCCGCCGGCGCCCCGCAGGGCCTGCTCGACCCGCAGTTCGTGCTCTTCGAGACCGACAGGGGCGCCTTGGTCGACGTGGAGATCTTCGTCAACTGCGGCTTCGGGTACCAGGTGCGCTGCGAGGCCGTGTGCGAGGCGGGCAGCGCGCGGATCGGCGACGAGCAGGGGATGCTCGTCACCACGGGCGGCACCGCCGGCGCGGACGTGCCCCAGGACTACCTCGTGCGGTTCGCCGACGCCTACGACCGCGAGGTGCAGGCCTGGGTCGACGCCACCCGGCGCGGCCGGGTCACCGGCCCGACCGCGTGGGACGGCTACGCGGCCTCCGTCGTCGCCGAGGCGGGGATCCGGGCCCTGGAGAGCGACACGCGCGTCGCGGTCGAACTCGCCCCGCGCCCGGGCCTGTACACCTCGGACGGCCGCTGACGCCCGACGGACCTCACACATTGCCGAGCAGGGCCTCCAGCCCTCGGTCGACGGCGGCGCCGACATCCTCCCGGCCCGCCGCGACCACGGCGTAACTGCGCAGCAGGAACCGGCGCAGGGCGCCCGTCTCGAACTGGAGCAGGGCCAGGCCGAGCGGAGAGTGGAACTCCACCACCGTGCGGACCGGCCCGCAGGGCCAGATGTGCACGTCCCCGCTCCCGGCCGGACCGCTCACGCCCTGCTCCAGCAGCGCGCGCCCGAAGGTCCAGGTGACGGCGTCGCCCGCGAGGGAGACCTCCGGCGGGAAGTCGACGTGCACGGCGAACGGCTCCGCGGAGTCGTAGCGGAGCGTGGCGGGCACGGGCAGCTCCTGGTCCTCCGCGGTGATCAACCGGGCGCGGACGGGTTGTTCCAGCGTGATGTCCATGCATGTACGACCTCGATGGCGCCGTTTGCATTACGCGAAAGCGGTGTCCAATTCATGTGACCTGCATCACAGCGGCCGTCGCCTGGAACATCAGCCCGCCGAACAGGCGACCGATAGTCACCTCGACCCCCTCAGGCGTCCCTCAAGTCACGTACGTCACCTACGACTTGGCCCCTGACAGGCACCCTCCGACCACCTCCCGGCACCCCTCCGTGAAGACACTGGCATATGCCAGAAGCACCACCGAATCGTGTGTTGCCAAAGCCCTTACACGCCGTCGCGGGCTGTGCAACAGTCGTAACGGCCCTTGTGTCAGCTTTCGCCGTACCGTCCCGCATCGGAGTGCGTCATGTCGCCCCATGTCTCCGCGGATCACCCAGCCGCCCGGCCGCCGGGGCGCGGCTCGGTCGACGCGCTGATCACGCAGACACGGCGGCTCAAGGGCGACATGGACGCCGTACGCCAGGGCACCCGGAGCGACGCGGCGGACCCGCAGGGACGCTGGCAGCGCGCTCTTTGCGATCTGGCGCTGCACCAACTCGACGACCTCGACGCCCACTTGGCCCAGTTGCGGGACGGCCCGCCGCCCGTGCCGGCCGCCGGGCGCGCGCCCGGCGCACCGGCCGCTTCCCGGCGCGAGTCGCTGCTGAGCCGGGTCGGCAGCGCGGAGTGGAACCTGCTGACGGACGAGGCCGTCTGGTCCGAGGAGCTCTACGGGATCCTCGGCCGCGACCCCGCCGCCCCCGCGCTCACCCTCGACGAACTGCCCGCGCTCGTCCTCGACGAGGACCGGCCGAAGCTGACGGCGATGGTCACGGACTGTCTGATCGACGCCCGGCCCATCGACGGCGAGTTCCGCGTCGTACGCCCGGACGGCGAGCAGCGCACCGTGCACATGATGGGCGAGCCCGTGCTCGACTCCGAGGGCGGCACCACCTCGATGTGGGCCGTGCTGCGGGACGTCAGCGCACTGCGCCGCAGCCAGCGGACGGTGCGCGAGAGCCGTGACTCGCTGCAGGGGCAGCGGCTGCGGGCCCAGACCGAGCACCGGCTCGCGGTGGAGTTCCAGGAGGCCGTGCTGCCGCCGTGGCGCGGCTCCCCGCACCGGCCGCACCACGGCCCCCGCTCCCTGGACCTCGCCGCCCACTACCTGCCCGCCGCCACGCCCTCGCGGATCGGCGGCGACTGGTACGACGCGCTCGAACTCCCCGACGGACAGACGCTGCTGAGCGTCGGTGACCTCACGGGCCACGGTCCGACCGTCACCTCGACCACGTCGATGCTGCTGGGCGCCCTGCGCGGCATGGCCATGGCGGGCACCCGGCCGGCCCAACTGATGTCCTGGCTCAACCAGTTACTGGACGCCACGGTCCAACCGGCCCTGGGCAGCGCGGTGTGCTGCCGCTACCGGCCGGAGACCCGCACCCTGATGTGGGCGCAGGCCGGACACCCCGTCCCGCTGCTGTTCCGCGACGGGACGGGACGCCGGCTGGACGCACCGGAGGGCGTGCTCCTCGGAGCGACCGCACGCGCCGGGTACGGGCAGGCCGAGGAGACCCTCGAGGAGGGCGACCTGCTCCTGCTGCACACCGACGGACTGGCGCCCGCCGACCGCCTCCTCGGCCTGGCCCCCCGTCTGGACCGGGCGCGCACCGCACAGGAGTGTGTGCGGATGGTCGTGGAGGAGTGCGGCGAGAGCGAACGCGCCGACGACGCCTGCGTGCTCGTCGCCCGGGTCACCCGGTGAGCCGACCGGCCGACGGCGAACGGCTCACGCCTGAGCGCCGCCGCCCCCCTTGCTCCCCCTGCCGCCCTTCTGCTTGGGCAGCGCGAGCCTGATCTCCTCCCGCAGCTCGCTGATCTTCGGGTAGTTGGCGTACTCCGCGGTGAGCCGGTACATCTGGCTCAGCCGGTCCCAGGTGCGCCGGGAGGAGTTCGACCCCATCGACATCAGGGCCAGCCGCGCGAACCGGTCCGCCTGCTCGGGGTCGTCGGCGATGAAACAGGCGGACGCCATGGACAGATGGTCGAAGATCTTCGACCGCTCCCGCCCGTCGACGCGCAGCGCCAGCGCCTTCTCCGCGTAGTACTGGGCGTGCACCGCCGCCTGCGGCTCGAACTCGGCCAGCGTGCGGTAGGCCAGCGCCTGCATGCCGTACAGATCCTCGTCCTTGAAGGTCTGCATCCAGGACGGCGGGGTGACGTCGCCCTTGTCGGAGACGAAGAGGTCCTCCGCCCGGCCGAGGGTACGGCGCATGGCCTGGCCTTTTCCCATCGACGCCTGTGCCCAGGCCTCGATGGTGTGGAACATCGCCCGGGTGCGCGCGGTCACGTTGTCGCCGGAACCGGACTGGGCGAGTTTCATCAGGTCGAGGGCCTCGTCCGGCCGCCCGAGGTGGACCATCTGACGGGCCGCCCGCGAGAGCGCCTCGCCGGCCCGCGGCCGGTCACCGCCCTCCCGGGCGGCATGGGCGGCGATGACGAAGTACTTCTGCGCCGTGGGCTCCAGGCCGACGTCGTGCGACATCCAGCCCGCGAGGACGGCGAGGTTGGCAGCGACGCCCCACAGGCGCCGCTGGAGATGGGCGGGGTGGCGGTAGGCGAGGATGCCGCCCACCTCGTTGAGCTGGCCCACGACGGCCTTGCGCTGCAGCCCGCCTCCGCGGGCCGCGTCCCAGGCCCGGAACACCTCCACCGAGCGCTCGAGTTCGTCCACCTCCTCCGTTCCGATGGGCGCGGCCTCGTAGCGGTCGAACCCGGCGGGGTCGGCGTGGTGGAGGAGGGGATGGTCGATGACAGGAGCGTCGGAGGAGAGGGTGGGGTCGGTGTGCAGCCACTCGTACATGGCACTGCTGAGAGCTGATCCCGCGGCGAGCGCGGCACCCGCGCCCACCAAGCCGCGTCGGTTGAGCATGAGGTCCATTCCCGTGAATTCGGTGAGGACCGCAGCAGTCCGTTCGGGCGCCCACGGCACATCGTCGGGATGTTCCACACTCCCGCCGCCGGGCCGTTTCCCTGTACGCCCGTGCCGGACCAGACCGAGGTCCTCGATGGTCACGACACGGCCGAGACGCTCGGTGAACAGGGCCGCCAGCACCCGCGGTACCGGATCGCGCGGGATCTCTCCCATGTCGATCCACCGCCGCACCCGGGAGGTGTCGGTCGACAGCTGGGGGTGGCCCATGGCCGCCGCCTGCCGGTTGACCAGCCTCGCGAGTTCCCCCTTGGACCAGCCGGCCAGGCCGAACAGGTCCGAGAGGCGGGTGTTGGGTTGTCCGCTCACGTCAAGCCCCCAGGTTCTCGGCTGAGTTGACAGTAGCCCGGTGAAAGTTGCCGGGCGACTATTCGCCAGGGTTCGCCAGGGTGCGCCAGATGGTGTGCCACTGGGCGACGGGTGTCAGGTAGGAAAGCGCCACCCCGACCCGGTCGCCGAGGGACATTCCCCAGGGTGCACCCGAAAGGACCGGTCGGGGCAGCGTTCTGACGTCCGGCACACGAAGGGATCTGTTTCTCCCATGTACGCAGCATCGTCCTCCGTGTCCGCCCCGCCCCGGTCGCTGCACACCCGCCCGGGCGGCGGCGGCCCCTACCTCGATCCCGCAGCGCGGTCGGCGGGTCCCGCGCTCGGCGCCGGTCCGGTCCGGCGTCCCGCGGGGCTCGGCGCACAGCCGCTCAGCGGGAGACTCGACCTGTCCGGCCCGCAGGGCGCCCAGCTGCGCACGGCGATCGCGTCCGTGCACCGGATCTGCCCGGAGTTCACCCCGGTCCAGGTGCTGCGCCGCAGCGGACGCTCGGTCCTGCTGGTCGGCACCACCGGCCGCAGCACGGCGGTCGCCAAGTGCTTACTCGACCACTCCCCCGTCTGGGCCGAGCAGATCCGGCACGAAATAGCCGCGTACCGCACGTTCGTCCGGCACCGCCCTCCGGTGCGGGCGCCGCGACTGATCGCGGCGGACCCGGACAACTGCACACTGGTGATCGAGCGGATGCCGGGCAGGGTGGCGGCACTGCAGCGGCACCCCACCGAAGCCCCGCCGCGGGCGGACGTGCGGGCGGCACTCGGCGCGGTCTGCCGGCTCAACGCCTGGCGGCCACCGGCGGGGACGTTCGACGCCCCGCTGGACTACGCCGCCCGCATCTCCCGCTACCACGAGCTGGGTCTGCTCACCGACCGGGACCTGGGCGACCTCCAGAAGCTGCTGCACGGCATCGCGGCCTCCGCGGGCCGGCAGGGCATGGGCCAGTTCTGTCACGGCGACGCCCTCCTGTCGAACATCCTTCTCTCACCGGCCGGTCCAGTGCTGGTGGACTGGGAGCACGCGGGCTGGTATCTGCCGGGCTACGACCTGGCGACCCTGTGGTCGGCGCTGGGCGACGCGCCGGTGGCGCGCCGTCAGATCAGCCAGATCGCCCAGTCGGCGGGTCCCGCCTCACGTGACGCCTTCCTGGTGAACCTGATGCTGGTCCTGACCCGCGAGATCCGTACCTACGAGACGGCCGTGCAGCGTTCGATGCACGAGGTCACCCCGACGGCTCCCGGGGCCCATCCGGGTGGCGGGCCGTCCGGCGAGGAACAGCGCCTGCTGCTGCGACGGCTGCACGACGACTGCCAGTTGGCCCGCCGGGCCGTACGCGCGGCGGTCGGCACCCGCTGAGGGGGACGGGGGGCCGCGGTGCCGCCTGAACGGCGGCGCGCCGTGGGCCCCCGGGGTGCGTCAGCGGTGTCTTGACGAGGGAAACCCCGGTGTGCGGGCATGATTGACGGGTTGTCGGCAAGCCGGTGACCGATGGCTCATGTCCGGCCCCGCACTCCCCGCCCGCTCGTCCCAGGAGGCCGTCTTGCGAAAACCCGTCACCCACCCCGTACCTGGCAGACACACCCGAAGAGCCGCCGGCGCCATGGCGTCGGCGGCTCTGCTGCTCCCGCTCCTCGGCGCGGCCTCCCCGGCCGAGGCCACGGACCCGTCGACGTCCCGCACCTCGGAGGCGACCAGCCTCCGGCGGGCCTTCGCCGCCGCGGCGGCCGAGTACCACGTACCGCGGAGCCTGCTGCTGGGCGTCTCCTACCTGCAGTCCCGCTGGGACACACACGGCGGAGCGCCCAGCGTCACCGGCGGCTACGGGCCGATGCACCTCACCGACGCCCGCACCGCGCTCGCCGCGGCGCCGCACCACAGCGAGGGCGCGGAGGACGCCCGCGGCGACTCCGCCCGCCCGGCGCGTGTCCCCGCGACGCGGCTCCCGGCCGCCGAGGAGCTCCCGGCCCGGCTGCGGACCCTGCCGAGGGCGGCGGAGCTGACCGGGCTGAGCGCCGAGGAGCTGCGCACCGACCCCGCGGCCAACATCGCGGGCGGCGCCGCGCTCCTCGCCGCCGCGCAGCGAAGCCTGGGCGAGCCGCCGAGCGCCGACCCGGCGGACTGGTACGGCGCGGTGGCGCGCTTCTCCGGAGCGGACGACAGCGCGACGGCCGCCGCCTACGCCGACGACGTCTACGGCGTGCTCCGCACCGGCGCGGAGCGCCTCACGGACACCGGTGGGCCCCTCGCCCTGGCCGCGGCCCCGGATCTGGCCCCGCGGACCGCCCAGCTGCGGGAGACCGGCCTGCGCACGGCCTCCACGGCCGGCACCGAATGCCCGACGACGGTGTCCTGCGAGTGGATCCCGGCGCCGTACGAGCAGTTCGGCGACAACGACTACGGCAACCACGACCTCGGCGACCGGCCGGCCGCTCCCGGCATCAAGTACATCGTGGTGCACGACACCGAGGGCGGCTGGGAGGGGGTGCTGAACATGGTCCAGGACCCCACCTATGTGTCCTGGAACTACACCCTGCGCTCCACCGACGGGCATGTCGCCCAGCATGTGAAGGCCAAGGACGTGGCCTGGCACGCGGGCAACTGGTACATCAACGCCAAGTCGATCGGCCTGGAGCACGAGGGCTTCCTCGCCCAGCCGGACTCCTGGTACACGGAGGCGATGTACCGGTCGTCGGCGCGGCTGGTGAAGTACCTGGCGGCGCGGTACGGCATCCCGCTGGACCGGCAGCACGTCCTGGGCCACGACAACGTGCCCGGGCCGACCACCGCGAGCGTCTCCGGGATGCACACGGACCCGGGACCCTACTGGGACTGGCGGCACTACTTCGAGCTGCTGGACCGGCCCTTCGCGGCGGCGGCCCGCAGGAGCGGCGCTCTGGTGACGATCCGGCCGGACTACCTCGCCAACCAGCCGGTGTACACGGACTGTGTCACCAAGGGCCTGCCGTGCGCGGCGCACGGTTCCGGCGCGGTGCGCCTGTACTCCGACCACGACGAGAAGTCGGCGCTGATCACGGACGTCGGCCAGGGCTCGGCCCCGACCACGGGCGTGAACGACACCTCCTCGCGGGTGTCCACCGGCCAGCAGTACGCGGTGGCCGACCAGTGGGGCGACTGGACGGCGATCTGGTACCTGGGGCAGAAGGCGTGGTTCCGCAACCCGAAGGACCGGCCCACGGCGGTGCCCGCGGCAGGCCAGGTGATCACGCCGAAGGACGGCCGGGACAGCGTGCCGGTCTACGGCCGCGCCTACCCGGAGGCGTCGGCCTACCCGGCGGGCGTCCCGGCCCAGACGGTGTCACCGCTCCCGTACACCCTGCCGAAGGGCCAGAAGTACGTGGTCGGTGACAAGGTGCCGGGCGAGTACTACTACGCGGTCACCTTCGACACCGGCTCGCACCAGGTGGTGACCGGCGAGGACCAGTACTACGAGATCCAGTACGGCCACCGGGTGGCCTTCGTGCGGGCCGCGGACGTGAAGCTGACCTCGTCCGCGTCGTAGCCGTGCCTCAGCCCTGCTGGAACAGCTCCGCCGGGAGCGGTTTCAGCAGGGCGTACAGGTCGTCGGTGATGGGGCGGTCCCAGGCGGCGATGGTCACCAGGACGTTGTCGCTGCGGTCGAACTGCACGCAGGAGATCCGGCCCTCGGAGAGCTTGAGGCGGCGCACGATCAGCAGGTTGTCGCCCTGCATCACCGGCATGTCCTCGGTGCCGACGACGGTCACCTCCTCGTCGTTCTCCAGCGCGAGGAGCAGCTGGGCGACCTCGAAGGGGACCTCCCCCTCCTCCACCTCACGGGCCGGGGAGCCCTCGGGCAGGTTGCCGATGATCATCGCGGGGCCGCGGCCGCCGAACAGGTCGTAGCGCAGGAAGACGCCCTGGCAGCTGCCGTCGGGGGCGGGCAGCAGCCCGGCGCCGAGGTTGCCGGGCCAGTCGCCCGGATCCATGGCCAGGACGTCGAAGTCGGGCCCGGCGGGGGTGGCGCTGCGGCGGCGGAGGAACGACATGCCGCCATGGTACGTGGACAGCGCCGTCCGGCGACCGCCGGGAGGGACGCGGTTCGTCGTCCCGGGTGGTGTCACTCCCCGGGTGGTGGCGGCAGACGCCTGCCCGCCCGGTCCCCCCGTGCGGGCGGGCTCCGGGTGCCGGACGTACGGTCGGCGCCGGTCTCAGGTCAGGTCGAACTCCCCCTCCCGCGCCCCCGACACGAACGCGCCCCACTCGGCGGGCGTGAAGATCAGCGAAGGGCTCTGGGGGCTGCCGCTGTTGCGCATCGCGATGAACCCCTCGACGAAGGCGATCTGGACATCCCCCCGCCCCCGGCTGCTGGACTGCCACTCGGCGTTGCTGAGGTCCAGCTCCGGCTTGTCCCAGCCCGTGAGCGGCTGCTGCTGGATGGTGCTCTCGGCCACGTCCGTGCTCCTCCCGGTTCGTCGTCCGCGGCTCAGCCTAGCGATCGGTCCCGGACGCCGACAGAGCACGTGAGGGGGACCTTTCAGGACTCCGGTGGCCGCGCTCCCACGAGCCACATGGAGAAGAACTGCGAGCCGCCGCCGTAGGCGTGCCCGAGGACCTTCCGGGCCCGCTCCACCTGGTGTTCCCCGGCCTGGCCGCGCACCTGGAGGGCCGCCTCCGCGAAGCGGATCATGCCGGAGGCGCCGATGGGGTTGGTGGACAGCACGCCGCCCGACATGTTGACGGGCAGGTCGCCGTCGAGTTCCGTCACCCCGGCCTCGGTCAGTTTCCAGCCCTCGCCCTCGTCCGCGAAGCCGAGGTTCTCCAGCCACATGGGCTCGTACCAGGAGAACGGCACGTACATCTCGGCGGCGTCGATGTCGCGGCGCGGGTCGGTGACGCCGGCCTGCCGGTAGACGTCGGCGGCGCAGTCCCGGCCGGCCCGCGGCGACACCGCGTCCTTGCCGGCGAAGAGGGTCGGTTCGCTGCGCATCGCGCCGCCGAGCATCCAGGCGGGCGGCCGGGGCGCGCGGGCGGCTCCGGCCCGGTCGGTGAGGATCATCGCGCAGGCGCCGTCGGAGGAGGGGCAGGTCTCCGAGTAGCGGATCGGGTCCCAGAGCATGGGCGAGGCCTGGACCTTCTCCAGCGTGATGTCGTGCTCGTGCAGGTGGGCGTAGGGGTTCTTCAGCGCGTTGCGCCGGTCCTTGTACGCCACCAGCGAGCCGACGGTGTCCGGGGCGCCGCTGCGGCGCATGTACGCCCGCACATGGGGTGCGAAGAAGCCGCCCGCCCCGGCGAGCAGGGGCTGCTGGAAGGGGATCGGCAGGGACAGTCCCCACATGGCGTTGGACTCGGACTGCTTCTCGAAGGCGAGGGTGAGCACGGTGGCGTGGACGCGGGCCGCGACGAGGCCCGCGGCGACGAGCGCGGTGGACCCGCCGACGGAGCCTGCCGTGTGGACCCGCAGCATCGGCTTGCCGACGGCGCCGAGGGCGTCGGCGAGGTAGAGCTCGGGCATCATGACGCCCTCGAAGAAGTCGGGGGCCTTGCCGATCACGACGGCGTCGATGTCGGCCCAGTTCAGTTCGGCGTCGTCGAGGGCGCGCCGGGCGGCCTCGCGGACGAGCCCCGCGATCGACACGTCCCGGCGGGCGGCGACGTGCTTGGTCTGGCCGATCCCGACGACGGCCACGGGCTCCTTGCTCATCGCGGTTCCCCTTCGAGTACGGCGACCAGGTTCTGCTGGAGACACGGGCCGGAGGTGGCGTGGGCGAGGGCGCGGTCGGACTCGCCCCGGTGGATGCGCGCGGCGGCCTCGCCGACCCGGACGAGGCCGGCGGCCATCATCGGGTTGGCGGCGAGGGCGCCGCCGGACAGGTTCACCCGGACGCTGTCGTCGAGCCGCAGCGCCTTGCGCAGGACGACCTCCTGCGCGCTGAAGGGCGCGTGGAGTTCGGCGGTGTCGACGGGCCGTTCGAAGGCGCCGGCCCGTTCGGCGGCCAGGCGGGTGGAGGGCGAGTCGGTCAGGTCGCGCACACCGAGGGCGTGGGCCTCGATCCGGTGGTCGATACCCCGGATCCAGGCGGGCCGGGAGCACAGCTCGCGGGCCCGCTCACCGGCCGCGAGGATCACGGCGGCGGCGCCGTCGCCGACCGGCGGGCAGTCGCCGGTGCGCAGCGGCCGTACGACGTAGTCCCCCTGGCGGGCCGAACCACGCGACTGCGCGCGGGGGTTGAGGGTCGCGACCCGGCGGCTGCGGGCGCCGATCGTGGCGAGGGCGCTCTCGTCGGTGTCGCCCGCGTCGATCAGCGCCTGCGCCTGGAGGGCGGCGAGGGCGACGGAGTCGGGCCACAGCGGGGCGACGTAGTACGGGTCGAGCTGACGGGTGAGCACGTCGCGCAGGGAGCCGGGCGAGGACTTGCCGTAGGAGTAGACGAGGGCGGTGTCGGCGTCGCCGGTGAGCAGCTTGGTCCAGGCCTCGTACAGGGCCCAGGCGCCGTCCATCTCGACGTGGGACTCCGAGATGGGCGGCCAGGCGCCGACGCCGTCGAGCGCGAGGGTGAAGGAGAAGGCCCGGCCGGCGAGGTAGTCGCTGGAGCCGGAGCAGGTGAAGCCGATGTCGGCGGTCTTCAGTCCGGTCCGGTCCAGGACGCTGTGCAGGACCGGCATGAGCATCTCGACCTCGGAGAGCTCGTCGGTGGTGCGCAGGACGTCGGTCTGCGCGAAGGCCACCACCGCGATGTCCCGGTTCACAGCAGCTCCTTGTAGGCGTCGTAGTCCGCGTCGGGTTCGCCGGTCGGCCGGTAGTGGTCGGGGTAGCGGGCGCCGTCCGTCCACACGGGTTCGACGCGCAGGCCCATGCGCACCTGGTCGTAGGGGATGCCGCCGATGCGGGCGTGCAGGGCGAGGTCGGCGCCGTCGAGGGCGATGTGGGCGTAGACGTAGGGCACCTCGATGTCGAGGTTCTTCGCCTTGATGTTGACGATGCAGAAGGTGGTGACGGTCCCGCGCGGCCCGACCTCGACCTGTTCGGCGGTCGGGACGCCGCAGGTGGGACAGGCCCCGCGCGGCGGCACGTACACCTTGCGGCAGGACGGGCAGCGCTCGCCGACGGTCCTGCGGTCGGCGAGGGAGGTGATGTAGGCGGTCTGGGCGCGGCCGGGCGAGTAGGTGTAGTCGAGCCGGGCAGCGGCGACGATCCCGGCGACCGGGTCCGCGAACTCGCCGTCGCTTCCGCCGAGTTCGATCGGCCCGCCGTCGTACGGCTCGAAGCAGGCGATGTCGGTGATGGCGCCGGTGCGCTCCTCGGCCCAGCGGATCCGGACCCGCATTCCGGTGCGCACGGCCTCGGGGCCGGGGGCGTCGAGGGCGTGCAGGAGGGCGGTGTCGGCGCCGTCGAGCCGGACCAGGACCCAGGCGAAGGGGGTGGTGAGGGGCTGTCCGCGGCGGGGGGCGTGGTTCCACGCCCAGGTGGCGACCGTGCCGCTGGGGGCCACCTCGACCAGGTCGCGCAGTTCGTCGGCGGTGACCGGGTCGTACTCGACGGGCGGGACGAGGGTGCGGCCGTCGGTGGCGGTCACGCCGAGGACGACCCGCTCGCGCAGACCGGTGAGAAAGGCGCTCTGGACGGGTCCGAGGGACCGGGTGAAGGGGAACTCGACGACAAGCGGCGCTTTGAGCACTTCGGGCATCGGGGCTGCCTCCTCGGGAAGCCGACGTCGGCGGGAGCGCCCCCCGGAAGGGGCGCGGGAAACTGCGCGACCAGCCACGACGGGCCCGCAGTACGGCGAACAGCGGTTACCGCCCACGCACCCCGCGGATTGTCACGCACGCCGGTAGACCGGCGCCCGCTTCTCCGCGAAGGCGCGGGCGCCTTCCTTGGCGTCGTCGGTGTCGAACACCGGCCAGCCCCGGGTGAGTTCGGCGGTCAGGCCGTCGGTCTCGGTCAGATCGGCGGCCTCGTAGACGGACGCCTTGACGGCCTCCACGGCGAGCGGGGCGCAGGCGTTGACGCGTCCGGCGATCTCCAGGGCCTTGTCCAGGGCCGTGCCGTCGGGGACGACATGTCCGATCAGGCCCACGGCCGCGGCCTCGCGGGCGGGGTAGGGCCGGCCGGTGAGCAGCATCTCCAGGGCGTGGGTGCGCGGGATCTGGCGTGGCAGCCGGACCGTCGAGCCCCCGATCGGGAACAGGCCGCGTCTGACCTCGAAGAGGCCGAAGGTGGCGGATTCGCCCGCGACGCGGATGTCGGTGCCCTGGAGCATCTCGGTGCCGCCGGCCACGCAGTACCCCTCGACGGCGGCGATCACGGGCTTGCGGGGGCGGTGGTGGCGGAGCATCGCCTTCCAGTGGAGATCGGGGTCGGCCTTGAGCCGGTCGCGGTGCCGCTCGCCCTCCATGCCGTGGCCGGCCAGTGCCTTGAGGTCCATGCCGGCGCAGAAGGAGCCGCCCGCGCCGGTGAGGACGATCGAGCGGACCGAGTCGTCCGCGTCGGCCTCGAGCCAGCCGTCGTACAGGCCGACGAGCATGGCGATCGACAACGCGTTCCTGGCCTCCGGTCTGTTGAGCGTGAGCACGAGTGTGGCGCCTTCGCGTCGCACGGTGAGGTGTTCGGTGCCGCTCATCGCAGGTCTCCCCTCGGAAAGAACGAGAACAGGTTGCAGGAGGTGTGATGGCAGTTCAAGGGTTTTCTGACAGTCAGTCAGATTTATTGGCGCGAGCCCTTCCCACTTGCCGCCCCCTTTGCTCAGATGACCGACGAACCGTCGGAGAACCAGGCCCCCCGGTCAGGAGGAGCGGTGGAGTACAACCTTGCCGACCTGTTCGAGTCGGTCGTCGACGTGGCGGCGGACCGTGAGGCGCTCGTGTACGTCGACCACCCCGGCACGGGCGCGGAGCGCCGGTTGACGTACGCGGAGCTGGACGCCGCGGCCAACCGGGTCGGCCACCATCTCCTCGACAGCGGGATCCGCCCGGGCGAGCACCTCGGCCTGCACCTGTACAACGGCGTCGAGTACCTCCAGACGGTACTGGGCTGCCTCAAGGCGCGGATCGTGCCGGTCAACGTCAACTACCGTTATGTGGAAGAGGAGCTGGTCTACCTCTACCGGGACGCCGACCTGGCGGCGCTCGTCTTCGACGCGGAGTTCACGGACCGGGTGGCGGCTGCGCTGCCGCAGACGCCGGCGCTGCGGCACCTGATACGGGTGGGGCCGCCCGGCGAGGACTTCACCTCCTTCACGGACGCCGAGGCGAGCGGCTCCCCCGGACGCGGATTCCCGTCCCGGTCGGGAGACGACCAGTTCATCATCTACACCGGTGGCACGACCGGGCTGCCCAAGGGGGTGATGTGGCGTCAGGAGGACCTCTTCTTCGCGGGCCTGGGCGGCGGCTCGCCCACCGGAGAACCGGTGAAGAAGCCGGAGGAGATCGCCGAGCGGGTCGCGGCCGGCGGTACGGGGATCACGTTCTTCCCCACCCCGCCGCTGATGCACGGCACCTCCACCCTCACCGCCTTCATCGGCTTCCACTTCGGTCAACGGGTCGTGCTGCACCGCAAGTTCGTGCCCGAGGAGGTGCTGAGGACGATCGAGAGGGAGAAGGTCACCAGCATCTCGCTGGTGGGCGACGCGATGCTGCGGCCGTTGATCGACGCGCTCGAGGGACCCCTCAGGGGCACGGACTGCTCGTCGGTGTTCAGCGTGTCGTCGTCCGGCGCGATCATGTCGGACACGGTCCGCCGCCAGTTCCGGGCCCTGATGCCGAACGCGATGCTGCTGAACAACTTCGGCTCCTCGGAATCCGGGTTCAACGGCACGGCGACGGACGACTCGGGCCCCGAGCGCGGCTTCCGGGTCCGCGTGAACTCCCGTACCCGGGTGGTCGATCCCGCCACCCACGAGCCGGTCGCCGCGGGCGAGGTCGGGCGGGTCGCCCAGTGCGGTCACGTGCCGCTCGGCTACTACAACGACCCGGCGAAGACGGCCGAGACCTTCTTCCGCAAGGACGGCGAACGCTGGGTGCTGCTCGGCGACATGGCGACCGTCGACGAGGAGGGCGTGGTCGTGGTCCTCGGGCGCGGCTCGCAGTGCATCAACACCGGGGGCGAGAAGGTGTACCCCGAGGAGGTCGAGCAGGCGCTGAAGTCTCATCCGGACGTGTACGACGCCCTGGTGGCCGGGGTGCCGGACCCGACGTGGGGCAACCATGTGGCGGCGGTCGTGCAGATGCGCGACGGCGCCGCGCGGCCCTCGCTCGAGGACATCCAGCGTCATTGCCGCTCCCGGCTCGCCGGGTACAAGATCCCGCGTCAGCTGGTGGTCACGCAGGCCATCCGCCGCTCGCCGAGCGGGAAGGCGGACTACCGCTGGGCGCGCGAGGTGGCGGTCGCCGAGAGCCGCTGACCCGGCCGGGTCCCGGCCGCGGGCGTCAGCTCCAGGGCGTGACCGTCAGCCGGACGCTCGCCTCCTCACCCAGGATCGGCGCCGCCGTCGCGGGGAGGGGGATGTGGGCCAGCCAGACGCCGCCACGAGGGTCCTCGTCGCCGCACGGGGCGCCGGTGGGCCGGTGCTCCCAGATGGCGCCGGGGAGGTCCGAGTTCCAGACGGCCCACACTCCCGGGCCCTGCGGGGCGGAGCCGACGTCGACGACGAGGATGTCGGCGAAGTCCGCGGTCTGTTCGAGGTGGTCGGTGAAGCGCAGGATGCCGTCCCGCTCCCGCAGCGACAGGATCCGCAGGTGCAGCGCGTAGCGCAGCGTGGGAGTCTCCGGGGGCCGCGGCGCCCTGCTGTTGAGGAACGTCGTGGCCAGCGGGACGGGGTCGGCGGGCGAACCGTCGCCGTGCGGCCGCGGCAGCTGGATCGGGCACCAGTGAGCGGCCAGTTGTTCGTGCATCACGCCGGGCAGCCCGCGCACCGCCAGCCGCACCTCGGCCTGCCAGCTGATGCCGCGGCCCTCGCCGGG
The DNA here is from genome assembly GCF_031456635.1 of Streptomyces sp. 3330. Taxonomy (NCBI): domain Bacteria; kingdom Bacillati; phylum Actinomycetota; class Actinomycetes; order Kitasatosporales; family Streptomycetaceae; genus Streptomyces; species Streptomyces sp. 3330. Next base: position 161,504 of record NZ_JAVDVA010000019.1, read on the forward strand.
CAGCCGGACGCCGACCAGTTCGGCCTGGACCCGCAGGTCGCCGAAGAGGAAGCGCTGGAGGTTCTGGTAGCCCTCCTCGGAGTTGACGAGTCCGTAGCGCCCGCTGTGACTTCGGTGGACGAACGCCCGCTGGGCGTGGGGCACTTGGGCGTTGTCGATCTGCACCAGCCCGTCGCTGCGTGCGCCGACGGCACGCGCGGACAGCCCGTGGGCGACGTCGTAGTCGGTGGGATCCGTGCCCACCAGGCAGAAGACCCGGTGCGGCGGGAAGCGGCCCTCGGGAATCTCCCGCGGGTCCCACCCGCGCGGCGGTCCGCCGTCCTCCCGGAGCGCGTCGGGGGTGAGGTACTCGTACATGCGGCGGGGGGCGAAGACGTCGGCGCCGGCGACGCCGGTGGCGGCCATCAGCCGCTCGACGAGACCGGATCCGACGTCGAAGGCGATGCCTCCGTGCGGGGTGCCGTAGGTGAAGAACTTGTCCACGTGGTCCGCCGGGTCCTCCCCCCGCTCGGGGAGGATCTTCTGGAGCAGGCAGCGGCAGACGAGGCCGCCCATGGAGTGGGCCACGAGGTGGACGCGCGGCGCGCCGCTCTTCTCCCTGAGCCGCGCGACGAGGCGGCGCAGGTCCTCGGCCGCGTCCTCCAGGCGGAACTTCCTGGGGTTCGTGCCCCAGGTGCTCGCCGAGGCGTCGTAGAAAACGGTGGATCCAGATGCTGTCGGGCGGGATCTCGTCGTGCGTGTCCAGGTACGTCTCCTGGCCGCCCTGCACCAGGATCCGGTACCCCTCGTCGAGATGCAGCCGCAGCAAGGGGCTCTCGAACTGGTGGAAGGCGGGCTTGTCGTCCGGTCCGACGCGCACGTGCGTCGAGCCCTCGTTGAAGCCGTAGAACGGGTCCTGGACGGCGTTGTCGATCCCCGAGGTGCCGCCCGCGAATCCCCGTACGTACACGATGGGGAGCTTCGGCTGGTCGGGCATGGCCCACTCCGCGGATCGAGTCGCCGGTGGAGGCATTTCCAGTCTAGGCGGGCGGCACCGGACCGGCGACCGGTGTGGCGTCGAGGAAGGTCGCGGTGCGTCCGGTGAACCACTCCGGGTCGTCCAGCCACGGGTAGTGGCCGGCACCGGGCTGTACGGCGAACTCGGCGTTCGGGAAGGCGTCGGCGAGGAGGCGGGCGAGGGCGGGCCGGGGGCCGCCGTCCCGCTCACCGGCGAGCACCAGCACCGGGGCGGCCACGGCCGCGAGGGCGGCCCGCAGGGTGGGCGGGTCGAAGGCCTCCGGGTCCAGGAAGGCCTTCTCCGCCTCGGGGTTGGTCTGTTCGTCGGCGGCGTCGTCGTGGGCGCGGGCCGCGGCGTCCCAGCGGCCGTAGAAGAAGGCGCCGACCACCGCCCAGTCCGGCTCGTCCCCGCGCGCGAGCCACGCCTCGAACGCCGGGTACGCGGTGGCGAACCACGGTTCGTCCGCGCGCAGCCGGGCCGCCGCCAGCCGGTCCTCGGCGGTGGCCGGACACCCCAGAGCCCACGGTGTGGCGGTGATCAGCGCGAGCCGCGACACCCGGTGCGGGTAGCGGGCCGCGTACAGCAGGGCGAGACTGCCGCCCGCCGAGTGGGCGAGGACGTCGATCCGCTCCCGGCCCAGCCGGACGCGCAGCGCCTCGACGTCGTCGACCTGCCGGTCGCACCGGTAGGTCGCCGGGTCCGCCGGGACGGCGGAGTCGCCGGTGCCGCGCAGGTCGAGGAGGATCAGCCGGCGGCGGGCGGCGAGCCCGCCGAGGTCGCCGAGGTAGGCGGAGGCGCGCATCGGGCCGCCGGGCAGGACGACGAGCGGCTCGCCCTCGCCCCGTACGTGGTAGGCGAGCTCGGTCCCGTCCGGGGCGGTGAAGATCGGCATGCCCCCGATCCTCGACGCGGGCCGGACCCGTGCGCAACGGCATTCTCCCGGGCGAAAGTCACGGCCGCCCCCTTGCCTGCGGCGGGCCGGCCTGGATTACTGATCCCGAGGAAGATCGACCGAATGATCGGTCGCCCGTATTGCCATGGTTCGATGGTCGTGTCGGCAGGGCGACGAGGGTGACGAGGGTGACGAGGGAGAACGTCCCATGACGGATGCGAGGAACCTGCTGGACGAGGGCGAGCGCCTCGACGAGGACGCCCTGCGTGCCCTGCAACGGGAGCGGCTGCGGGCCTCGTTGCGCCACGCCTACGCCAACGTGCCCTTCTACCGCGAGTCCTTCGACAAGGCGGGCGTCCACCCCGACGACTGCCGTGACCTCGGCGACCTGGCCCGCTTCCCGTTCACCACCAAGGCCGACCTGCGCGCGCACTACCCGTACGGGATGTTCGCCGTGCCCCGGGAACGCATCCGCCGCATCCACGCCTCCAGCGGCACCACCGGCCGCCCGACGATCGTCGGCTACACGGACGCCGACCTGGCCATGTGGGCCGACATGGTGGCCCGTTCGATCCGGGCGGCGGGCGGGCGGCCCGGTGACACGGTCCATGTGGCCTACGGCTACGGCCTGTTCACCGGCGGCCTCGGCGCCCACTACGGCGCCGAACGCCTCGGCTGCACGGTGATCCCCGCGTCCGGCGGCATGACGTCCCGTCAGGTCCGGCTGATCCAGGACCTCGAACCCCGGATCATCATGGTGACCCCCTCCTACATGCTCACGCTGCTCGACGAGTTCGAACGCCAGGGGGTCGACCCGCGGTCCACCTCCCTGCGCGTCGGGGTGTTCGGCGCCGAGCCGTGGACGGAACGGATGCGTCAGGAGATCGAGGAGCGGTTCGCGATCGACGCCGTCGACATATACGGGCTGTCGGAGGTGATCGGCCCCGGGGTGGCGCAGGAGTGCGTGGAGACGAAGGACGGCCTGCACATCTGGGAGGACCACTTCTATCCCGAGATCGTCGACCCGATCACCGGCGAGGTCCTGCCGGAGGGCGAGGAGGGCGAGCTGGTCTTCACCTCGCTCACCAAGGAGGCGATGCCCGTCGTCCGCTACCGCACCCGGGATCTGACCCGGCTGCTGCCGGGCACGGCACGGGCCTTCCGGCGGATGCGGAAGGTGACCGGCCGCAGTGACGACATGGTCATCCTGCGCGGGGTGAACCTCTTCCCCACCCAGATCGAGGAGATCGTGCTGCGCACGCCGGGGGTGGCGCCCCACTTCCAGCTCCGGCTGACCCGCGAGGGGCGCCTCGACGCCCTCACGGTCCGTGCGGAGGCCCGCCCCGACGCGACCCCCGAGGAGCGCGACACGGCCGCGCACAGCATCGCGGCGGCCGTGAAGGACGGGATCGGTGTGTCGGTCGCCGTCGAGATCGTCGATCCGGAGTCGCTGGAGCGGTCGGTGGGCAAGATCAGGCGGATCGCGGACCTGCGGGAGTCATGACGCGAACCGTTCGCGCAGCTCCCGCTTGAGGATCTTGCCGCTGGCGTTGCGCGGCAGCTCGTCGACGAACAGCACCCGCTTCGGCGCCTTGAAGTGCGGGAGGCTCTCGCGGGCGTGGGCGACGAGTTCCTCCTCGGTGACCTCGCCGCGCGGGACGACCACGGCCGTGATCGCCTCGATCCACTTCTCGTCGGGCAGGCCGATCACGGCGGCCTCGGCGACGGCGTCGTGGGTGTACAGCGCGTCCTCGACCTGGCGGGAGGCGACCAGCACCCCACCGGAGTTGATGACGTCCTTCACCCGGTCGACGATCGTGAAGTAGCCGTCGGCGTCGCGCACGGCGAGGTCGCCGGAGCGGAACCAGCCGTCGCGGAACGCGGCGGCGGTCTCCTCGGGCTTGTCCCAGTAGCCCTCGCACAGCTGCGGTGACCGGTAGACGATCTCGCCGGCCGTGCCGTCGGGGACGTCCTCGCCGTTCTCGTCGACGACCCGGGCGTCCACGAACAGGACCTGGCGCCCGCAGGAGTCCAGTCGGCCCTTGTGCTCGTCGGGGGCGAGGACGGTGGCGAGCGGGCCGATCTCGCTCTGGCCGAAACAGTTGTAGAAACCCAGCTCGGGAAGGCGTTCCCGCAGCCGCTCCAGCACGGGCACCGGCATGATGGACGCCCCGTAGTAGGCCTTGCGCAGCCCGCTCAGGTCGCGGGTGGCGAAGTCGGGCCGGCCGGCCAGCCCGATCCATACGGTCGGCGGGGCGAAGAGGCTGTCGACGCGGTCCGCCTCGATGAGGTCGAAGAGACGGTCGCCGTCGGGCGCGTCCAGGACGATGTTGGTCGCGCCGACCGCGAGATACGGCAGCAGGAACACGTGCATCTGCGCCGAGTGGTAGAGCGGGAGGGAGTGCGCCGGGCGGTCGCCCGCGCTCAGGTCCAGGGCGGCGATGGCGCTCAGGTACTCGTGCACCAGGGCGCGGTGCGTCATCATCGCGCCCTTGGGCAGGGCCGTGGTGCCCGAGGTGTAGAGCAGCTGCACCAGGTCCTCGGAGCGCGGTTCGGGACCGTCGTACGCGGGGGTCGCGGGCAGCCGGGCGAGGAGCGAGTCGTCCGCGTCGCGCAGCGGCAGCGTCCTGGTGCCGGCGGGGAGCCGGCCGGCCAGGTCCGGATCGGCGAGCACCAGCGCGCTGCCCGACTGCCGGACGAGGTACGCCAGGTCCTCGCCGGTCAGGTTCTGGTTGACGGGGACGTGCACGAGGCCGGCGCGGGCGCAGGCGAGGAAGGCGATGAGGTAGGCGTCGGAGTTGTGGCCGTAGGCGCCGACCCGGTCGCCGGGGGCGAGGCCCTCGCCGAGCAGGACGCTCGCCGCGCGCGAGACGGCCTCGTCGAGTTCCTCGTAGGTCCAGGTGCGGTCGCGGTACTCGACCGCGACGCGTGCCGGGGTGCGGCGGGCGCTGCGCCGCAGCACCCCGTCGACCGTGCTGCCATGTCCGGGCGTCATGACTCATGATCCTCGGACGGCGGCCGGGGCGGGTCAAGTCGCCGGCGGCCCGGGACGCGAACCGGGCTCCGGCCGTGGCGTCCCCTCCGGGGAAGGGACGCCGCACGCGTCCGCCCGGTCCCGCTCACACGGGCCGCGTCCGTCCCTCCCAGTACGGCTCCCGCAGCCGCCGCTTGTAGAGCTTGCCGTTCGGGTCGCGGGGCATCTCGGTGATGAAGTCGATGCTCCTGGGCCGTTTGTAGCCGGCCAGCCGTTCGGCGCAGTGGTCGAGGAGAGCGGCGGCGAGGTCGGGCCCGGGCGTGTGTCCGGGGGCCGGTTCGACCACGGCCTTCACCTGCTCGCCCCAGTCGTCGTGCGGGATGCCGAAGGCGGCGGCGTCGGCGACGGCGGGGTGGGCGAGCAGCGCCGACTCGATCTCGGCGGGGTAGATGTTGACCCCGCCCGAGATGATCAGGTCGATCTTGCGGTCCCGCAGGAAGAGGTAGCCCTCCTCGTCGAGCACGCCGAGGTCGCCGACGGTGAAGAAGTCGCCGATGCGGTTCTTCCGCGTCTTGTCGGCGTCCTTGTGGTAGGTGAAGCCGCCGGTCGCCATCTTCATGTAGACCGTGCCGAGTTCGCCGGGCGGCAGGCGCTCGCCGGCGTCGTCGAAGACGGCCAGTTCGCTGATGGGCCAGGCCTTGCCGACCGTGCCGGGCTTCTTCAGCCAGTCCTCGGCCGTGGCGAAGGCGCCGCCGCCCTCGCTGGCCGCGTAGTACTCCTCCACGCAGGTGCCCCACCAGTCGATCATCGCCCGTTTCACATGGTCGGGGCAGGGCGCGGCGCCGTGGATGGCGTGCCGCACGGACGACACGTCGTAGCGGGCCCGGACGTCCGCCGGGAGTGCCAGCAGGCGGTGGAACTGCGTCGGGACCATGTGCGTGTGGGTGCACCGGTGGGTGTCGATGAGCCGGAGCATCTCCTCGGGCGTCCACTTGTCCATCAGGACCAGGGGGTGGCCGATGTGCAGGGACGCGGCCGCGAACTGGAGCACGGCCGTGTGGTAGAGCGGCGAGCAGACGAGATGCACGTTGTCGTCGAAGGGCCGGATGCCGAAGATGCCGAGGAAGCCGCCGAGGTAGGACTCCTCGGGCAGCTTGCCGGGCAGCGGGCGCCGGATGCCGCGCGGGCGGCCCGTCGTGCCCGAGGTGTAGTTCATCACCCAGCCGAGGGTGCGGTCGGCGGGCGGCGACTCCGGTTGTCCTTCGAGGAGTTCGGCGTACGGGCGGAAGCCCTCGACCGCGCCGACGGCGTACCGGTGGGTGGCCGGGAGACCTGCCTCGTCGGCGGCCCGGCGCGCCTGGTCGGCGAACCGCTCGTGGGCGAGCAGGACCTTCGCCCCGGAGTCGGAGACGATCCAGGCGATCTCGGGCCCCACCAGGTGGTGGTTGACGGGGACGAGATAGAAGCCGGCCTGGGTGGCGGCGAGATGGGCGGCGAAGAACTCGGCCGAGTTGGGCAGGACGACGGCGAAGGCGTCCCCGCGCTCCAGTCCGGCGGCGCGCAGTCCGTGCACGAGCCGGTTGGCGGCGGCGTGCAGGCGGCCCGCGCTCCACCTCTCTCCGTCCGGCGCGATCAGGACGGTGCGGTCGGGGTCCTGGGCCGCCTGGGCCCAGAAGCCCGCGGGGGGTGTGCTGGTCACGTTCCGCTCCTTCCGGCGATGCGGTTGACGCGGTCCACGGCCCGCTCGAAGCCGCGGGTGAGGTCGTCGAAGACGGCCTGGACGCTGCGGACGTCGTTCATCCGGCCGACGATCTGGCCGACGGGCGTGCCGAGCAGGGGGTCGACCTCGTACTTCTGGATGCGCGAGACGGCCTCGGCGACGAGCAGGCCCTGGAGCGGCATCGGAAGGGTGCCGGGTCCGTCGGCGGCGTCCCAGGCGTCGGTCCATTCGGTGCGCAGCTGGCGTGCGGGCTTCCCGGTGAGGGCGCGGGAGCGGACCGTGTCGCCGGAACCGGCCGCGAGGAGTTTGCGGGTGAGGGCGGACGAGCGCAGATCGGCCTCGGCGGTGGTCAGCCAGACGGATCCGAGCCATACGCCCTGGGCGCCCAGCGCGAGGGCGGCGGCGACCTGCTGTCCGCTGCCGATGCCGCCGGCCGCGAGGACCGGCAGCGGGCCGACGGCTTCGACGACCTCGGGGGTGAGCACCATGGAGGCGATGTCGCCGGTGTGGCCGCCCGCCTCGTAGCCCTGGGCGACGACGATGTCGATGCCGCCGTCCCGGTGTTTGCGGGCATGCCGGGCGCTGCCGGCGAGGGCGGCGACGAGCACGCCCTGCTCGTGGGCGCGGGCGACGACGTCGGCGGGCGGGGAGCCGAGGGCGTTGGCCAGCAGCCGGATCGGGTAGGCGAAGGCGACGTCGAGCTGGCCGCGGGCGACCTGTTCCATCCAGCCCGTGATGCGCCATCCGGACGCCTCGCCCTCGGCCAGCTCGGGCACCCCGTACTTGGCGAGGGTGTCCCGCACGAACTGCCGGTGCCCTGCGGGGATCATCGCTTCGACGTCCGCCTCCGTGACGCCTTCGACCTTCTTCGCGGGCATGACGACGTCGAGGCCGTACGGCTTGCCGTCGACGTGCGCCTCGATCCAGTCCAGGTCGCGTTCGAGGTCGTCGGGCGCGGTGTAGCGGACCGCGCCGAGCACGCCGAAGCCGCCGGCGCGGCTGATGGCCGCGGCGACGGCGGGGAACGGCGTGAAGCCGAAGACGGCGTGCTCGACTCCCAGTTGCTTGCTCAGCTCCGTCTGCATGGGCGCAGGATGCCGCAGCCGGTGCGACGACGGAAGCCCCTTTCTGATACTCCGTCAGATTCGATGCCCTCGGCCGGGTACGCACATCCGCTGGGTGCCCACGACCGAGAGCAGCCGCAGCGCCTCCTCGGACGACGAGCCCGGGGCGGCCGTGCAGATGACCACCCCCTGGTCCCGGTCGGTGATGTCCGGGACATCGCAGTCGACGGTGACGAGACCGACGACGGGGTGGCCGATCGTCGCCCGGCTCGACGCGGCGACCCCGCCGGGCCGCGCCGCGGACCCGGAGGAGATCGCCCAGGCCGCGGCCTGGCCGCTGAGCGACCGGGCGTCCTGCGTCACCGGCACGGTCCTGCGGGTCGACGGCGGCATGCGGGCCTGGTCTCCCGGCCGCTCAGCGGGCGGCCGGCTCCTCCAGCACCGCCATCGCCGCGTTGTGTCCCGGCACCCCGCTGACCCCTCCCCCGCGCACCGCGCCCGCGCCGCACAGCAGCACGTTGGCGTGCCGGGTCTCCACGCCCCAGCGACCGGCGCCCTCCTGGGCGTACGGCCAGGCCAGGTCGCGGTGGAAGATGTTGCCGCCGGGCAGCCCGAGGTCGCGTTCCAGGTCCAGCGGGGTCCTCGCCTCGATGCAGGGGCGGCCGTCGGCGTCGGTGGCCAGACAGTCCGCCAGGGGCTCGTCGAGGTGGGCTTCGAGCTGGGCGAGGGTCGACCTCAGGAGCTCCTCGCGCACGGCGTCGTTGTCCCGTGCGAAGAGCCGGGCCGGAGTGTGCAGACCGAACAGGGTCAGCGTCTGGTAGCCCCGCTCCACGAGGTCCGGCCCGAGGATGGTCGGGTCGGTCAGGGAGTGGCAGTAGATCTCCGAGGGCGGGGCGGCGGGCAGTTCACCGGCGGCCGCCTGGGCGTGGGCGGCGGCGAGCTGCTCGTACCCCTCGGCGATGTGGAAGGTGCCGGCGAAGGCCTCGCGCGGGTCGACGGAGCCGTCCCGCAGCCTGGGCAGCCGTTTCAGCAGCATGTTCACCTTGAGCTGGGCGCCCTCTGCGGGGGCGGGCGGCTCGTCGCCGGTGAGGGCCGCGAGCGCCTGCGGGGAGGCGTTCACCAGGACGTGCCGGGCGGTGGCGACGGCCTCGCCGTCGGCGGTGCGGTAGGTGACCTCGGCCGTACGGCCGTCCGTGTCGATGCGTACGGCCTCGTGCCCGGTGGCCAGGACGGCGCCCGCCTCCCGGGCGGCGGCGGCGAGGGCGTCGGTCAGGGCGCCCATGCCGCCGACCGGGACGTCCCAGGCGCCGGTGCCGCCGCCGATCACGTGGTAGAGGAAGCAGCGGTTCTGCTGGAGGGAGGGGTCGTGGGCGTCCGCGAAGGTCCCGATGAGGGCGTCGGTGAGGACCACGCCCCGCACCAGGTCGTCCGTGAAGCGCTCCTCGACGGCGACGCCGACGGGCTCCTCGAACAGGGTCCGCCAGGCCTCCTCGTCGTCGACGCGGCGGCGCAGCTCGTCCCGGGTGGGCAGCGGCTCGGTCAGGGTGGGGAAGACGCGCCGGGCCAGGCGCCCGGTCATGCCGTAGAAGCGCTCCCAGGCCGCGTACTCGCGCTCGCCGCCGGTCAGCCGCGCGAACGCCTCCCGGGTCCGCTCCTCGCCACCACCGACGAGCAGTCCGGTCGGCTGCCCGCCGCGCTCCACGGGGGTGTACGAGGAGATGGTGCGGCTCTGGACGCGGAAGTCCAGCCCCAGGTCCCGGACGATCTTCCGCGGCAGCAGGCTGACCAGGTACGAGTACCGGGACAGCCGGGCGTCCACGCCGGTGAACGGGCGGGTGGAGACGGCGGCGCCGCCGGTGTGGTCGAGCCGTTCCAGCACCAGCACCGACCGGCCGGCCCGGGCCAGATAGGCGGCGGCGACCAGACCGTTGTGACCGCCTCCGACGATCACGGCGTCATAGGCGCGGTGCCCCCGTTGATCCGCGTGCCCCGCGTGTCCCGGCTTTCCCTCGTGTTCAGGCATGGTTCTTCGTAACACGAGCCGATCAAGGTCGGCCAGAGGTGGTCGCGACCGACGCGGGGGAAACGGCCGGTCGGCCGGGAAAGCGGCGTGCGCCGTCCCTCCTCGCCGCGGGGAGCCGCCGGCCGGACGTCATGGTGGCGCGTCCGAGCATCGCGGCCGGGCCGCACGGCCGGATCGGGCGCCCCGGGCGGCAGCCCTCACCCGCGCGCCCCGGCAGGACCGGAGGGCGCTGTGTGCGGTGCGTGCGTGCGGCGGTGCGGCGGGGGCGGCGGTCTTCCCGCGACGTGGACGGCGCATTCCTTGACGCTCCCGCGGCCTTCCGCACGGGAGACGGTCCTCAACGTCGTCGGCGTCCGTCTCCATCTGGAGCGCGAGGGCAGGATCCTGCTCGGCCTGCGGCACCCCGACTCGGCCTTCGCGCCGCTGCACCACCACTTCCTGGCCGGTCACTGCGAGCAGGAGTCCGCCGTCGCCTGCCTGATCCGCGAGGCCCCAGGCCCGGGGGGAAACCGGTCCGGAGATCGCGGCGGCGGACGTCGAACTGGCGCATGTCGTCCACGTCGTCGACTCGCCCGGCGGCCGGCCGCGTGTCCAGCTCGTGTTCCGCGTCGCGCGGTGGCGGGGCGAGCCGCGGCTGCTGGAGCCGGGCAAGTGTCTCGGCTGGGACCGGTATCCCGTGGACGCGCTGCCCGAGCCGATGGTGGGGTACGCGCGGGCGGCGGTCGCCGGGATCCGCGCCGGGCGGCTCTGCACGGAGCTGGGCTGGGCCTGAGGAGGCCTACGCCCCGCCGGCCGCCCGGCGCTGTTGCAGCACCGCAACCCTCCGGTACACCTCGACCGCTTCCCGGCCCCGGCCGAGCCGTTCCAGGCAGTGCGCCTCGTCGTTGCGTCCGGCCAGGGTGTCGGGGTGGTCGGCGCCCAGCAGGCGTTCGCGGGCCGCGGCCACCCGCCGGTACTCGGTCAGGGCATCGGCCCAGCGGCCCAGCCAGCCCAGGCCGACGGCGACCTCGCGGCGGCTGACCAGCGTGTCGGGGTGGTCCGCGCCGAGCACCCGTTCCCGGATGGCGCACACGTCCCGGGACTCGGCGAGGGCCTCCTCCCAGCGGCCCAGCCGGCCGAGATTGACGCCGAGACCGTGCCGGGCCCGCAGGGTCTCGGGGTGCGCCGGGCCGTGGATGCGGGTGCGGTCGTCCACGAGCCCGCGGTAGAGCTGAAGGGCCTCAGCGCCGCGGCCGAGGCGGCCCAGGCTGATGCCGGTATCGTAGCGGGCGGCGAGGGTGTCGGGGTGGTCGGGTCCGAGGACCTGCGCGCGGGCCGCGGCGACCTCACGGTAGGTCTGGAGGGCTTCCGGCCAGCGGCCCAACTGCCCCAGGGTGTAAGCGACCTCGTAGCGGGTGACCAGGGTGTCCGGATGGGCGGGGCCCAGGACGCGGGCGCGGGCGACGGCCACCTCGCTCGCCGTCCGGTGGGACTCCTCCGGACGGCCGAGCCTGCTGAGGTTGAAGGCGAGGTTGTGGCGGCAGCGCAGGGTGTCGGGGTGGTCGGGGCCCGCCGTGCGCACCCGGGCGGCGAGGACCGAGAGGTACACCTGGTGGGCGTCGAAGTGGCGGCCCAGCCGGCCGAGCACGTAGGCCGTCTCCTGCCGGGTGGCCAGCGTGTCGGCGTGGTCGGCGCCGAGCACCCGGGTACGGGCGGCGGCCACGTGCCGGTACTCGCGCAGCGCGTCGGCGGCGCGGCCGGTGCGGCTCAGGGTGAAGGCCACCTCGTAGCGGCTGGCGAGCGTCTCGGGGTGGTCCGCGCCGAGCAGGTGCGCGCGTTCGGCGGCGACGGCGCGGTGCACCTCCCCCGCCTCCGCCCAGCGGCCGAGCCGCCCCAGGCTGAGGCCGGCGCCGTGCCGGGCGGCCAGCGCGGTGAGCGCCTGCGGGGACGGTGTGTCCGGGTCCGGCGGGGCGGGCGCCGCGCCGAGCGTGGGCCGGGGGATCCACTCGCCGGTCAGGGCCGCCCCCGCGTCCGGCGGCGCCACCCGCAGTCCGGCGCCGGTGGCCTTGTGGCCGGTGGTCATACCCTGCGTCCAGGCCGGCAGCCGCGGCTCACGGCCGACGGTCCCGGGCGGCCGCAGCTCGGGCCGCGGGGTCACCAGGGTCGGCACGTACCCCGGCGCGCTGCGGGCCGCGGCGATGCGCCGGACGATCTCCCGGGCGTCCTGGGGGCGCTGGTCCGGCCGTTTCGCCAGCAGGTCCACGATGATCCGGTCGAGGTGGTCCGGCAGGTCGGGGCGGAGTTCGCGCGGCGGCCGGGGCGGGGTGTCGCGGTGGCCGACGAGGATCGCCCAGGGGTCGTCCAGGTCGAACGGCGGGGCGCCGGTGGCGATCTCGTACAGCACACAGCCCAGCGAGTAGAGGTCGCTGCGCCGGTCGACCTCCTCCCCGCCGATCTGCTCGGGCGACATGTAGTGCGGGGTGCCCATGGCGATGCCGGTGCCGGTGAGACGGGAGGTGAAGCCGATGTCGTGACCGAGGCGGGCGATGCCGAAGTCGCAGATCTTCAGCGTGCCGTCGGCCAGCCGCACGATGTTCGCGGGCTTCAGGTCGCGGTGCACCACGCCCTGCCGGTGCGTGTAGGCGAGGGCCGCGGCGACCTGGTCGGCGATCTCCACGACGTCGGCGACGGGCAGCGGCCTGCGCTCGTTGTCGTCCAGCAGCCGGCACAGGTTGCTGCCGTCGAGCAGTTCCATGACCAGGAAGAGCACACCGTCGCTGTCCCCGAAGTCGTGGACGACGGTCACCCCGCGGTGCTGGAGCGCGGCGGCGACGCGGCCCTCGCGCCGGAACCGTTCCCGCAGGACGCGCCCGGAGGAGGGATCGTGGTGCGGGGCGATCGGTTTGAGGCACTTCACGGCCACCTGCCGGCCGAGGGACTCGTCACGGGCACGCCACACCTCGCCCATGCCGCCGCGCCCGATCCGGTCCAGCAGCCGGTACCGGCCCTGGATCAGCCTGCTCTCCGCCATAGTGCGCCGCCGCCCCCGTCGCTTTCCGGCCCTCCCCGGCCCGTCCAGTATGGCGGCCTATCGCCCGACTTTGAACGGTGCCGGACGACCTCCGTTGCCGGACGACCTCCGGGGCCGGGCGACCTCCGGGGCCGAGCCCGGCCATGGGCTGCCCGCCAGGCCCTGCGGAACGCGCCCGGGCGGGAGGTGCCACCACGCCCGCGCGGGCGCACGGCTCGGCGGGGCACCCCCGGGACACGCAACTCCCCGGTGGGGGTGACGGATTGGTTCTCGAAGACGAGGAGACGATCTGAGCGGCGCAGGAGTTGCGGGCAGCGGGCGGGGGGATCTCGGCGCAGCGCGGCCATTTGCTCCTCTGCCTTACGACCACGAGTTCGGGTTCGCTGCGGGGAGAAGCCGACGCACCGCCGCGCGGCGCAGGGTCACCCGGCCGGCTCACCACCGGGCCGGGTGACAACCCGCGGGTCAGCCGGTCAGCGACCGGATCGTCTCGGCGGTACCGGAGGGAACCATGTGATCCCACGGCAGAGAGTTCCGCCAACGGCGGCGCACCTCCGTGCCCGTGACGAGTTTCTCCGTTCTCTCCCAGAGCACCAGCACGTCATATCCGGCGGCTTCGGCCAAGGCCTGTTTCTCGCGCCCCCAAGCGTCGTACACCGTGAGTGCCACGAGGTCGCAGGCTCCGAGCGAGGAGCGCAGCGTGGTAGGGGATCGCAGATCGCAGGGCACGACGCGTGGACGGAGATGCGGGGTCAGCAGCGCCAGGCTGGTCGAGATCATCGCGGAACGCTGCTCGTAGGTGAACGGGTTCGCCTCGTCGCTGGAGCGTTTCGCGTCGGCTCTCGTGTGCCGGGTCCATTCCACCGAAGGGTTGGTGATGCCGACGGTGAGACGGGCGCTGTACCGACCGGCCTCCGTCAGGTACTCGAAGTGGCCCCAGTGGAAGGGCTGAAAACGTCCGATGACGGCAACCTCCGGCACCAGGCTTCCTCCTAGTCCGCCACTGCCAGAGCGAAGAGCCAGTCGACGTTGCCGGACGAGCGCGGCTCGACGGCCTCTTCCATCTGGACGACGGAGAAGGAGTGCCGTTCCAGGAGTTGCCGGAGAAGAGTGGGAGTGAACAGTTGGAAGAACCGGCCGCCCAGACCTTCTCCCGTATCGATGACGTTCACTCCGGAGCCGGCCTTGACCAGCACATAGAGCACTCCGCCGGGGGCGAGCACGCGCCGGAACCCGGCCACTGCCGCGTCCGCTCCCAGCCCGTGCGACACCAGGGGCAGGTGGTGGAGCGTCGCGTGGTTGCGGATGCAGTGGAAGTGGCCGTCGTCGACCGCGCCCAGGTCACGCATGTCCGTGACCAGCACGCCTTCCGGGCCGATGCGTCCTTCCTCCTGTGCGCGGCGCAGATACTCCACGAAGCCGTCGGCGTTCTCGAGGGCGACAGCCTCGATGTCGGATTCGCCGGCGAAGCGCAGCACGTCCCGCCCGTAGCCTGCCCCCACGTCGAGCAGCCGCCACTGCGGTGCCCCTCCGAGCGACAGACTTCCGTCGGCGATCCTCGAACGCACGCGCTCCAGAAGCGTCGTGGTCAGATACTCGTCCCATTTCCAGGGCTGGGCCTCGCGCGCTTGTTCATAGGACGCGCTCTGTTCGGTGTACGCCGCTGCGGTAGCCCTGACGACTTCGTCGACGGCCGCGGCCACGGCGTCTCTTGTGAGAAGGCCGGGTTCGGCCTGGTCCTGCTCGATCACCCGCATGGCGTCCTGCAGGTTGCCCATGTGTCTCTCTCTTTCCGTGTGACTCAGGTGTGGGCTCGTGAAAGGGCTGCCGCACCGAGTGCGGCCGACAGGCTGACATCACCGGCCGGGTCGAGAAGCGTGACGCCGGAGGGATGCAAGGCGAGTTCGCGCCGGACGAGTCCCGTGAACATCTGACGGTAGGGCAGTTGGCGAAGGTTCCTGCCACTCAACACCAGGTCGACCGGCGACCCGAGATTTCTGACCAAGTGCGCCAGTTCCGCGACGACACGTGCCGCCGACCGGGCCAGCCTCATCGCCACGGGATGCCCGCGCACAGCCGCGCGGCAGTAGTCCTCGTAATCGGCCTGCGGCAGGTCGGCGAGGCGCCTGAACGCCTCCGTCACACAAGCCGCCCCCAGGGCGTCACGCGCCGTGCCGTGAAGCCCGGTCATGGGATGGGCAAAACATTCGAGTGGTGGACTCGTGGGCAGGCATTTGGCCAACTGCAGGGGCAGAGCCGACACCTGGTGGGTTCCGAGGGCCAGTCCGGAGGCGAACGACGTACCGAGTTTCAGGGCGAGCAGTGAGCGGCCCTCTCCCGGGGGCCGGGCCAGGGCCTCGGCGGCCGCGACCGCCTCCCCGTCGTTCCAACTGAGAACCGGGCACCCGAGGGCCTTGGTCAGAGCGTTGTCGAGTTCGCCCGCATCCAGCAGGTCGAACACCTCGCCGCCGACTTCCGTCAGGATGGACATCGCACGCAGCCCGATGGACGTGCGGGGTGCCGACCATGCGATGCCCACGCCTTGGACCTCGTGGGAGAGTTCGTCCCCGGTCAGCAGCTCGACGAACGACCGGAGCGAGATGCCGGACAGCGCGGACTCGTGCCCCGTGCCCAGCCTCATCTCCCGGCTGCCGACCACCGTGCCGCCGCAGACGCGGACCAGTCTCAGGTAGTGCCCGCCCACGTTGATTCCGAGCAGAGGATCAGGGCCTGCTCCCCCTTCCAGCGGGCTGAATCGGTGTACCGGCGTCGCCCCGGGGACCGACGCACCATCGCTCAGCCTGACGGGCACCCCCGATGCCTGGTGCCACCAGTTGCGCCAACTGCCCGTGGGATCGACCCGCTCGAGAGCGGAGGCCACGTCGTCCCGTCCGGACGCCGGGGTGATCGCGATGTCCCCGGAGCCCTGGATGTTCACGAGGTTCACCAGGGTCCTGGCGGCGTCCGCCGCGGTTCCCGCGACGGTGAGAGACGCATGGCGTCCCGTCAACTGCTGCTCTGTCGCTTCCACATCGTGTCCTAGGGAACGGCCTGGATCGTTTCGGTGTGACCCCAGAGGTAATCGAAAGACGCCTTCAGCATGCGGTAACCGTGGGACCCGGAACGGAAAAGAATCATCGGCAGCCGAACCGGCGCCTCCGGTGCCAGGATGTTCGGCGAGAAGAAGGCGACATGGGGAAATATCACTACGGTGCAATAGGGCGCCGGCATGAAGCGACGTAGCGTGATGTACGGTCCCGAGGTTGCACAGACGTTGAGCACCGTGGCGATGGTGGATTCCGCATCCCTCTCGGTCTGGGGCTTCTGCCCGGCGGCGAGATTCGGTTCCTCGATCGACGTCCTCTCCCAGACTGCCGGACTGTCGGAGCGTTCGATCAGCGCTCGCATATGGACAGCACCGTTCGCGTTCCGCAACATGCGCTCGATGTCCCGGTAGAAGGGACCCAGAGGATTGAAGAAGACTCGCAGGGTCGGCCCCATGATGCATATCTCGCCATTCAAATGCGCAAGGAATTCCTCGGAGAGTCGTGTCTGCGCGTTGTCCTGGTTCGAGTTGAATTCACGGTCCTTGTACACCCGGGTGATGCCTGCGTCCGACAGTTCATTGAAAAGTCGCCACACCTCGTCCCCGAGCCATCGCTCCTTCAGCTTGTCGTATGCGAACGAGACGAGGACGGGAAAGAGAACCGCAGAGCCCAGGGACTGGAGAGTCACGGAGACGGTGGTCCACACCACGCCCTTCGTGGCAACGGAAATGGCGACACCGATCGTGAACACGAGGAATCCCGCGACGGCACCGATGACGAGTATCCGGCGAGGAGGAGCCCCTGCGCTCATTCTTTGCCCACCTTCAGCACTGTGGAAGCCATCCTGTGTTCATGCCCTCACTCGGACCGCTCCCGGTTTTCCCGGTGTGACCGTCCCGATCACCGCCGCGAACTGCCGCGCCTTCGAGCACGATTCGAGGAATCGCGCCGCGACGTCTGGAGCCGCGGCCAGCAACAGGCCTCCGGACGTCTGCGGATCGCTCAAGAGGAAGCGCATGGCCAAGGGCGTTCGCCCCCAGTCGATCTCCTCCTCCAGCTCGAAGTAGTTGCGTTCCGCGCTGTTCGGGACGACGCCGTGCTCCTCCAGCAGCCGCTCCGCCGCGGGCAGCGCGGGAACGCGGTGCAGATCGACGTCCGCGGCATGCCCCGACGCGCTGAGCATGTTGTGCAGATGCCCGGTGAGGCCGTAGCCGGTGACATCGGTGGCCGCCCGCACACCGGCCGACACGGCCAGTTCGGCGGAGGTCCGGTTCGATGACGCCATGACCCCTTCCGCGACCGACGCCGTCTCCGGCCCGACCACTCCTGCCTTCACCGCCGCCATGACGATTCCCGTGCCGAGCGGTTTCGTCAGGATGAGCACATGCCCTGGTCGTGCGTTGCGGATCAACATCACCTCTCCGGGTCTCGCCGTGCCGACGACGGCGAGTCCGAACAGCGGCATGCTGGAAGTGATCGTGTGCCCTCCGAGAAGAACTGCCGATGCCTCGGAAAGGACATCGACGGCAGACCGGGTGAGCGCCACCATCTGTGCCTTGCCGACGCCTTCCGGCCACCCGAGAACGCTCAGGGCGACAAGAGGGGTCGCACCCATCGCGAATATGTCGGAGAGGGCGTTGAGTGCCGCTATACGACCCCATGTGGCGGCATCCGCGGAAACCGGCGTCCCGAAATCGACGGTGACGGCCAGCAGTCGGTCGGGCGCTATTTCGTAGAGGGCGGCGTCATCGCGGGACCGGCCGTCCGTATGCACCCGGTGCACTGCATTGAGCGTTCCGACCATGTCGTCCACAGCAGACATGAAACCGCTCAGCTTGCGCAGGGGTACCTTGCAGCCACACCCGGCTGCGGGCGAAAGCCCCAGTAAGTCGTCTGCCTTTGCGTCAGTCACAGCTCCCCCGCCCGCCGACCCGACCCTGGGCACCCCGCCCGCACCCCCGCCGGGTCAGGATGGCACACCCACGGCCTCCGGCGTAAGAAGTCGCAAAAGACCGACTCTGTCCACGCCAAGATCGTGTCGCTGACCCGGCTTTGCCAGGTGACTCCACACGTCGGCGCGCCCAGGAAGACAATCACCCTTCCGGGGAGTTGCCGATCTCGTAGAGGCCGGATACTAACGCCGTACCCGGGGCATTCCCAGGCCGATCCACGAGATGATCTCGCGTTGGATCTCGTTGTTGCCGCCGCCGAAGGTGAAGATCACGGCGGAGCGGTAGCCGCGTTCGAGTTCGCCGTGCAGCACGGCGCCGGCCGAGCCCTCCTGGAGGGCGCCCGGGGCGGCGACGATCTCCAGCAGCCAGGCGTAGGCGTCCCGGCGGGCCTCCGAGCCGTAGACCTTGACGGCGGAGGCGTCCTGCGGGGTGAGGGTGCCGTTCTGGAGGGCGCCGACCATCTGCCAGTTGAGGAGCTTGAGCGCGTCGAGCTTCACATGGGTCTGCGCCAGCCGGCGGCGCACCCAGGGCAGATCGACGACCCGGCGGCCGTCGGCGAGCTTGGTCTCCGTCGCCCAGCGCTGTACGTCGTGCAGGGCGCGGATGGCCATCGTGCCGTGCGCGGCGAGGGTCACCCGCTCGTGGTTGAGCTGGTTGGTGATCAGCCGCCAGCCCTGGTTCTCGGCGCCGACCCGCCGGGAGACGGGGACGCGCACGTTCTCGTAGTAGCTGGCGGTGGTGTCGTGGGAGGCGAGGGTCCGGATCACCGTGCAGGAGTAACCGGAGTCGCCGGTCGGCACGAGGAGCATGGTGATGCCCTTGTGCGGCGGGGCTTCGGGATCGGTGCGCACCGCGAGCCACACCCAGTCGGCGGTGTCCCCGTTGGTCGTCCAGATCTTCTGCCCGTCGACGACGTACGTGTCGCCGTCGCGCACCGCGCGCGTCTTGAGCGCGGCGAGGTCGGTGCCGGCGTCGGGTTCGCTGTAGCCGATCGCGAAGTCGATCTCCCCTGCGAGGATCTTGGGCAGGAAGTACGCCTTCTGCTCGTCGGTGCCGTAGCGCATGATCGTCGGTCCGACGGTGTTCAGCGCCATCAGCGGCAGCGGCACGCCGGCCTGGGCGGCCTCGTCGAAGAAGACGAACTGCTCGATCGGGGTGAGACCACGGCCGCCGTACTCCTCGGGCCAGCCGACGCCGAGCCAGCCGTCCGCGCCGAGGCGGCGGATCGTCGCGCGGTAGAAGCGTTTCGCGGCGACCGGGTCGATGTGCCGGGCGTAGGCGTTGTGCGGTACCAACTCGGCGAAGTAGGCACGCAGTTCGGTGCGCAGCCGCAGTTGCTCGGGCGTGTGGTCGAGGTGCACGGCGCCTCCAGGCTCCCCAAGGCCGGTCCTGACGGCGCACACGGTAGAACGTGTTTCAGAAATTGGGAATGGCGGCGGCCCTCCCGGTTGCGGTCCCGGGCGCGGGACCTCAGACCAGTGTGCCGATGAACTCCGTACAGGCCGCGGCACAGGCGCGGCAGGCGGCGGCGCCCTCCGCGGCTCCCGGGTGCTTGTCGAAGACGTGGGCGGTCTCCAGGCACACCGTCCGGCACCACTCCAGCTGGGCGCGGATGCCCGCCTCGTCCAGGCGGTTGTCCTCGGACAGCACGCGGCAGGTCGCGTCGCACACCTCCGCGCACATGATGCCCTTGCGGCGCAGCAGCGCCTGGTCGTCGGTCCCGTCCGGGTCCACGAGGCTCGCGCGCAGCGCACTCTCCCGCGCGCACTCGGTGCACGCCTGGGCGCAGGCGAAGCGGTCCTCCAGGAAGCGGAAGAGCTCCTGTTGCGATGTCTGGTACGTCTGGGATGTCGTCGAAGTCACCCCTGACGGGTAGCCGGGCGGGGCGGCGCGAAACCCGTCGACCGGCCCGGAGGCGGCGCAGACCGCCGAGAGCGGGAGGCGGCGATCGCCGGGGGTGGGGCCGGCGGGCGGCGGTGGCCGCGGAGCGCGAGCGGGGCGGGTGGCGCCGCCCGCCGAGCGCGAGCGGGCAGCGCCCGCCGGGCGAGGGGCGGCGGCGATCGCCCGGCGTGAGGGGGCGCCGACGGAGCGTCACGCGCCCGGCGTGGCGGGTTCATGCCCTATTTGATGGGTATTCGCCTGATATGACTAACGCAAGCGTTCAGCTGGCCGCCGCGAGCGGCCTGCTCAGCCTGGTGCTGTTCGTGGTGGCCATGGCCGTCCTTGCCGTGCTGGGCGGCAGCTTCTGGCTGGGCACACGGGTGAAGTCGCGCGAGTCGGCCCGGCCGCGCCCCGAGGAACAGCCGCACCTCCCGCCGGAAGGCGCCGTGCACGAGATTCGCGAGAACAGGGAACCCGACGAGGTGCCCCGGATGCAGAAGGGCGGTCGTCCCCTCACGCCCTATGAGCTGACCAATCTGCAGACCCGGCCGAGCGGGGACAAGACCAGGCCGCGCTGGAGCCGCGGCAGCAGCGGGTCGTTCGGCGGGGGCGGTCTCGGGTCCCACTGACCGGGAGTCCGGTGCCCCCGGCCGCCGGGGTGAGCCCGAGGGCGACCGGCCGGCAGCAGGCCACACGGGAGGAGTCGAGCGGGGGGGGGGGGGGGCCGGGGGGGGGGCCCCCCCCCCCCCCCCCCCCGGGGGGGGGGCCCCCCCCGGGGGGGCCCCCCCCCCCCCCCCCCCCCCCCGCGGCGCCCCCCCCCCCCCCCC
>NZ_JAVDVA010000020.1:0-180259 GCF_031456635.1 Streptomyces sp. 3330
CCTCCACACCTACAACCACCACCGCAGCCACACCGCACTCGCAGGCCAGCCCCCCATCACCCGCGTCAACAACCCTGCGGGTCAATACACCTAGCCGGTCAGCGGTTGGTCCACAGGTTCCAGAGGAAGAAGGATCCCTGAGCGCACTGGTAGCGGTCCCAGTGCCCGCGCTCGATGCCCTGCTGTCCGGCCGTCTGGCAGCCGCCCAGGGTGACGTACTTGCCGCGGTGGACGTCGAGGCCGTCGGCCGCCTGAACGGCGCTCACGTGCCGGGGCGCTTCGGCGGACACGGCGACGGCGGGCGTCGTCGCGCTCAGGCCGAGCCCGGTCACGGCGAGGACGGCGAGAGCGGAAAGCACGGTGCGTACACGCATGGTGAAGGTCCTTTCGGAGGGGGTTCGCAGTCGGCTCGTGCGGCGGGCGCCGACACGGCCATGGCCCCGGCACGCTCACCCTCGGGGGTGATCTGCGCTGCCGGTATGCAGAGTTTGCGCAGGTGGACGGCCCTTCACAACCAGATCCCGCTTGCTTCACCAATGTCGGGACAAATACACTCCTGACCTGCTGGGACGTGTCCGTCCCGGGACATGAAGCAGCCAGCGGGACACACGTGCGGCACCCCTGCCAGGGAGACCCTTTTCGATGACCGGCCGACCACCGGAGCAGGTCGCGGCAGCACGGAGACTGGGCGAGGCGCTGCGGGGCCTGCAACAACGCTCTGGTCACACGCTTCGCGCCCTGGAGACCCAGGTACGCATCAGCGACTCGTCCCTCTCCCGCTACTTCCGGGGGCAGAGCGTGCCCCCTTGGCCGGTCGTGCGGGACCTGTGCCGGTCGATGGGAGCCGACCCCGGCGAGTACCGGGCCCTCTGGGAAGCGGCCGGCCGTACCGACTCCGCCGACGAACCCGCCGTCGACGACACCCCCGGTACGTCACCGCCCCCCGCCCCCACCTGGCGCCATCGGCTGCGCACCCACCTCTCCGGCCGCTGGGCCCTGGCCGCGGCAGGCGCCGCCATCGGTCTCGCGGCCGGTCTTCTCCTGACGCTGCTCGACGTGCGGCACTCCCCCGCGACGCCGCCCGCCCACGCTGCCGCCGCCGGGCCGCAGGGCACCACAACCGGTTACGGCAGCGCCGGGGTGCTCGTCCACAACGCTCAGGAGGACTGCCAGAAGCCCCGCACGCACCAGTGCGCGCTGTCCCTCGCCTACGACCCCTACCGCCCCTACGTGACGGCCAACGCGGCGGACCGCGTCTGGCACCACGACCTGCTCCAGGCCCGGTGCAGGATCGCCGACGGCGTCACCGTCACCGACGAGAAGAAGAAGCACACCAGCATCTGGATCCAGGTCACCCGCAACGGGCGACATCTGTGGCTCCCCGGGATCCGCGTCGACCCCGACAGCCTCAACCAGTTGAGCGTCGTACTGCCCAGGTGCCCGTCGTAGGCGTGGGCCGGGAACAGCGCATCCCGGCCCGGACCGACCTCACTTGGCTTTCAAGCGGGTGGTCAGGCGTGACAGCAGGGGCAGGGCCGCGGCCAGCGTCTCCCGCTCGCCGGAGTCGAGGACGTCGTCGATGGCGGTGCCGAGCCAGTCCGCTCGGCGTCGGCGCTCCTCCGCGAGACGCTCGCTGCCCGCGGGCGTGAGGCGGAGCAGGAGCTTGCGGCCGTCGCTGGGATGCGGCTCCGCGTGCACCAGGCCCTGGCCGAGGAGTTCCTTGACCGCTTTGGCCGCCGACTGGTGGCTGACTCCCCGCTGTTGAGCGACGTCGGCCGTGGTCATGGGGCCGCCGCGATCCAGGTAGCCCAGGACGGCGGCCTCGCCGGGCGGCATCGTGTCGGCGGTGCGCACGGCCCGCACGAGCTGCCCGATGGTCAGGCGAAGATCTTCGGCCAGCCGCTTGTCGTCCATGACGTCACCCTACTCAGGCTGACCAA
Source organism: Streptomyces sp. 3330 (assembly GCF_031456635.1). Lineage (NCBI taxonomy): Bacteria > Bacillati > Actinomycetota > Actinomycetes > Kitasatosporales > Streptomycetaceae > Streptomyces > Streptomyces sp. 3330. The sequence continues at coordinate 1,941 of NZ_JAVDVA010000020.1, forward strand.
CCGGGTTGTACACCTTAGGTGCATGGTTTCCCGAACGTGCTCGCCCACCGCCCGCCCACCCCGCCCCGCCCGCTCTGCGACCCACACGCCTGCACGCCTGCATCCCCGCACATCCGCACGGCGGCGCGCCCGCCTGTACCCCATCCACCCGCACCCCCCACCGCCCGCGCGACGGCACGTCCGGTTGCCCCCCTCTCCTCGGATTCAATCTACAACCTAGGTGTACAGTTTAGCTGTAGATAGTTGCTCCTACCGGGAAGGCCCCCGTGAAGCTCACCAAGCATGCCCACGCCTGCGTCACGCTCGAGAAGGACGGGACTCGCCTGGTCATCGACCCCGGCACCCTCACGCCGGACGCGGCGGAGGCCGTCTCCCAGGCGCACGCCGTGCTGATCACCCATGAACACTTCGATCACTTCGACGAGAAGCTCGTCGCCGCCGCGCTCGGAGCGCAGCCCCGGCTGCGGGTCTACGGGACGGCCGCCGTCGCCGCCGCCCTCGGCAGCCACGACGGCCGCGTGCACGTCGTCACGGCGGGCGACACCTTCGACGTCGGCTCCATCACCGCCACGGTCCACGGCCACCGCCACGCGCCGATCCACGCCGACATCCCGTGCCCCGACAACGTCGGCTACCTCCTCGACGACGGAACCGTCTACCACCCCGGCGACGCCTACTTCGCGCCCGACGCCCCCGTGCGCACGCTCCTGCTGCCGACCAGCGGGCCGTGGACCAAGCTCGGTGAGGCCGCCGACTATGTCCGCGCCGTCAAGCCCGAGCGCGTCCTCCAGATCCACGAGCTCATGCTCAGCGAGCTCGGCCGGCAGTCCACCGCGAACCTGCTGGGCGAGAACGGCCTGACCGGCAGGCCGATCGACTTCCTGGAGCCCGGCACCAGCGTCCAGCTGTAGGACCGCGGGCCCCGGGCTCCGGAGAGCGGGCACGCCTGCGTCGGCGCTAGCGGTTGACGGAGCGCATTCCCGCCTCGTCGTACCGTTCACCGGCCGCCTCGGGCAGCTCCGCGTCGATGCGGGCCAGATCGTCCTCGGTCAGCGTGATGTCCACCGCGCCGGCGTTCTGTTCCAGGTAGGTGCGGCGCTTGGTGCCCGGGATCGGCACCAGGTCGTCGCCCTGGGCCAGCACCCAGGCGATCGCCAACTGGGCCGGGGTCACGTCCTTCTCGGCGGCGATCTCCTTCACCTTTGCCGCCAGCCTCAGGTTCGCGGCCAGGTTGGCGTCCTGGAAGCGCGGGTTCTCCCGGCGCCAGTCGTTCGCGTCCAGCTCGTCCGGCGAGCTGAACCGGCCGGCGAGGAAGCCGCGGCCGAGCGGAGAGTACGGCACGAAGCCGATGCCCAGCTCACGGCAGGCGGGCAGGACCTCGTCCTCGACGTCCCGTGACCACAGCGAGTACTCGCTCTGCACCGCGGTGATCGGGTGCACGGCGTGCGCGCGCCGGATGGTCTCCGCGCTCGCCTCGCTCAGGCCGATGCCCCGCACCTTGCCCTCGGCGACCAGCTCGCCCAGTGCGCCGACCGTCTCCTCGACGGGTACGTTCGGGTCGACCCGGTGCTGGTAGTACAGGTCGATGTGGTCGGTCCCCAGCCGCTCCAGGGAGCCGTGGACCGAGCTGCGGACGTGCTCGGCCGAGCCGTCCTGCGGGCCGACCGTGCTGATGTCGCCCGGTACGGCGTCGTCCATCCGGTAGTTGAACTTCGTCGCGATCACGTACTCGTCGCGACGCCCCCGGATCGCCTCGCCGACGAGCGATTCGTTGGTGAGCGGCCCGTACATCTGGGCCGTGTCGAGGAAGTTCACCCCGAGGTCGAGGGCGTGCCGGATGGTCGCGATCCCCTCCGCCTCGTCGGCGGATCCATAGAAGGCGGACATACCCATGCATCCCAGGCCGATGGCCGATACCTGGAGGTCCCGCAGACTGCGCTTCTGCATGCCGTGTCCCAGCCTTTCTCTGCCTGCTCGTACGTCGTTCGGACCACGAAGCCCTCCATCCATCTAGCGACGGATTCCCGTGCCCGGCATCCCGTGGAGCGGGCGGGCGACAAGGGCTCGCGCTGTGCCGTGTCTGCGACGCTACGACCTGGAGTGCACTCCAGCGCAAGCCCGGCAGGCGGGGCTGAGCGAGCAGCTCGACGACCGGCGGCTCGAACGGATCGGACGCCGCGACGGCGTCCGCTCCGCCGATCCGGCCGTCGGCGCCAGGCCCACCGGCGCCGCACGGAGGCCTCCGTGCGGCGCGGAACCGTCGGCGGATCAGGTCAGGCGCAGCCTGATCGTGCGGGATTCCGGGCGCAGGGCGAACTCGGGCCACACGTCCGGGCCGCACGCGCGCGAGCCGAGCCCGTGCTGGGCGGCGTCGACGATCAGACGGGTCGTCGTCGAACTCGGCAGCTCGAACGGATGTCCCGCCCGGGCGATCTCCTGAGGCGTGTGCCGGCCGAGGGTGAAGCCGGGGCGGCGACCGCGCGTGTCGGGAAGCGCCTCGATGCGCAGCACCGCGGTGTCGGCGCAGGTCAGCGTCAGCCGACGCAGTGCGGAGCGGTGTCCGGTCTCCTGGGGACGCGCGTAGTCGACCGACAGGTCGTCGACCGTGGCGGAGAAACGTCCCGTACGTGCCGCCCGCAGGCTGTCGGGGTAGGACTCGTGCGGGCCGAGGCCGAACCAGTCGGCGCCGTCGACGGGAGCGTCGCCGTCGGGCAGGTCGAAAGCGATACCGATCCTCGGCCACACCGTGTGCCACCCGCGCGAGGGCTCGGTCTCGACCCGCAGTTCCACCTCGCCGCCCTCCAGCGACCAAGTGGACTCGGCCATCACCCACGATCCGGAGTTCGCCGCCGAGACCTTGTCGACCGTGCGCAGGGCCCCGTCGGCGTGCTCCACCGACACCCGGCGCGTGGTGAGCCGGTCGAGTCCGTCGCGCCGCCAGAGTTCGGCGTGGGAGACTCCGGCGACACTGGCGTCGCTCTCCCCCACCTCGCCCCACGCGCCTTCGTCGTTGTCGGTCGGCGCCCGGAACAGTTCCAGTCGCGGGCCCGTCACGGGGCGGTCGCCGAAGCGCGTGAGGGAGCCGCCGGCGAACTCGGCGCGGCCGAGCGTCAGCGTCCCGTCGCCGGGCCGCCAGCCGGCCCGGGCGCGCGCCGCCCGCACGGGACGGTGGGCCGAGCGGTCCAGCTGGGCTTCCGCGATCACGTGCCCTTCGTCCGCCCAAGCGGTCCCGGCCGACAGCACCGCCTCGACGGTCAGCCAGGTCTCGGCGTCCGGCGCCACCACGGTCTCGGGCAGCGGGACACGCGCCACCTCGCCCGCCAGGACGGCCGGGACGTCCAGGCACCCGGAGTCGACGGATGCGCCGTCGTGCTCGACCCGCCACCGGAAGCGCAGGTCGGACGTGTCGGCGGTGTGCCGCAGGTTGGCGATCCTCACCTCGTCGCCGTCGAAGGTGAAGCGGAGCGGCTGGACGACGGCCTTGAACTCGTGCAGGCTCGGCGTCGGGACGTCGTCGCTCAACAGCATGCCGTCCATGACGAAGTTGCCGTCGTGCACCACCTCGCCGAAGTCGCCGCCGTACGCGTAGTAGGGCGTCCCGTCCGCGGTGGTCGTCAGGATGCCGTGGTCGCGCCACTCCCAGACGAAACCGCCGTGGAGTCGCGGGTACCGGTGGACGAGCGCCTCGTACTGGTCGAACGCGCCCGGTCCGTTGCCCATCGCGTGGGCGTACTCGCACAGCAGGAACGGCTTGGTGCGCTGCCGGGCGCCCTGGGCGGGAGTGCAGTTCAGCAGGGGGGCGCGGGATCCGTCGGTGCCGATCTGCTCGGTCTCGGGCACCGAGGCGTACATGCGCGAGTAGACGTCGGTGTACTCGCCGGTGTAGTCGCCCTCGTAGTGGACGGGGCGTTCGGGGTCGCGGGCGTGGACCCACGCCGACATGGCGGCGAGGTTGCAGCCGGTGCCCGCCTCGTTGCCGAGCGACCAGATCACGATGCCGGGGTGGTTCTTGTCGCGTTCGACGGTGCGCTCGATGCGGTCGAGGTAGGCCTCGCGCCAGGCCGGGTCGTCGCTGGGGTTGCCGACCCAGTCCAGTTTCTCGAAGCCGTGCGTCTCGAGGTCGCATTCGAGGACGACCCAGAATCCGAGTTCGTCGGCGAGGTCGAGCAGCCGCGGGTGCGGCGGGTAGTGGCTGGTGCGGATCGCGTTGACGTTGAACCGCTTCATGCGGGCCAGATCCTCGCGGGCGTGCTCCTCGTCGAAGACGCGGCCGCGCAGCGGATGGGTCTCGTGGCGGTTCACGCCGTGGAACACGACGCGGCGGCCGTTGACGAGGAACCGGTCGCCGCGGATCTCGACCGTGCGGAAGCCCGCCCGCAGGGTGACGGTCTCCGCGGCCGTCGACACGGTCACGTCGTACAGGCGTGGCTGTTCGGCCGACCAGGGGTCCACGTCGGCGATGCCGAAGGGGGTCACGTCGGCCGGGGCGGACCAGGTGCGCTCGACGCCGAGTTCGGGGATGCGCAGGGTGACCGGGTAGGCGGTCGGCTCGGCGGTGATCTCCATGTCGACCCGGCCGTGCCCGTCGGCGAACCCGGTCCGCAGCCAGACGTCCTCGATGCCGCCGGCCGGGCGGGCGATCAGGGTGACGTCACGGAATATGCCGGGCAGCCACCACTGGTCCTGGTCCTCGAGGTAGCTGGCCGCCGACCACTGGTGCACCCGTACGGCGACGACGTTGTCGCCCGGGCGCACCGCGGACGTCACGTCGAACTCGTGGGCGAGCCTGCTCCCGGCGGCGCTGCCGATCTCCACGCCGTTGACCCACACCCGGAAGAGCGACTCGACACCGTCGAACCGCAGCAGGACGCGCTCGGCGTCGGACCAGTCGGCGGGCATCTCGAAGTGGCGGCGGTGGTCGCCGGTGGGGTTCTCGTCCGGAACGTGCGGCGGGTCGATGGGGAACGGGAACTGGACGTTCGTGTAGATCGGACGGCCGTGGGCCCCGTCGCCCTCGAGCACCCAGTGGGAGGGGACGGTCAGGTCGTCCCAGCCCCGGTCGTCGTGGTCCTCGGCCGCGAAGTCCTCCGCCACGGACGCCGTGGGCGACAGCCGGAACCGCCAGGTCCCGTTCAGCGAGAGGGTGGGCGCGTCGGAGTGCAGCCACGACCGCGCGGGGCGGAGCGCGCCACGGCCGGGGGCGCGGTCCGGAACATGGGCGGAGAACTCGGAGAGCAAGAGGGCACGACCCTTTCTGAGGCTTCTCGGGTCTTCCGTGAGCGCTCCCGTGAACGTTCACGGGAGCGCTCACGGAAGGGCCTGCAGGACTGCTGCGGACGGATCTCGACGTGCGGGGCGGAATCGTCGGAATTTTGCGCTCCGGCGCTGAGCCATGTCAAGACATGCGATGCGGGGGCCCGTCCGGGACGTCAGGCCGACCCGCTGAGGCGCAGCTCCGCGTGGACGACCAGTTCGTCGGCCTCCAGCGGGTCCAGCCCCGCCAGCAGCCGCGCCACCTGCTCGATGGCGAGGGCCCCGAGCTCTCGCGTGTCGAGCGCGACGCTGGACAGCGGGGGTTCGACGAGCGCTCCGAGCTGGAGGCCGTCGAAGCCGATCACCGCCAGATCCCGCGGGACGCCGCGGCCCAGCCTGCGCGCCTCCCGGAGGGCGCCGACGGCGATGATGTCGTTGAAGGCGAACACCGCGGTCACGTCGGGATGAGCGGCGAGCAGGGTGCGGAGCGCCTCCCCTCCCCCGTCGGCCGTCTGGTCGGCACGGCTCACCAGGCCGGCGTCGAGCCCGTGCGCCTTCGCCGCCGCCGTGAACCAGTCGTGCCGGATGCTCGGCTCGGTCCGCGCGTGGTGGTCCAGCATGCCGATGCGGGTGTGCCCCTTCGCGACCAGATGCGCTACCGCGTCGTGAACGCCCTTCTCCCCGTCGATCCGGATCGAGCTGAACCGCGTGCCGCGGCCGTCCCGGTCGATGAGCACCACGGGCATGCCCCGGGTGTACGACTCCAGTTCGCTCTCGGAGCAGCCGAAGTAGCCGATGACCGCGTCCACCTGCGAGGTGATCACCTGGAGTGTGGCGCGTTCCTCCTCCGCGCGGTCCGCGGTGTCGTACACGACCACCTGCCAGCCACGGGTTCTGGCCGCCTCGAGGGCGGCCGCGGCGACCTCGGTGAAGAACGGGTTGAGCAGGTCGGGGATGACGAGCCCGATGGTCATGGTGTCCTGGCGGACCAGCCCCCGGGCGAAGCGGCTCGGACGGTAGCCGAGCGCGCGCGCCGCGTCGAGCACGCGCTGCTTGGTGTCGCCGTCGATCTCGCCCTTGTCGTTGAGCGCCCGTGACACGGTCTGTCGGGACACCCCGGCGGACCTGGCGACGTCGTTGATCGTGATCTTCCGGGGCTCGGCCCCCGGTGTCGACACCATCGCCCACCTCCTTCTTCTCTTCCCGCGAACGCCGGCGCGTGCGCAGAGCCCGAGTATGCACGGACCGAAGGGCCGGGCGAGGCCGGGCCCTTCGCGGCCGGGCGGGACGGTGCCGAACCCCTGAGGCACCCATGCGATCATCCCGCGTCTCCCGGTGCGCCGTTCCTCCCAGCCGGCGTCATCGGTGATCTTTTCCGCCCGTGCATCGGTCACCGCCCGGCGGACGGCGGACGGCGGACCTAGATTCGGCGCCGGATCCGCGCGGCACGGCGGGGCGTCAGGGGCCGCGCCGGGCGAACGGGACCGCCGTCGCGCGCCCGCGATCACCGTGGTCCGGGACCCCCGGGCCTCGCAGAAGGGGGAGTCTGCTCATGACATTCATCGACAGGACGCTCGGACGGTTGTCACGCCGGGTGGGCGTCCTCGCGGCCGCCGTCGTCACGGCCGCCGCGTCGGCGCTGGTGGCCGCTCCGCCGGCCTCGGCGGCCACGTACCAGTACGACTGCCGTCGGCTGGTCGGCTCGGGCTCCTACGCGAACCCCGTCGCCCTGGGGAACGTGACCGGACGGACCGTCGTCGCGGTCGACTGCCCACCCCTCACGTCCGCGCGCGGCAACGTCCGCCGGTACTTCAGCTTCACGCTCACCCGGCCCGCGCGCGTGAACTCGTACGCGGGCGCGTCCTTCGCCCTGGACTCGACGCGGAGGTCCCCGGTCCACCCCTCGCTGAGCCGGGGGCCTTACACGATCCTGCACACCTGGGCGGGCGTGTGGACGTACAACCGCGGTGTGGTCAACGGGCGTTGTCTGCCACTGGGGCCGCTGCCCGGCGGCGGGGTGCTGCCCGCGGGCGCCTACCGCCTCGACTTCCAGAAGCTGGACTCCGCGCTCAACTCGTTCAGCACTCCGTGGTTCAACGTGGTCGTCTCCCTCTCCTGAACCGCGCGGGCGGCGACGACACGACGGCCGGGCACGCCGGACCGTCGGCCCCGCCGCCCGCCGGACCGGCCGGTTCCCCCGCGCCGGCCGGTTCCCGGGCGCCGCGTGTCCTGCCTCGTCCCTGACCGCGGCGGACACGACAGCGTCACGGCGACGCAGTTCGCCGACGGGTTCGCGGCGCCCCGGCACCCTCGTCGGGGCACTCCGGACCACGTCCGCCTGGTCCACTCGCGAGGACGGCGCTGCTGCGGCCGCTCACTTCCCGTCGCGCAGCAGCGCGCAGACGAAGTTCTCCTGGAGGGCGCGCAGCCGCGCGAGCCGAGCGGGATCGTCGGTCCCGTTGATCTGGCTCGTGATCGAGAACGTCAGGGAGCGCCGGCCGTCCGGTGTGGCGGCCACCAGTTGCGTGTAGCCGGGGAAGTTGCCCGTGTGGCCCAGCACGACGCCGCAGCGTGTCGTGTAGCGGAAGATGGCGAGTCCGGCGGCGTTGCGCCCCGGACCGGCCGGCTGGGAGGCGCCCGCGATCCACCGGCGCTGCTCCCTCACGGCCTTCTTGCCGTAGAGCGCGCCTGAGGCGTAGCCGCGGATGAAGCGGGTCATGTCGGCCGGGGTGGAGACGATGCCCCCGGACGCCCACGCGCCGGAGGCGCTGATGAGCTCGCTGATGTCCTGCGGAGACGCCGGGTCGCTCACGTCGTACCCGTGCAGGTACGGCTCCGGCATGCGGTACCCCTGGGGGAGGCTGGTGCGGCGGAGCTCCAGCGGCCGGTAGACCAGGCGGCGCAGGAGCTGCTCGTACGGGGTACCGGTGACCGCTTCCGCCATCAGGGCGACGGCGATGTTGTCGGAGTTGGAGTACTCGTACCGGCTGCCCGGCCTGAACCTCAGGGGCTCGTCGGCCACGTAGTCGAGCAGGCGGCGGGAGTCGAAGCGGTGGCGCGGGTCGGCCACGACCACGGCGGTGAACCCGGGGTCCTGCGAGTAGTCCGGCAGACCGCTGGTGTGGTGCAGCAGCTGGCCGAGCGTCACCCGGCCCCAGGCCGCCGGGAGCTGCGGAAGGCGCTTGCGCAGGGTGTCGTCCAGGCTCAGTGCGCCGCGGTCGACGAGGGACAGGGCCACCGCTCCGCTGAAGGCCTTGGCCGTGCTCGCGATCCGCATGTGGTCCGTCGCACGCGGCGCGCGGCCCGTTGCCAGATCCGCGACGCCGGCCCGCAGCACGCGGGTCCGTCGCTCGTCGCGCAGCACGGCGATGAGTCCGGGCGGACCGCCCGGCTCGCTCACGAACCGGTCGATCTGACGCTGCAGGCTGCGGTCGTCGTCCGTCGACCCGGCGGCCGTGGTCGCGGTGGCCGGTACCAGTACCGCCAAGGAAGCGGCTACGAGGGCGAACGTGCGTCCGAGACGGGGCCGCAGGACGGCACGAGGAGGCCGAGCGGGGCGCAGAGGCATGGAGGCTCCTGAGGGTGGGCGACGGCGGTGCAGGTCAAGCCTCACCGGCCTCGGGCGCCGGCGCCGCTTCCCGTTGCTGCAAACAGACCAGTCGGCCATGGGTGGTCGGGTCGCCGGCCCCGGCGCCTCATTTCTCCCGTGATCAGCACGCACACCGGATGAGCAGCGGGGCAGAAGAGCGGGGACGCGGGCTCTCCGCCAGGTCGTCGTCCCGGTGGGGCGAAGGCTCCGGAAGGCCGCATACTCAGTGATCGTCGCAAAGCCGTGGGGCCCTGTGCCGAGCGGGTCGAAGGGTGTGGGGGATATGACCGACGTGAACGATCTGGCCGCTGTGGACGTGGTGGAGGATCCGGCCGTGCCGGAGCGCCAAGGCGGCGCTCTGGCGCAGTGGTTGCTGCGACACCGGGTGCAGGCGGTCAATCCGGCGGCGGAGACGGGCGCCGGTGAGTCGCATGCCTGGTGGAAGGTGATGTGCCTGACCGGTGTCGACTACTTCTCCAGCCTGGCCTACGTGCCGGCGATCGCCGCCCTCGCGGCCGGTGCCGTCTCCCCGCTGGCCACGCTTCTGCTCGTGGCGCTGACTCTCGTGGGGATGCTGCCGATGTACCGGCGGGTGGCGGGCGAGAGTCCCCACGGGGCCGGCTCGGTGGCGATGCTGGAGGACCTGCTGCCGTTCTGGCGCGGCAAACTGTTCGTCCTGGTCCTGCTGGGTTTCGTGGTGACCTCCTGGATCATCACCATCACCCTGTCGGCGGCCGACGCCTCCGTGCACCTGGTGGAGAGCTCCTACGCCCCGCACGCTCTGCAGGGACACGAGGTCGTCATCACCGTGGCGCTCCTGGTGCTGCTCGGCGGGGTGTTCCTGCTCGGGTTCAGCGAAGCCGTGAGCGTCGCCATCCCCCTCGTCGCCGTCTTCCTCTTGCTCAACGCGGTGACCGTCGGCGTCGGGCTGGTGGACGTGTTCACCAGCCCGGATGCCTTCTCCGCGTGGACCGGCGCGCTCACCGAAGGCCGGGGAGTCGGTGACCTGGCAGGACCCGCGCTGCTGGCCTTCCCGCTGCTGGTGCTCGGGCTGTCCGGATTCGAGACCGGCGTGAGCATGATGCCGCTCATCTCCGCCAAGGGCGAGACCGCCGAGCAGCGGCTGAAGTCCCGCATCCGCAACGCCCGCAGGCTGCTCACGACGGCCGCTCTCGTGATGAGCGTCTACCTGATCGCCGCCAGCCTGGTGACCACCGTCCTCATCCCGCACAAGGAGTTCGAGTCGGGCGGCGCCGCCAACGGCCGGGCCCTGGCCTGGCTGGCCCACGAGCACGTCGGGGAGGCCTTCGGCACCGCCTACGACATCAGCACCATCCTGATCCTGTGGTTCGCCGGCGCCTCCGCGATGGCCGGACTGGTCAACATCGTCCCGCGCTATCTTCCGGCTTACGGCATGGCGCCCGAATGGGGTCGCGCGGTGCGCCCCGTCGTGCTGGTCTACACAGCCCTGTGCGTCATCATCACCATCGCCTTCGACGCCGACATCGACGCCCAGGCCGGCGCCTACGCCACCGGCATCCTCGCCATGATGGTCTCCGGCGCCTTCGCCGTCACCGTCTCGGCTCTGCGCCGCCGTCAACGCGCTGTGTTCGTGGGATTCGCGACGCTCACCGCGGTGCTGCTCTACGCGCTGGTGGCCAACATCATCGACAAGCCGGACGGCATCACCATCTCCGCGATGTTCATCGTCGGCATCATCGTCATCTCGCTGGTCTCCCGCATCTCACGCACCACCGAACTGCGCGCGGACAAGATCGTGTTCGACGAGGCCGCCCGCCGGTTCATCGCCGACACCCTCGCCCACGACAACGCCATCAACATCGTCGCCAACCGCCGCGAAGCCGGAGACGGCGCCGAGTACGCCGACAAAGAGCGCGAACAGCGTGCCATCAACCCGGTGCCCGGCCTCGCGGACATCCTGTTCCTGGAGATCGACGTCGTCGACCCCTCGGATTTCAGCGAAACCCTCACCGTCCACGGCGTCGAGATCGATGGGCACAGGGTCCTGCGAGCCGAAGCGCCCGCCGCGCCGAACGCCATCGCCGCGATCCTTCTCACGCTGCACGACACCACGGGCGTCCAGCCGCACTGCTACTTCGCCTGGGCCGAAGGCAGCCCCCTGACCCACATGTTCCGCTACTTCCTCCTCGGCCGCGGCGACACCGCCCCCGTCACCCGCGAGATCATCCGCCGGCACCAGCCCGACCCCGCCCGCCGCCCCGGAATCCACGTCGCAGGCTGACAGGGGCGGCGAGGGCGGGGCTCCACCGAGGAGAATTCGTGGGCGGGTGTGCGGCGGCGGCTCCCTCTTTCGCCGGAGCCGCCCTCGCCGATCAGTCAGTCCGGACAGGCGCGCGTGAAGTGCCGTACCCGCAGTGGGGCGAGCAGGTACTCGTCCTCACCCGGCAGCACCACGGGCTGGTCGCGCCCGTGCTCGCCGGCGGAGCCGATCAGATCCTGTTCGCTGCGCCGGCGACTGACGTACAGCAGCGCGTCAGGCGGCGCGAACAGCACCTCGTGGTTCGACCAGCCCCGGACAGCGGCCGGGGAACTCGCGCACCGCCTCGACGATCATGTCGTGGAACGCCTCGAACCGTTCAGGACGTACGCGCGCCTCACTCACCCTGATGATCACGCTCGTCAGGGTGTCGCGCGGACAGCGGGGACGCCATCGTGTCCCGGTCGGGCGTCGCGCCGGTCCCGGACGTTCCGCTTCCCCCAAGAACCTTCAAGAAACCAGGTGAATCGGCCGCGTGTTCTGGGATTCACCGGGCACCAGAAGCGATGGAGGTTGATAACTATGGTTCCCCTGCTTCTCGTTCTTCTGCTGGCCCTGATCCTCTTCGGCGCGGGCTTCGCGCTCAAGGCACTGTGGTGGATCGCCGTCATCGTGCTGGTCGTCTGGCTGCTCGGCTTCGTCATGCGCAGCGCGGGCACCGGCGGCCGCAAGGGTCGCTGGTATCGCTGGTAACCCGTCCGACCAACCGACTGTGGGCTCCGGGAACACCACCCGGGGCCCACAGCCATGTCCGGTGTCCGGTGTCCGGCGCTCCGATCGGCCTCGCAGAGGGGCGAACGCACGCGAGATCTCCGGTGGTTCCGGCGCGGGATCGGCGGTCGGCGGGATCGGCGAGGGCGCCGGATCGGCGGTCGGCGGGATCGGCGAGGGCGCCCGACCGGCGGAGAACGATGGCCTGCCGCTACCGCGGCACAGCCCTTCGCTTGCGCTCCTTGGCCAGTTCTCTCAGGTAGGCCCGCGCGTCCACCTGGATGGTGTGGCGGCTGGAGGCGACGTAACGCCGGGCCGTTCGGTCGCGGTACGCGCGGATCTCGTCGAGCATCTCTTCCCGTCCGGGCAGCGCGCAGCCGCCCTCCAGCAGGTCGGCGACCCAGTGGGACTGGGCCTCGGCCAAGGGCATGATGGCGCCGAGCGGCTGGACCAGACCGATGAAGTACAGCCCGGGTCGATCAGGCGCGGCAACCCGGTGGTAGAGCCCCGGATCGTTGTCCTTGAAGTCGATCAGCCCGTCATCGAGGAAGGGGAACGCGATGTCGTACCCCGTGCAGTAGATGATCGTGTCGATCTCCTCGACACTGCCGTCGTCGAAGTGCACATGGCCGGCGTCGGCCTTCCGCGGCGCGGGTTTCACGGTGATGTCACCGTGACTGAGCCGGGACAAGAGGTCGTCGGAGATCGTCGGGTGGGCGGCCAGAACGCGGTGGGCGGGGGTGGGCAGCCCGTAGTCCGCCAGTCGGCCCCGGCTCAGTCTCAACAGGAGCTGCAGGCCGCGGTCCTGCACGGCGAGGGGCGCCTTGGCCAGCCAGGAGTGGGTCAGGTGATCGGTGGGCGTGCCGAACAGGTGCTTGGGCAGTATGTGCGCACCCCGGCGCATGGCGAGAAACGTCCGCCGGGAGACGCGTGAGGTCTCCACGGCGATGTCGCACGCCGAGTTCCCGATGCCCAGCACGAGGACCCGCCGGTCGGCGAACGGCTCGGGTACGCGATAGTCGTGCGAGTGGATCTGGACGCCCTCGAACGCCGAGACTCCCGCGATGCCGGGTCGCGGCCAACGCGGCTTCCAGTGGTGGCCGTTGGCGACGAGGACGGCGTCGTAGACGCCGGTCTCGTCGCCGTCGCCGACGTCTCCGCCATCGTTGTCGCCTCCCCCGTCGCCGAAGCCTCGGCCTGCACCGTCGCCTCTGCCGTCCCCGTCGCCTCGGCCGTCCCCGTCGCCGCTGCCATCACCGTCGCCGCCGTCCAGCCTGCCGCCCGTGCCGGCCCTAACACCCGAGTCACCCGTGCCACCCGTGACGCGGGGGCGTGAGGTCACCGCCCACTTGTCCCCGGCCGGGACGACCCCGACCACCTCGGTGCGGAACCTGATCGACGGGCGCAGCCCGAAGTGGTCCACGAACGCGTCGAAGTAGTGCGCTATGTGGGCGTGGCCCGGATACACCGGATACGCCTCCGACATGGGAAAACTGGCGTACTCCATGATCTGGCGGGACGTGTTGATGTGGAGCGAGCGATACGCGGACGACTGCCCGTTGTCGTTCATGTAGCGCCAGTTGCCGCCGACCTCGGATCCCAGCTCGAAACAGTCGTAGGCGATGCCTCGTTCGGCGAGAACCTGACAGGCGGCGATCCCGGAAGAACCGGCCCCGATCACACACACCTTCTGCATGCCGACCTCCTTGTGACCAGCCGGTCATATCACTGGCCGACCACAGGCTGGACGGCTCGCCCCTTCCTGTCAATGGGTGCGCGAATCCCTCGACTTCCTCAACTGCCTTGACTGTCAGAGTCGTTGACATCCCGTGGGGAAGGCCTCCACCATGACCGGGCGGTCACATGACCGCCCGGTCACGCGGAGGAGTGCCCATGCCCACGCCCACCTGGACCCGGCTGTCGCCGGCCCGCCGCGAGCGTGTACTGGTCGCGGCGATGGACGAGTTCGGCACCCACGGCTACTCGACGGGCAGCCTGAACGTCATCGCCCGCGAGGCCGGAGTCGCCAAGGGCTCGCTCTTCCAGTACTTCTCGGGCAAGCTCGATCTCTTCACCTACGTCGCCGAACAGACCTCGCTCCGGATCTACGCGCACATGCGGCCCTGGCTCGACGACTACGACGGGACCACGGACTTCACCGCCCATCTCGTCGACGCGTTGGAGGCCTGGCTCGACTACTTCGCCGGGCAGCCGCTCGAACGCGGGGTGACCGCGGCCACGAACATGGAGATGAACCCCGCCGTACGGGACGCGGTCCGGGTACCCGTGAACGCCATCTACCTGGCCGGGCTCCGTCCCCTCCTGGAGCGGGCCGTCGCCGCCGGGCGCCTGCGCAAGGACGCCGACCTGGACGCGCTGCTGTCGCTCCTGCTCGTCCTCCTGCCCCACCTCGCGCTCCTCCCGCACATGCCCGGACCGGACAGCCCCCTTCCGCTCACCGCGGTCCACCCCCAGGTGCGGCGCGAGAACCTCGAACGCCTCGTCGCCCCGCTGCTGGCCGACTTCGGAGCGAGCGACGACGCATGAACGCCTTCGACTACGACGTCCTCGTCGTCGGATCGGGGTTCGGCGGCAGTGTCAGCGCCCTGCGCCTCACCGAGAAGGGCTACCGGGTCGGCGTGCTGGAAGCCGGCCGGCGCTTCGCCGACACCGACTTCCCGCGGACGTCCTGGCACCTGCGGGACTACCTCTTCGCGCCCCGCCTCGGCTGCACGGGCATCCTCCGAGCGTCCCTGCTCGGCGACATCCTCGTGCTGAGCGGCGCCGGTGTCGGCGGCGGCTCCCTCGGCTATGCCAACACCCTCTACGAGCCGCCGGCCGCCTTCTACGAAGGCTCGCACTGGTCCTCCCTCACCGACTGGCGTCGCGAGCTGGCCCCCTACTTCGCGCAGGCCCGGCGCATGCTGGGCGTCGCGCCCAACCCGGTGTTCACCGAAGCCGACCAGCTGCTCAAGGACACCGCCCGAGACCTGGGCCGCGACGACACCTTTCGCCCCACCCCGGTCGGCGTCCACTTCGGCCCGGCCGGCGCCGCACCCGGCGCAGAGGTGCCCGACCCCTACTTCGGCGGCGCCGGGCCCGCACGCAACGCCTGCCTCCACTGCGGCGCCTGCATGACCGGTTGCCGACACAACGCGAAGAACACCCTGCCCAAGAACTATCTCGGCCTGGCCGAACGGGCCGGCGCGCGCGTCATGGAGCGCCGCACCGTCACGGGCGTCACCCGCGCCGGCGACGGCTGGGCCGTCACCTCCGTCCGCACCGGCGCCGTCCCGCGCAGACGACGACGGACGCTCACGGCACGCCACGTGATCTTCGCGGCCGGCGCGCTGGGCACCCAGCGCCTGCTGCACACCCTCAAGGGCGACGGCTCGCTCCCCGGCATCTCATCCCGGCTGGG
Organism: Streptomyces sp. 3330; assembly: GCF_031456635.1. Taxonomy (NCBI): domain Bacteria; kingdom Bacillati; phylum Actinomycetota; class Actinomycetes; order Kitasatosporales; family Streptomycetaceae; genus Streptomyces; species Streptomyces sp. 3330. The sequence goes on from NZ_JAVDVA010000020.1 coordinate 17,214, forward strand.
ACGGCTGACCCGGACCAACTCGGAGGCCATCCTCGGAGTCCGCGCCCGAGCGCGCGACGCGGACCACTCCCGGGGCGTGGCCATCACCTCGTCCGTCCGGCTGGACGACACCACCCACGTCGAGCCGGTGCGCTACGGCCGCGGCAGCAACCTGCTCGGACTGCTCGGCGCGATGCTCGTCGACCCGGTGCCGGGACGGTCCCGCCTCCTCGTGGGACTCGGCGTCATGGCACGCAACGCCCGCCGCCTTCCCGCCCTGCACAACCCTCGCCGCTGGTCCCAGCAGACCGTGGTGCTGCTGGTCATGCAGTCGGTCGACAACTCGGTGACCACCTACCTGCGGCGCACCCGCACCGGACGGCGCCGCCTCGGCAGCCGGCCCGGCGAGGGCGCCCCCAACCCGACCTGGATCCCCGCGGGACACCGCGCCGCCCGCGCGGCCGCCGACCGGATCGGCGGTGAGGCCTGCGGCACCTGGGCAGACCTCTTCGACATCCCCACCACCGGTCACCTCATCGGCGGCTGCACCGTCGGGGACAGCGCCCGCACCGGCGTCGTCGACCCCTACCACCGTCTCCACGGCTACCCGGGACTGCACGTGGTCGACGGCTCCACGATCTCCGCCAACCTCGGCGTCAATCCGTCGCTCACCATCACCGCCCTCGCCGAACGGGCGACCGCCCTGTGGCCCAACGAAGGAGAGTCCGACCCCCGCCCCGCCCCCGGCCTCCCGTACCGTCGTGTCACACCCGTCCCACCGCGCAGGCCGGCCGTTCCGGCCACCGCCCCGGGCGCTCTGCGCCTCCATCCTCCCCACGGAACGGACGCGGCATGAATCCCTACCCGGATGCGCCATGGCACCTGGCAGGACAGATGTATCTGTCTCTCTGGCTGGTGCCGCGCGCGGAGCTTCCCCCCGCCGCGCCCGGCACCCGCCACCTCACCGTCGCCGGCCGCGGCCTGGTCGGCGCGGCCTGGGTCGTCTACGAGAACGACAGCGTCCTGCGCTACGACGAACTGCTGCGGGCGGTCCTGGTGCGGGACGGAGCGCGAGCCCGTGTCTGCATCACCGACATCTGGGTCGACAGCGAGATCTCCCTGGCCGGGGGCCGCGCGCTCTGGGGCATCCCCAAGGAGATGGCGCTCTTCGAGGTCCATCGAGCGGACGGCGTCTCGTGCGCCGCCAAGACCGGCCGAGGGACGCTCGCGACCGGCCGGTCCACCGAGCGGGCCGCCCTGCCCGGTCGCTGGCCGCTGGCCTTCACACTCGCGCAGACGCTCAACGGCCGGATCAAGACCAGCCGGGTCCGCGGTCGCGCCGCCCTGCGCCTGGCGCGTGCCGAGTGGACGGCGCCGGCCGACAGCCGACTCGGCGCGCTCGGCCGCCGCGCTCCCCTGATCAGCCTCACGCTGCGTGACTTCACCTTGCGCTTCGGCGGCTGAGCTCCTCCCGTTCGGCCCAGCAACCGGTTCGGCAGCCGGTTCGGCAGTCGGCCTCTGCTCGCCTCGGTTCAGCCCCGGCGCCCGGAACCACGGAGACGTACCACCGGAAATCACTGTTTCCTCCCCCCAGAAAAGGTGATCTCGTGTTCCGTACACTCCTGCGGTCCATGACCGCGCTGCTGCTGACCGCGGCAGCCGCCTTCACCCTCGCACCGGCCGCCCAGGCGTCGGACCCGGCGACCCCGGTGCGCGCGGCGGACCCCTCCACCACAGGGTCGTACCCCGTCGCCTACACCGATCTCACGGTCTCGGCGTCGGGCCGCTCGTACAGCGCACGCGTCTGGTACCCCGGCACGACAGCCGGGGCGAACGCGCCGGTCGCGTCCGGCGCCCACCCCGGCCTCGCCTTCGGGCACGGCTTCTTCCAGGCGATCACCCAGTACGAGAGCCTGCTCAAGCACTACGCCTCCTGGGGAATCATCACCGTCGCGCCCAAGTCCCAGGGCGGGCTGTTCCCCAGCCACTCGGCGTTCGCCGACGACCTGAACGCGGCACTCACCTGGCTCACCACCCAGAACGGCACCACCGGCTCCCGGTTCGCGGGCGCGGTCAGCACCGGCCGGCTCGCCGTCTCGGGGCACTCGATGGGCGGCGGCGCGGCACTGGTCGCCGCCAGCCGGAACCCGGCCGTCAGGTCCGTCTCCACTCTCGCGGCCGCGGAGACCAATCCGTCGGCCGTCAGCGCTTCCGGCGCGCTGAGCATCCCCGTCCAGTACGTCGGCGGCAGCGCCGACAGCATCGCGGGTGTCGCCGACAACCAGCAGAAGATGTACGACGCCAAACCGGCCGCCACCCAATTGCGCGTGATCACCGGCGGGTTCCACTGCGGATTCGAGGACAGCTCCGGCTTCGGCTGCGACAGCGGAACCATCACCCGGGCCGCGCAGCTCAAACTGACCTACGGAGTCACGACCGCGTGGCTCCTCTGCACGCTCGGCGTCGACTCCTCCCTGTACGACCAGGTGTGGGGCGCCGCCGCCCAGAACCTGGCCGGTGTCGTGTACTCCGCCAAGCCCTGAGCACTGCCGTGCCGCGCGCCGGCCGGTCACCGGCACCCGTCCCGCATGACGGGAGGGACCCCCTGACCGCCCCGGCGCGCTGAGCACGCGTCGTGCGGGCGGCCCCGGAGGCGCAGGCCTCAGGGCCGCCCGCACGGTCACCGACGCTGACGGCCTCCTCGGGCTTCCCGGCCTGCGCGGGCTCCGCCGAACGCGGGGTGATCGGAGAGTGGCGGATCCGTTCCACGCCCGCTACATCCCGATAGGATCCGAATTATGACCACGTCAGCACGGCTCCGACGCCGCCACCGTCCCGACGGCGGCCAGCGTCGGGCCGTACTGATTTCGCCGGTGCTCGTCACCGCGGTCATCGCCGCCCTGGCCTTCGCCACTCCGCGGGAGATCGCCTTCAGCCGCCTCCTGCCCGCGGCACCCGCTCTCGCGGCCGCGCTGTGGCCCGTGCTCCCGACGATCCTGCTGGGCGCGCTCTGCCTGCTGATCATGATCGGCGTCAGCTTCTTCCACTCCGATCTGGGAACGCCGTACACCTCTGCCGCGATCGTGGCGGTCACCTTGGCCGCCGCGTACGCGAGCCATCTCCGACTCCAGCGCGAGGAGACGCTCTTCCAGGTCCGACTCGTCGCCGACGCGGCCCAGAAGGTGCTGCTGCGCCCGCTGCCGCACCGGATCCAGGGCATCGAGATCGAGTCGCTGTACCGAGCCGCACAGGAGCAGGCACGGATCGGTGGCGACTTCTACGAGGTGGCCGACACGCCGTACGGAGTCCGCCTGCTCATCGGCGACGTACGCGGGAAGGGGCTGTCGGCGGTGGGGGCGGCCGCGGCAGTGATCAACTGCTTCAGGGAGAACGCGTACGACCAGCCCGACCTCAGGGGGCTGATCCGACGCCTGCAGATCACCATGACCCGCTACAGCGCCGCGATCCCCGCAGACGATCAGCAGGAGCACTTCGCCACGGCTCTGATCACCGAGATCCCGTACGGCGGCGGGCATGTCAAGGTCCTCAACTGCGGTCATCCGCCGCCGGTGTTCGTGCACAGCGGCGAGATCCACGTTCTCGAGCCGACCCGTCCCTCCACCCCCCTCAACCTCGCGACACTCCTCGGAGACCACTATTTCGTGGACAGCGTCGCCTTCGTCCCCGGCGATCAGATGCTGCTCTACACCGACGGCGTGACGGAGACACGGGACCGCGGCGGCAGGTTCTTCCCGCTGCCGGACTGGATGCGCCTGCACGGCGCGGCCGCGCCCCGTGAGCTGCTGACCCAGCTCCACAGGGACCTGCTGCGCTACGGCGGCGGCAGGCTCGACGACGACATCGCGGCCCTCGCCGTGCGCTGCGGGCCAAGCTCGGCGCAAGCGCACCAGAAGCACCAGGAGCACCAGGAGCACCAGGAGCACCAGGAGCACCAGGAGCACCAGCGTCCGTCTTCGAACGGTACTGGTCCAGAACGGGAATGACGCACCGGGTGCCGTCCGGCAGTGCGGCGGGGGGCTCGCGCCGTGCGGTCCGCGCCCCCCTCAAGGGCCGACGCGGCCTTATTCGATCGCATGATCCAATCCCGGCGGGCACAATCGGCGGATGCCGACCACCGCGGAGCACCTGCTCTCCGCCCTCGAACCGCTGTCGTTCCCCGCACGCCTGACGCTGACGGCGCGGACCGCGCGCAGGCTCGCCGACGACGGGACGCTCGCCCCGCTCCTGCGCGAGCTGGACGTGCGCGGGCCGTACGAGCGGCGGCTCGCGGCGTTGGCGGCCCACGTCGGAGGGGACGCGGAATTCCTCGCGGCGCGGCTGGCCGACCCGGACCCGGTGGTCGCCGGGTACGCGCGGCGGGCGGTGCGTGACCTGGCCGTGCCGGACCGGGCGGTGGAGGCGGCGTACGAGGACGCACCGGCCGTGCTGCGGCAGCGGCTGGCCCGGCTGCTCGCCGCGGGAGCCCGGACCGCGCTGGCCGAGCGGCTGGTGGGGCGACTGCGCGCGGAGTGGGGCGACGCCGAGGCCGCGCGACTGCTGCCGGCCTGCTCCCGCCCTTTCGTGGCACGTGAGTTGCCGGGGCTGGCACACGCCGTCGACAACTGGACGCGGCTCGCGTGCCGGCATCCCGACCCGGTGCTGGACCATGCCGAGCAGACCCTGGCCGACCGGGCGGGCGGCCTGCAGCGGGACGAGTGGTGGCGTCTGCACGCCACCACGGTCGCGGCTCTCGCGCCCCTGCGCCCCGAGCGGGTGATGGCGCTGCTGGAGCGGCGCGGCCCCGGCAGCCTCCCGTCCGCGCTCACCAACGCGCTCGGCCCGCTGGTCACGGCCGACGCCGACCGCGTGATCCGCTGGATCACCTCCCCCGAGCGCCAGGTACAGCGCCACGAGCCGATCCCGCCGTCCGGGGTGCTGCGCCGGCTCGTGCGTGCCGAAGCCGCGTCGCTGACCGCGCTGGGCCGTCACTGGCTGAACCGCTCCGGCCACTTCACCGCGCTGGTGAAGGCCCTGGCGCCCGGTCGACGCTCCGCGTTCGTGGACACGGTCGCCGACACGGGGGCTCACCGGGACCTGGCGCTGAGCGTGCTCGACCTGCTGCCGCGCGAGCGCCGGTGGGCGGAAGTCCGGCGTGCGGCGGCCGAGTTCGACGGCACCGGCTACTGGTGGGACGACCTGGACACCCTCGCCCACGGCCCGCTCGACGAGGCACGTCCGGCGCTGCTCGCCGCGATCGGCCGGTCCGACGCCGACGACCGGGCCGCCGCCTGGCCGCTGCTCGTGGCCTGCGCCGCCCGGGACGGCGGCCGGGAGGCGGTCGCCGAACTGCTGACCACGGCGGGCCGCCGGCTGCGCAACGAGCGGGATCCGGTGCGTGCCGGGGCGCTCGGCGCGCTGGCCGAGACCCGCCCCGGGCTCTTCGGCCCCGAGGACGTCCCGCTGCTGGACGCGATCGCCGCGGGCGCGCTGGAGGCGCGGGACAGTTCGGCCGCCACCCTGACGGCGCTGCGCACACTCGCCGTGCGGCTGCTCGTCGAGCACGCCACGGACGAGGCGCCGGAACTGCGGAACTGGGCGCTGCGCATCCTGGAGCGCATCACGAGCCGCGTCGGGGTGCCCGACCTCGGTCCGCTGCACCGTGTCCTTCGGCGGGGGCAGGAGCACCAGGTGCTCGAAGTCCTGCGTCCCTGGCTCGACGCCGGGGCTGGGCGGGCCGACTTCCGGCTGCTGCTGGGCCTGGCCGCCGCGCTGGGCCCGCGTGCCCGACGGCTGCCCGAGCTGCAGCAACGGCTGGCCACGGCCCTGGAACGCGGCGACGACGAGACGTTCCGGGCGGCGGCCGCACTGTGGCTGGCCGCACCGGTTACCCGGGACGAACGGGTCGCGAGCATCGTCGCACTCGAACCGTCGGCGGTCGTCCTCCCGCCCGTGCGGCGAGTGCTGACGCGGCGGCGCACCGACCTGCTGGACGCCCTGCTCGACGGGGCTCCGCCCTCCGGCCGCTTCCTGTTGGACGGAGCCCGGCGCCCGCTGCCGGACCTCGGCGACAGCGACCGCTGGCTGCCCCGCCAGCAGCGGGCGGCGGTCCGGCTGGCCGCACAGGCGGTCGCCGACGTCTCTCTCCCGCTGGACGACCGGGCCGCTCTGATCCGTGCCGCGGCCCCGGTACCCGAGTTCGGGCGGGCTCTGGCGCTGGCGCACAAGGACGACGCGGAGGTGGTCGTCGCCGAGGCCGCGCTCGGCGCCCTGCCCTGGACCGACCGGCCCCACACCGTCCTGTCGGCGCTGCTGGAACAGGCGGGCGGCGACCGGGCCCGGGTCGCCGTGTACGCGGCGTCCCGCGCGGCCCGCTTCACCGCACCGTCCGAACTCGCCGTCGCGCTGGGCGCGTTGCTGACCGGTGAGCGGCCGGCGAAGGTGACCTCCCGCAAGGAGGCCGTACGGCTCGCCGCACGCTTCCTGCCGCCCGGGCAGGCGGTCTCCCTGCTGGCGAGCACCTTCCGGGCACCCGATCGCCACCCGGACGTGCGGGCCGCCGTCGTCCGCGCATTGCCGCCGCTGCTCGGCGAGCCGGAGGCCTGGCGCCTGCTCGACGAGGTCGCGCGCGACGACACCCGGCCCGTACACGAAGCCCTCCTGGCCGTCACCCCCTGGGAGGTGGCCGCGACGCACCGGCGTGCCTACGCCGCGGTGGTCGTCTCGGCGTACGACACGTCTCTGGCCCTCGCGGAGGGTTTCGGGGGCGGCTACGCCCTGCTGCACGCCATGGGGGTGTGGTGCCGCTGCGCACCCGAACTGGCCGTCCGCATCTCGCGTACGGTCTGCGACCTCGGCGCGCGTACACACTGGCAGTACGCGGGCTGGGTGCTGCGGGACCTGGCCGTGTCCGCGCTACCGCATCCCGTGGGCGGCGCCGCGCCGGGCAGCGTGTTCCACGGCGCGCTGGCCGCGTTGCTGGCCGCGATGCACACGGCGGAGGGGGGCTGCGAGGCGTGGGAGGGCCGGGACCTGCCCGCCCTGCAGCGGCTCCGGAACCTGACGTCGTTCGGCCATGTCGACGGTGTGCGGCCCGAGTTGCTCGAAGCGGTCGCGGGGCAGCTGGCGTCGGAACCCCTGCTGGTGGCGGAACGCGTCGCTCTGCTGGGCCAGTTGGTCGATCACACGGTGGAGCCGACCGCACTGCTCGAACGACTGCGCGACCTCGCGGACGCCCTCGACGGAGCCGGGGCGATCGTGGCGGTCCGCACGTCCGACCGGCTGCGGACGTCCTCGGCGTATCGTGCCGTGCCGGAGCGCGCCGAGGCTTTGCTGACCGCGGCCGACCGGTTCGCCCGCGACGGCGGCACCGCGACAGGTCTGCTGGCGGTCGGCATCGTGAAGGGAACGGGCGGCGCGCTGGGCTGGCCCGACCCGTGGCGGTCGCTGCTGCGCCTGCTGCGGGGCCACCGGAACGCCGACGTCCGCCACGAGGCGCACCGGACCATGACCGAGAACGAGTGACCGCCCCGCGCCGGGGCACGGCGCAACCAGGGGACGGGGGAAGCATCGGACTTCCTGCCACCGGCCGCCCGTCGTCGGACGCCGGGCCGCCGACGGCGCGTGTGAGCCGGCCACGGCACCGGACCTCGCCACCCATCGCCACGGCATCCGGCGACCGGGCACGGCCGTCACGCCTGCCGGGACGCGGTCGCGGTCGTCGACGTTGCCCTCTCGTTGCTGCGCGACCGACGGACGCCGGCCTGGCAGGCGCCCTCAGCGCCCGTCCGGGCGGACGGGCCATCGCTCCGGGGTCGCGCGCCGACCGTGAGGATCAGGGCCGTCGACACCGGTCTCGCACGACGACCCTCCCCGTTCGCCGGGTTCAGGACGCGTCGGCCGCCTCGGCCACGTTGCCGGCGCGCGACGCTTCGTCCTGGGCCATGCCGAGGAAGCGCCGCAGCGCCTCGACCGGCATGTCGAGTCCCTCCGACGCGGACTGCTCGTCGCCGAACACCTGCACCGCCTCGGTGACCGCCACGGCCAGTTCGATCTCCGCCTTGCGGACCTTGGCCTCGGCCTTGTCCACGGTGTCGACCACCGCCAGCTGGCGGCGCTGCTTCTCCTGAAGTCTCTGCTTCCGGGAGAGGTTCTTGTCAAAGCTCTGCACAGACATGACCAAGATCATAATCAGTCGCGTCGGCATCCTCGGACGACCGCACCACGCGCCCGCGTCCCCGCCCCCACCGGGCCGCCGCACCACTGACGCGGTCGCCGTCACCCTCGCCGTCGCGGCCGCCGAGAACAAGCGCGACACCGCCGCGTGCGGGCGGGCGCCAACCGTAAAGGGGCTGCCGATCGCACCCCTGTAACGCCATCCCGTGACTTGAGCGGAAAACGCGTCGGGGAAATCATCGTCAAGGCGTCCGCCCCTGCGCAAGGACTCACGCGACGCGGCACGTTCACGGTATTCCGCGGTGCTCCCGACCGCCGTAGCTCCGACCGAGGTGGAGTCATGTCTGCTGCCCAGCACACTTCGCTGCCGTTGACGGCAGCCCAGAGCGGGGTCTGGTTCGCGCACCAGCTGAATCAGAATTCTCCCGTCTACAACGTCGGCGAATGCGTGGAAATCCACGGGCCGGTCGACGGCACGATATTCGAGGCCGCTCTGGAGCAAGTGGTCCGCGAGGCCGGTACGTTGCACATCCGGCCGACCGAGGAACGCGACGGTCCGCGACAGGTGCTCGGCGACCCGCCGGGACCCCGGCTGACCCGGCTCGACCTGTCCGGCGAGGACGACCCGGAGGCGGCGGCGCGCGCGTACATCGCCGCAGACATGGCACGCCCCGTCGGCCTGACCCACGGGGAGTTGTTCGGGTACGCCCTGATCAGGCTGGCCGACGACCGCTACTTCTGGCACCAGCGCTACCACCACCTCGTCGTCGACGCGTTCGGGGCCGCGGCCGTCACCGCCCGGGTGGCCCGCGTCTACACCGCGCTGGCCGCCGATCGGACCACCGGTCGGGCCGCGGATCGTGCCGCTCAGGCCGCCGGCGAGTCCGAACAGCCCGGCGACGAGGGGCCCTTCGCTCCCTACACCGCGCTGCTGGACGCTGAGGCCGCCTACCGCCGCTCCGAGCAGTACGGCAAGGACCGGGCGCACTGGGCCGAGCGGTTCGCCACCCGTCCCGACGAGATCGCCACCTACGCCGGCTCGGGCGCCACCGCACCTCCCTCGGACACGTTCCTGCGCCAGGTCACGCGTCTCTCCCCCGAGGTCCTGGACAGGCTGCGCGCCACCGCCCGCGCCGCCCGGACCACCTGGTCGGCCGTCGTCGTCGCGGCGGTCGCCGCGCATCTCCACCGCGTCACCGGAATACGTGACATCACCCTCGGAATTCCCGTCTCCGCGCGCCACGGAGCCGACTCCCGGAACGTCCCGGGAATGGTGTCGAACGAACTCCCTCTGCGCGTCGGCATTTCCCCGGACATGACGGTCGGGGACGTGCTCCGCACCGTCTCCGCGGAACTCAGGAAACTGCTGCGCCATCAGCGCTATCCGTACGGGGATCTGCGCCGTGATCTGCGTCTGCTCGACGAGGGACGGCATCTTTTCGGCCCCATGATCAACATTATGCCCTTCGATTTCGACGTCACGTTCGCCGGGCATCCCCTCACCGTTCACAACATGTCCAACGGGCCGGTCGGGGACCTCTCCGTCTCCGTCTACGAACGCTCCGACGGCAACGGGCTCCAGTTCTCCTTCGACGCCAACCCCGCGCTCTACGAGGCGGACGAACTGGCCCGGATCCAGGAGCGCTTCCTCGCCTTCCTCACCGCCATGGCCACGGCGGACCCCGCCCTGCCCCTCGGCCGTCTCGACACCCTCACCGGCCCGGAGACCGAGGCCGCGCTGTCCGGGTCCGGGCAGCCGCCCCGCCCGATCGCCCCCGCCACCGTCGCCGACCTGTTCGCCTCCCAGGCGGCCCGCACCCCCGACGCACGCGCCCTGGTCTCCCCGGGCCGCACGCTCACCTTCCGCGAGCTCAACGCGTCCGCCAACCAGCTGGCCCATCTCCTGGCAGGTCTCGGCGTGGGACCCGAGCAGTGCGTGGCGCTGGCTCTCCCGCGCGGCGCCGACACCGTGGTCGCCATGCTCGGTGTCCTCAAGTCCGGTGCCGCCTATGTGCCGTTGGACCCGGACCACCCGGCCGAGCGTACCCGGCAGATCCTGGCCGAGGCCGACCCGGCGCTGATCCTGACCAGCTCCGGCCTGGTCGACGCCCTGCCCCGGGGCGACGACGCCCGGGTGCTGCTCCTCGAGGACGCCGGGCTGGGCCTGCCCGGACTGCCGGACACCGACCCCACCGACCGTGACCGCACCCGGCCGCTGCTCCCCCGGAACCTCGCCTACGTCATCCACACCTCCGGATCCACCGGCCGGCCCAAGGGCGTCGCCGTCGAGCACCGCAGCCTGAGCAACCTCCACGAGCACCACCGGCGCGTCTTCATCGAGCCCGCCGTGGCGGAGGCCGGGGTCGAGCGCTTCCGGGTGGCGCTGACCAACGCGTTCGTGTTCGACGCCTCCTGGACGGCGCTGCTGTGGCTCGTCGCCGGGCACGAGCTGCACGTCGTCGACGACGCGACCCGCCGGGACGCCGGTGCCCTCGCCGCCTACGCCGAACGGCACGCCGTCGACCTGCTCGACACCACGCCCACCCACGCCCGCCAGCTCCTGAACGCCGGACTGCTGGAGGGGACGAACCACCCCCGTGTGCTCGTGCTCGGCGGAGAGGCCGTCCCGGACGACCTCTGGACCCGACTGCGCGCCACCCCCGGTCTGACCGCCCGCAACGTCTACGGGCCGACCGAGTGCACCGTCGACTCGATGTACTGCGACCTGCGCGCGGCGGCCGCCCCCACCGTCGGACGGCCCGTCGACAACCTGGACGCCCGCGTCCTCGACAGCGCCCTGCGGCCGGTGGCGGACGGGGCCGTGGGCGAACTCTTCCTGTCCGGCGCCGGACTGGCCCGCGGCTATCTGGGACGGGGCGCGCTCACCGCGGAACGGTTCGTCGCCGACCCGTTCGGCGCTCCCGGCGAGCGGATGTACCGCACGGGCGACCTCGTCCGCCGCGGCCCGGACGGGCTCCTGGCCTACGTGGGCCGGGCGGACACCCAGGTGAAGCTGCGCGGGTTCCGCGTGGAGCCCGGGGAGATCGAGTCCGTCCTGGCCGGCCACCCGTCCGTCGCGCAGTGCGGTGTGGTGGTGCGCGAGGACCCGTCGGGGGTCCGCAGGCTCGTCGCCTACGTCGTGCCCACCCCCGGCGCAGGGATGCCGGACGCCGGAGCGCTGCGGGAGCACCTCGCCGCGTCCCTGCCGGAGTACATGGTCCCGGCCGGATTCGTCGCCCTGGACGCGCTGCCCCTGACCCACAACGGAAAGCTCGACCGCGCCGCCCTGCCCGCGCCGGAGATCACCGCCGCGGCCGACAGCCGCGCGCCCCGCACCCCCGTCGAAGAGACGCTGTGCGCCCTCTTCGCCGAACTCCTCGACGTGCGCCGGGTCGGCATCGACGACAGCTTCTTCGCACTCGGCGGCGACTCCCCGCTGGCCGTACGGCTGGCCGCGCGCGCCCGGGAGGCGTCGGTCGTCCTCACCCCCCAGGACGTGTTCCGGCACAAGACCGTCGCCGGGCTCGCCGAGGTGGCGCGCGGGCCCGCCCCGAGCCCGGAGCCGCCCGGCCGCTCCCGCCTTCCGCTGATCGCCCTGGACGCGGCCGAGCGGGCCGCCCTGGCCGTCTCCCATCCCGGGCACGGGGCCGTCCTGCCGCTCACCCCGCTCCAGGAGGGCATGCTCTTCCACGCCCAGTACGAGGGCGCGGGCGGCGGGACGGCCGGTATCGACCCCTACATCGCGCAGACGGCGTACGAACTGTCCGGCCCGCTGCGCCCGGACCGGCTGCGCGACGCCTGCGACGCCCTGCCGGCCCGGCACGAGTGCCTGCGCGCCGCCTTCCGCCGCACCGGGTCCGGCCGGCCCGTGCAGGTGATCACCGGGGCGCACGGCGTGCCGTGGACCGAACTGGACCTGACCGGACTGCCGGCCGACGGGCAGCGGGAACGCGTCGCCCGTGAGCTGGCCGCCGACCGCGCGCGCCCGTTCGACATGGCGGCCGCGCCCCTCGTGCGCTTCCTGCTCGTGCGTCTGGAGGCCGAGCGGCACGTGCTCGTCCTCACCGGCCACCACATCGTGCTCGACGGCGCCTCGCTCGGTCTGGTGCTGGACGACCTGCTCGACGCGTACGCGGGCGAAGAGCCCGGGGCGCCGGCTCCCGTCACCCTGCGCGACTACGCCGAGTGGCTCGCCGTGCAGGACGGGCAGACGGCCGAGAAGGCCTGGGCCGCCGCGCTGGACGGCGTCGAGGAGCCGACCCTCGCCGTGCCCGACGCGGACCGGGGCCGGGCGCCCGTCCTGGCCGAGCACGTCCGGGTGAGCCTGGACCCGGTGCGCACCGCGGCGCTGACCGCCGCGGCCCGCGCCCGCTCCCTCACGCCCCACACCGTCGTCCAGGCCGCGTGGGCGGTCACTCTGGGGCAGCTGACCGGCCGCGACGACGTCGTCTTCGGCACCACCGTGTCGCTGCGCCCGGCCGAACTCCCCGGCGTCGACCGACTGGCAGGACTGCTGATCAACACCGTGCCGGTACGGGTGCGGCTCGACGCGGCCGAGCCGCTGGAGCGGCTGCTCGGCCGGCTCCAGGACGAGCAGGCCGCGCTCTCCCCCCACCACCATGTGGGCCTCGCCGCCCTGCGTCGGCAGACCGGGCTCGACCAGCTCTTCGACACCTCCACGGTCTTCGAGAACCACTCCGGTGGCGCCGAGGCCGTCCGGGAGCGGGACGGGCTGACCGTGCGCGCCGCCGACAGCTACGGCGCGACGCACTATCCGCTGACGCTCATCGCCGAACCGGGTGAACGGCTGACCCTCCGGCTCGCGTACCGTCCCGATCTCGTCGACCGCGCCACCGCCCGGGCCGTCGTCGCGCGCACCGCCCGCTTCCTGGAGGCGTTCACCACCGCGCCGCACGCCCCGCTCGCCGCCGTCGACCTGCTGTCCCCCGCGGAGCGCTCCCGCGTCCTGCACGAGGGGAACGCGTCGGTCGCACCCCCGTCGGACACCTCGATCCACCGGAGGTTCGCCGAACAGGCGGCCCGCACGCCCGGCGCCGTCGCGGTCACCGGTGCCGCGGGCAGTCTGAGCTACGCCGAACTCGACTCCCGTGCGGACGCGTTGGCCCACCGGCTGCTCGCCCTCGGCCTGCGGCCCGAGGAGCGGGTCGCCGTTCTCCAGGAGCGCTCACCCGAACTGATCGTCTCCCTGCTGGCCGTGCTCAAGGCGGGCGGCGCGTACCTGCCGCTGGACGCCCGCTCCCCCGCCGACCGGCTGCGTGCGATGACCGGCCGCACGCGGGCCCGCGTCCTGCTGACCGACCTCGCCTCACGCGAGGCGGCGCGCGAGCTCGCCGCCGGGCAGCTCCTCGTCGTGGACGAACCCGGCCCGGCCGTCCCCGCCGCCGTGGGTCCGCTCCCGGAGGTGCGCGCGGACCAGCTCGCCTACGTCCTGTTCACGTCGGGCTCGACGGGTGAGCCCAAGGGCGTCGGGGTGACCCACCGGGCCGTCCTCGACCTGGCCGGGGACAGCGCGTTCACCGCCGAGGCGCACCGGGCGGTGCTCCAGCACTCCACCCAGGCCTTCGACGCGGCGACCTACGAGATGTGGGTGCCGCTGCTCGGCGGCGGCAGGATCGTCCTCGCGCCGCCCGGCCAGCTCGACGGGCCGCTGCTGGAACGGCTCGTGGCCGGGCACGGGGTCACCGCGCTGTGGCTGACGGCAGGCCTGTTCCGGTTGCTGGCCGAGGAGTCGCCGGGCAGCTTCGCCGGGCTGCGCGAGGTGTGGGCGGGCGGCGACGTCGTCCCCGGCCGGGCCGTGCGCGCCGTCCTGGGCGTCAACCCGGCCCTGGTCGTCGTCGACGGCTACGGCCCCACCGAGACCACCGTGTTCGCGGCGCGCCACCGCATGCGCGCCGGGGACGCCGTGCCGGCGACGGTGCCCATCGGACGGCCGCTGGACGGCATGCGCGCCTACGTGCTGGACAGCGCGCTGCGGCCCGTACCGCCCGGCGTGGCCGGTGAACTGCACCTGACGGGCGCCGGGTTGGCCCGTGGCTACCTGGACCGTCCCGAGGCGACCGCCGAGCGCTTCGTCGCCGACCCGTTCGGGGCGCCGGGCGGGCGCATGTACCGCACCGGTGACCTGGTCCGCTGGAACGACCGGGGCGAGCTCGTCTTCCTCGGCCGCGCGGACGACCAGATCAAGATCCGCGGGTTCCGCGTCGAGCCCGGTGAGATCGAGGCCGCGCTGGCCCGGCACCCCGCGGTGGCCCAGTGCTGTGTGGTGGCGCGCGAGGACGCTCCCGGCGTCAAGCGGCTGACCGCCTACGTGGTGCCGCCGCCGGGGGACCGCGTGCCGACGGCCGCCGAACTGCGGGCGCATCTGGCCCCGTCGCTGGCCGACTACCAGGTGCCCGCCGCGTTCGTGGCGCTGCCCGGGCTGCCGCTGACCCGGAACGGCAAGATCGACCGCCGGGCCCTCCCGGCTCCCGCCGACACGGCCGACACAGCCGACACGGCGGGACGCGCTCCGGCCGGCCCACGGGAGGAACTCCTGTGCACCCTCTTCGGCGAGGTCCTCGGCCGTGACCGAGTCGGTCCCGACGACGGGTTCTTCACCCTCGGCGGCGACTCCATCCTCTCGGTCCGGCTGGTCGCGCGGGCCCGTCGCGCCGGACTCGTCCTCACCGCCCGGGACGTCTTCACCCACCGGACGGCCGCCGCGCTCGCCGAGGTCGCCCAGGACCTGGCCCCGGAGACCCCCGACCGGACCGAGGAGGCGGACCTGCCGCCGATCGCCCTGCCCGACGACGAACTGGCCGAGCTGATGGCCGTATGGGAGTCCGCCCAGTGAACGCGACGCCGAGCACCGCGCCCCGGCCGACCGCCGGCAACCGCCCCGACCTCGACATCCTGCCGCTGACACCCCTCCAGGAGGGCATGCTCTTCCACTCCCTGTACGACGACGAGGGCAGCGATGTGTACACCGTCCAGGCCTCGCTGGAGCTGACCGGGCCGCTCGACCGGGCCGCCCTGCGACGGTCCTGCGACGCCGTGCTGACGCGGCATCCCGCGCTGCGGGCGGGCTTCCTCCAGCGCGGGACGGGACGGGCCGTCCAGCTCGTGCCGCGCGCCGTGGAGGCGCCCTGGGCGGAGGACGATCTGAGCCCGCTGCCCGAGGCGGAGCGGTCCGCCGCGCTCGACCGGATCACGGCCGAGGACCGCGAGCGCCGCTTCACCCTCTCCGCCCCTCCGCTCGTACGGTTCCGGCTGCTGTGCCTGGCCGCCGACCGGCACGTCCTGCTCCTGACCAACCACCACATCCTGCTGGACGGCTGGTCGCTCCCGCTGGTGCTGCGCGATCTGTTCGAGCTGTACGAACGGGGCGGCAGCGCCGAAGGGATGCCGCCCGCGCCGTCCTTCCGCCGGCATCTCGGCTGGCTCGCCGGGCAGGACCGGGAAGCCGCCGGGCAGGCGTGGCGCGCGGCCCTCGGCGACCTGGACGAGCCGACCCTCCTGGCGCCCGCCGGGGCGGCCGACGGACCGTCCGTGTTCCCGCAGCGCGTGGTCACCCGTCTCCCGGAGCAGCTGACGGCGGACCTCACCCGCTTCGCCCGTACGCGCGGCCTCACGGTCAACACCCTGGTGCAGGCCGCCTGGGCGCTGTCGCTGGCCCGGGCGACCGGCCGCCAGGACGTGGTCTTCGGGGCGACCGTCTCGGGCCGGCCGGCGGAACTGCCGGACGTGGAGGAGACGGTGGGCCTCTTCATCAACACCGTCCCGGTCAGGGTGCGGCTGGATCCCGCCGAACCGCTCGGCGCGCTGCTGGAGCGCGTCCAGCGCGAGCAGTCCGCGCTGCTCCCGCACCACCATCTCGGGCTCGCCGACATCCAGCGCCTCACCGGCCTCGGCGACCTCTTCGACACCGCGGTCGTCTTCGAGAACGCCCCCTTCGACGAGGAGTCGCTGGACCGGACGTTCGGCGGGGTGCGCGTCGCCCTCCTGGAGGACACGGCCACCACGGGCACGATGCACTACCCCCTGAGTCTGGTGGCCGTACCCGGACGGCGGCTGCGCCTCGACCTCAGTCATCGGGCCGATGTCGTGGACGAGGCGTCCGCGCGGCGGCTGGCCCGCCGTCTGGTGCGGATCCTGGGCGCCCTGGCCGCCACACCCGAGCTGCCCTGCGGCGGCGTCGGCGCGCTCGACACGGAGGATCTCGCGGCGCTGTCGGCCGCCGGGACCGGACCGGCCGTCCCGCATCCGGCGACCACGCTGCCCGAACTGTTCGCCGCGCAGGCCGCGCGCACGCCGTCCGCGCCGGCCGTCGTCTTCGAGGGCGCGACCCTGTCGTACGCCGAACTCGACGGGCGCGCCACGCGGTTGGCGCACGCTCTGCGGGCCCGGGGCGCGGGCCCGTCCCGGATCGTCGCCGTCGCCCTGCCCCGCTCCCTCGACCTGCTGGTCACGCTGTACGCCGTGCACAAGACGGGCGCCGCCTATCTGCCGGTGGACCCGGACTATCCGCCGGACCGCGTCCGCTACATGCTCGACGACGCCTCCCCCGCCCTGGTGGTGACCCCGGAGGTCTACGGCCGGCTGGCCGCGGAGGCCGTGGCCGACGGCGGTGTGCTGCCGCGCGCCGATCCGCGCGAGCCGGCCTACATGATCTACACGTCCGGTTCGACCGGCCGTCCCAAGGGGGTGCTCGTCCCCCACCAGGGCATCGTCAACCGGCTGCTGTGGATGCAGTCCGCCTACGAACTGGCTCCCGGGGATCGGGTGTTGCAGAAGACGCCGTCCAGCTTCGACGTGTCGGTGTGGGAGTTCTTCTGGCCGCTGATCACCGGCGCCACGCTGGTCGTTGCCCGGCCCGAGGGGCACAAGGACCCCGAGTACCTGGCGGACCTGATCCGGCGCGAGGGCGTGACGACGGTGCACTTCGTGCCGTCCATGCTGGAGTCCTTCCTCCGGAGCCCGAAGGCCGCCGACTGCACGGGCCTGCGCCGGGTCATCTGCAGCGGCGAGGCGCTCCCGGCCTCCCTGGCCGACCGCTTCCACGACCTCTTCGACGCCGCCGGCGCCGAACTGCACAACCTGTACGGGCCCACCGAGGCCTCCGTCGACGTCACCCACCGGCGCAGCCGCCGCGGCACGTCCACCGCCTCGGTGCCCATCGGCCGCCCGGTCGACAACACCGGCGTCCGCGTGCTCGACGCGGGGCTGCAACCGGCCCTGCCGGGCGCTCCCGGCGAGCTGTACCTGGCGGGCGTCCAGCTCGCCCACGGGTACCACGGGCGGCAGGCGCTGACCGCCGAGCGCTTCGTCGCCGATCCGTTCGGCCCGCCGGGCTCGCGGATGTACCGCACCGGCGACATCGTGCGCTGGACCGAGGACGGCGAACTCCTCTACCTGGGACGGGCCGACGACCAGGTGAAGATCCGCGGCTTCCGGATCGAGCTGGGCGAGATCGAGTCCGTCCTGGCCCGTCACCCGGCCGTGGGCGCCCCCGCGGTCGTCGTCCGTGAGGACCGGCCCGGCGTCAGACGTCTGGTCGCCTACGTCGTCCCCGCGGACCCGGCCGGGGCGCCGGCGTTCGACGCCGAGGCGCTGCGCGCCCACTGCGCCGACGGCCTGCCCGAGCACATGGTCCCGCAGGCGTTCGTACCGCTGGAGCGGCTCCCCCTGTCGCTCAGCGGCAAGCTCGACCGCAAGGCGCTGCCCGCCCCCGCCTTCACCGCCGTGGGCGGACGGGCCGCCGCAGGGCCGGTGGAGGAGACGCTGTGCGCGCTCTTCGCCGAGGTGCTCGGGGTGCCGGGCGTCGGTCCGGACGACGGGTTCTTCGAACTCGGCGGGGACTCCATCCTGTCCATCCAGCTCGTCGCCAGGGCCCGCCGCGCCGGACTCGTCCTCACCCCGCGCGACGTGTTCCGGCACCGCACGGTGGCCGCGCTCGCCTCGGTGGCCAGGGCCGCCGACCCGGCGCCCGCCGCGGAGCCCGACGACGCCGGCACCGGACGCGTGCCGCTCACGCCCATCGCCCACTGGCTGCGGGAGCAGGGCGGGCCGATGGCCGGGTTCCATCAGTCCCTGCTGGTGCGCGTCCCGGCCGGGCTGCGCGAGAGGGACCTCCTGACGGCTCTCCAGGCGGTCCTCGACCGGCACGACGCGCTGCGGCTGCGGCTCGACGACAGCGGTGCCGACAACACCGGTGGAGACGACTGCGACGGCGACGCCGGGTGGACGCTGGACGTGGGCGCGCGGGGTTCCGTGCGGGCCGCCGACTGCCTCACCCGGCACCGCGCCCCCGGCGAGAACCTCGTGGAACTCGCCCTCGCGGCACGGCGCGCGCTGGACCCCCGCGGCGGCCGCGTCCTGCGGGCGGTGTGGCTCGACCGCGGCGAGACGGAGCCGGGACGCCTGCTGCTGCTGGTGCACCACCTCGCCGTGGACGGCGTGTCCTGGCGGATCCTGCTGCCCGACCTCGCGGCGGCCTGGCGGGCGGCGGTGGCCGGACAGGACGCGTTCGCCGCGCTGGACGCGGTACCGACCTCCCTGCGGACCTGGTCGCGGCGTCTCACCGAGGCCGCCCACGCCCCGGAGCGCACGGCGGAACTCCCGCTGTGGCAGGAGGTGTCGGCCGCCGACGACCCGCTGCTGACCGCCCGCCCGCTCGACCCGGCCCGCGACGTCTACGCCACCCGCGAGGACCTCACCCTGACCCTGCCCGCCGAGGAGACGGCCGCGCTGCTGACGACCGTGCCCGAGGCGTTCCACGCCGGGATCGACGACATCCTGCTGTCGGCGCTCGCCCTGGCCGTGGCCCACTGGCGCGGACCTGACCGGACCGGTGGCGTCCTCGTCGACCTGGAGGGCCACGGACGCCAGGAGGAGATCGCCCCCGGACTCGATCTCTCCCGCACGGTGGGATGGTTCACCGCCCTGTATCCCGTACGCCTGGACGCGGGGGCCACGGACTGGCACGACGTATGGGCCGGCGGGGCCGCGCTCGGCCGTGCCGTCAAGACCGTGAAGGAGCAGCTGCGCGCGGTGCCGGACCGGGGCATCGGCTACGGGCTGCTGCGCCACGTCAACCGCGACACCGGTCCCCTGCTCGCCTCCGGCCGCACCCCGCAGATCGGCTTCAACTACCTGGGCCGCTTCGCCGCGGGCCGCGCCGCCGACTGGGAGGCCGCCGACGAGCCCGACGCCGTCGTCCCCCCGGCCGACCCCGGGATGCCGCTGCCGCACGCCGTGGACCTGAACGCCGTCACCGAGGAACGCCCCGACGGGCCACGCCTGGTCGCCCACTGGTCCTGGCCCGGCGAGCTGCTCGACGAGGCAGTCGTGCGCGGACTCGCCGACACCTGGTTCCGGGCGCTGCGCGCACTCGTCGCGCACGCAGCGGGCCCCGGCGCGGGCGGTCTCACCCCGTCCGACCTGGGGGTGGTGGCCGTCGCCGGGGAGCGGATCGGCCAGGACGAGCTCGACGCGCTCGCGGCGCACCGGGCCCGGCACACGGTGACCGACGTGCTGCCGCTCACGCCCCTGCAGGAAGGGCTGCTGTTCCACGCGCTGTACGACGAGGACACGGCGGACGTCTACACCGTGCAGCTCGCGCTCGACCTGGACGGCCCGCTCGACCGCGCCGCCCTGCGCGACGCCTGCCGGGACCTGGTCCGCCGGCACGCACCGCTGCGCACCGCCTTCGACACTCTCGGCTCCGGCACCCCGGTGCAGGTGGTGCTGCGGGACGTGGAACCGGCCTGGGCCGAACACGACCTCCTCCCCGGCGCGCCGGAGGCCGAGCGCGCGGAGCTGCTGGCCGCGGACCGGGGCGCCCGCTTCCCGCTCACCGGGCCGTCGCTGGCGCGCTTCACCCTCCTGCGGGAGACGGCGGAGCGCCACACCCTGGTCCTGACCGTGCATCACCTCCTGCTCGACGGCTGGTCCCTGCCGGTCGTGCTGCGCGACCTGGTCGCCCTGTACGAGGCCCGGGAGACCGGCGCGGGACTGCCCAGGCCGGTACCCGGGGCCACCGTGCGTGACCATCTGGCCTGGCTGGCCGGGCAGGACCGGGACGCCGCGGAGAAGGCGTGGCGGGACGCGCTGGCCGGTCTCGACGGCCCTACCCTGCTGGCGCCGCACGCCGCGCGCGGCGGCACGCCGTTGCTGCCCGAGCGGGTCGTGACGGAGCTGACCGAGGCGGAGACCGCCGCGCTGACCGAGCTGGCCCGGACCCACCGGGTCACGCTCAACACCCTGTTCCAGACGGCCTGGGCCCTCGTCCTGGCCGAGACGACGGGACGGCGCGACGTCGTCTTCGGGACCACCGTGTCCCTGCGGCCCCCGGAGCTCCCCGGCGTGGAGCACGGGGTCGGGATGTTCATCAACACCGTTCCGGTGCGGGTGCGTCCGGTGCCGGGCGAGCCCCTGGAACGCCTGCTCGCCCGCGTCCAGGAGGAACAGTCCGCCCTCGCGCCCCATCACCACCTGGGTCTGTCCCGGATCCACGCGCTGGCCGGCGGCGCCCCGCTCTTCGACACCTCGACCGTGTTCGAGAACTACCCCGCCGACGCGGACGAGGTGCGCGCCGGAGCCGTGCGGCTGTCCGGTCTGGAGGGCCGGGACGCCTACCACTACCCGATGACCGTCATGGGCGTGCCCGGCGACCGGCTCCACCTCCAACTCCGCTACCGGCCCGACCTCTTCGACCGGGAAACCGCCGAGCGCGTCGCGGCCGGGCTCCGCCGGGCGCTCACCGGGCTCCCCGGACGTCCGGCTCCCGCCGAAGGCCCCCTGGACGCCGTACGCGCCCTGTTCGCGGAGGTGCTCGGCCTCGAACACGTCGGCCCCGACGACGACTTCTTCGCCCTGGGCGGCGACTCGCTCCGCGCGCTGCGGCTCGCGGGCCGCGTCCGCGCCCGAGGCCTCGATCCGCGGCTCCCGGTGCGCGCGGTCTTCGACCGGCCCACCCCCCGGGCGCTCGCGCGGCGCCTCGGCTGACCGCGCGGTCGCACCGGGCCCTCCGGGAAGCCGCCCCCGGCTCAGCAGGGCGGCCCGCCCCTCGACATCCCTCTCCACGGCGTCCCTGCCGCACCCCTGTCCCACACCTGTCGGCACATCCGTGTCCGCACACCAGGAGGAACCCATCATGAGCAGCCCCTTCGACAACCCGGACGGCACCTTCCTCGTCCTCGTCAACGACGAGAACCAGCACTCCCTGTGGCCCGCGTTCGCCGAGGTGCCGGCCGGCTGGACGGTGGCCCGGCCGGAGGGCTCGCGCCAGGACTGCCTGGACCACATCGGCGAGCACTGGACGGACATCCGTCCCGCGAGCCTGGTCCGGGCGATGAACGCCGACGCCCCGCCGACGCGGTGAGCGCGCCCCTTCCGGTCACGGCCGTCGCGTTCCTCGCGCGGGCGAGCCAGCTCGGCCTGTTCTCGGCGGAGACACTGATCCTCCTCGACCGGGGGGTCGCCAGGAACGCGATCGGGCTGGTGATGGCGGCGGCCGCGGCCGGTGGGGCACTGGCCCAACTCGCCGCGGGCCGCTGGGGGCACCGCTGCCGCACCACCCGGCTGACCCTGCTGGGCACGGGGGTGCAGAGCGTGGGCTGTCTGGCGTTCGCCACGCTCACCCCGTGGTGGAGCCTGGCCGCCGCCGACTTCCTGCTCATGGCGGGGGCGGCGCTGACCGCGACCGGGCTGCGCGCCACGCTGGCCGCGCACGCTCCCGGCGGCCGGGCGCCGGGTCCGGACCGGCTGGAGCGCGCCTACGGCCGGCTGACGGCCGCGCAGATGCTCGGCGCCCTGGTGGGCCCGCTCGGCGCGGGGGCCGTGCTCCTGCACGGTGGCCCCGCGTGGGCCGCGTGGGCCGCCACCGCCGTCGCCCTCGGCGCGGCCGCGGTGGCGGGTACGGCGGACCGGCGCGGGCACGCCGCGGCGAACCGCCCCGGGGCCGCGCGACCGGCGGCGGAGAAGCTCCCGGCGCCGGAACCGCCCGCGTCGGCGGCCGGACCCCGGCTCTCGCTGCCGGCCACGCTGTGGACGCCCCTGGTCCTGCTGTTCGGCATCACCGCGCTGTACGGCGGCTACTCCGTGGTCTGGGCCGTGTACCTCCGCGACCTGGGCGCCCGCAACGCGCTCATCGCCTGGTCGGCGGCCTGTCTGGCACTGCCCGCGCTCGTCCTCTCCCCCCGGGCGGGCTCCGTCCTGCCCCGGGTGTCCCGCCCCGCGCTCCTGCGCTGCGCGGCGCTGCTCCTCGGCTGCTGCGCCTGTCTGTACCCGCTGGTCGGCTCGGTGGCCGCGGCGGTCGCCCTGTCGCTCGCCGAGGGGATCCTGCTGGCCGTCGCCCTGCCGCTGATCTCGGCGCAGGTGGCGCGCGACGCCGGTCCCGGCCGCACGGCGAGGGCCTTCGGCCTGCTCGGCACCGCGGACGCCCTCGGCAGCGGTCTGGGCACGGCCCTCGGCGGCGCGCTGCTCGCCCAGGGGGGCGCTGCGGAGGCCTTCCGGTTCAGCGGCGTCCTGTGCCTGCTCTGCGCCGCCGCCTCCCTGATCCCCCTCTCCGCCGGCTCACCCCGCCCGCCCTCTCCGCCCCAGCCCTCTTCTGCCCCGACCTCTCCTCCCCCGGCCGCGTCCTGCGCGCCGACCACCCGTCCGTCGTTCCCCTCGTCAGAAACCGGCAGGTCCCCGCATGTATCACGGCCTTCCCCTCGAATACGTCCTGTCCGCCGCTGAGACGGATCAGATCCTGGAGGCGCTGCCCCGCCTCCGCGACTCCTCCCCGGCCCCCGCGCAGCCCGCCTTCTACGACCGTCACTGGGACGCGGCGGCCCTCCTCCCGTCCGGACTGCGCACCTTCCTGGAGCAGTTCCGCCGCACCGAACCGGCCGCGGCGCTCGTGATCCACGGCTTCCCGGTCGACGACACGGCGGTCGGCCCCACCCCGGCCCACTGGGCGGACGTGCCGGCCGACGGCCCGCCCCTCGACCAGGAGCTGTTCCTGTCCATGGTGGGCACGGCGCTCGGCGACCCCTTCACCTTCTCCACCCTCCAGCTCGGCCGGGTCGTGCAGAACCTGCTGCCCATCCGCGGCGACGAACTGCGCCAGAGCGGCCACGGCAGCGAGTGCCTGCTGGAGTTCCACACCGAGGACGGCTTCCACCCGGGCCGCTGCGACTACCTGCTCCTGTTCGGGATGCGCAACCACGAGCGGGTGCCGACCATCGTGGCGTCCGTGCGCGACGTCAAGATCAGCGACGAGACCGCCGACCTGCTCCGCACCCCGAGCTTCCTCATCCGTCCCGACGACGAGCACGTACGCCAGCTCCAGGAGCGCCACCCCGGCCACCCGGCGCTGGCCGGCATGCTGCGGATGCAGTCCGACCCCGAGCCGGTGGCGGTCCTGTCGGGCGACCGGGAGCGCCCCTACCTGCGGATCGACTACCCGTTCATGACGTGCGCCGGCCAGGACGGGGCCGCCCAGCAGGCCCTGGACGAGCTGATGGAGGAGCTGGAGCGGGTCCAGCTCGACCTGGTCGTGGACCAGGGCAGCCTGGTGGTGGTCGACAACTACGTCGCCGTGCACGGCCGCAGGCCGTTCCGGGCCGCGCACGACGGGACGGATCGCTGGCTCAAGCGCATGATCGTCAGCCGCGACCTGCGCAAGACGACCCCGCACGCTTCGCCCGACGACCGGCGGGTCCTCTTCTGAGCACGCCCGGCGCCCCTGCGTCCGCCCTTCTCCCCGCCGGCCTCTCCACCCCCTCCGCCCTCTCCCTCCCCACCTTCCCTCTCCCTCCCCTCACCACCTCCTTCGTTCCCCTCACCGAAAGGGACGGCAAGACATGCGCACCATCGTCGTGTCCGGTGGCTCCAGCGGCATCGGCCGGGCCACCGTCGAGCGTTTCGCGCGAGCGGGCGACCGCGTGGTCAGCCTGGACATCGCCGAACCCCGGGACGAGCCCCGCGGTCCCGTCTCGTGGATCCGCTGCGACGTCGCCGACTGGCAGGCCGTCGACGACGCCCTGG
Source organism: Streptomyces sp. 3330 (assembly GCF_031456635.1). Lineage (NCBI taxonomy): Bacteria > Bacillati > Actinomycetota > Actinomycetes > Kitasatosporales > Streptomycetaceae > Streptomyces > Streptomyces sp. 3330. The sequence continues at coordinate 41,397 of NZ_JAVDVA010000020.1, forward strand.
CCCGGGTGCACCGGGACCACTCCCTGGACGTCGTCATCGCCAACGCCGGCATCAGCGTCCGCCACGGCGTCCTCGACCTCACCGAGCAGGCCGCACGGCGCGTGATCGACGTCAATCTCCTCGGGACCCTGGGCCTGTGGCGCGGCGCCGCCCGCCTCATGGCCGAGAGCGACGGCGGGGTCCTGCTGGCGACGGCGTCCGTCAACGGCCGCCGCGGCTACCCCCGTTACGCCGACTACAACGCCACCAAGGCCGGCATCATCTCCCTCACCCAGACCTTCGCCCTGGAACTCAGCCCCCGCATCCGGGTGGCCTGCGTGAGTCCCGGAGCCGTCCTGACCCCCATGCAACTGGCCGAGTACACCGACGACATGCTGGCCGACGTCGACGCCCGGATCCCGGCCGGCCGGCACGCCGCTCCCGAGGAGATCGCGGCGGCCTTCCACTATCTGGCCTCGCCCGAGGCCGCCTTCCTGACCGGTCAGGAGCTGGTCGTCGACGGCGGTGAGACGGCGGGCGCCACCACCGCCGAGTTCGGCACGGCGGCACGCGCCCCCGTGCCGGCCTGATCCACTCGAGGCGCCTCCTGCCGCCCTCCCCGCCCGCCGTCCCGCCCGGCTCCCCCCCGGCCGGCCGGGACGGCGGCGCGCGCCGGGAGCCGAACAGACCCCACGCCCCGAAAGGCAGAACCGCACCCATGACAGCGACCACCTGGGAAGCCGTCAGTCCCGAGGGCGGCCCCGACACGGTCCCGCCGGAGACGTTCCGCGAGGTGATGACCCGCTTCGCCCGCAGCGTCACGGTGGTCACCGCCCACGACGGGACGCATCCGATCGGCTGCACCGCCACCGCGGTCCTCTCCCTGACCGACCGGCCGCCCACCCTCCTCGCCTCGCTCGCCTCGGACGGCGGAACCCTCCGGTGCATCCGGGCCGCAGGGCGGTTCGGGGTGAGCGTGCTGCCCTACCGGCACCGCTCCCTGGCCGCGCGGTTCGCCGAGCTGCCGGCGGCCCGGCGCTTCGACGGAGTCGACCACGCCTCCCGGCACGGCGTCCCCCTCCTCGGCGGAGCGGTGGCCGGTGCGGTGTGCCGCGTGACGCGGTTCGTGCCCGTCGACGACCACACCCTGGTCATCGGTCACGTGGTGCACGCGGAGACGGGCCAGGACGCCGAGCCGTTGATCCACTTCGCCCGCCGGCAGACCCGGCCGGAGGGATGACATGGACGTCCCCACGGCCCTGCCGGGGCGCCCGGACGCCTGGTTGCGGCGCTACGGCGCCCCGGCGCCCGCGGCCGAGGCCACCCTGGTCTGTCTGCCGCACGCGGGCGGCGCGCCGACGTTCTTCCGCGACTGGCCGGAGCTGCTCTCCCCCGAGGTGGACGTGCTCGCCGTGTGCTACCCGGGGCGCCAGGACCGCTTCCACGAGCCGCCCGTCACCGGTATGGCGGAGATGGCCGAAGCGGTCGCCCGCGCCCTCGTCCCGCTCGCGGACCGGCCGCTGGCCGTGTTCGGGCACAGCATGGGCGCGGCCGTCGGGTACGAGACGGCACGGCTGCTGCGGGCACGTCACGGGATCGAGCTGTCGTACCTCTTCCTGTCCGCCATGGTCCCGCCGCACCGGCTCCGCAGACGCTCCAGGCATCTGCTGTCGGACGCCGGGCTGGCGGCCGAACTCCTCGCCCAGGGCGGCACCGACGCCGAGGTGCTGGCCGACGACGAGCTGCGCGCCCTCGTGATGCCCGCCGTCCGGGCCGACTACCGGCTGATCGAGACCTACCGGCACGACGCCGGGGCCGAGCCGCTGGACACGCCGGTCGTCGCCTACCACGGACGCGAGGATCCGGCCGTCCCCGAGGCGGCCGTGCGGGAGTGGCGGCGCTACACCCGGGGGACGGCCGAGGCGAGGTCCTTCCCGGGCGGCCACTTCTATCTGCGCGAGGCCCGGCGGACGCTGACCGCCGACCTGCGCGAACGGCTCCTGGCGCCGGTGCGCCCGCTCACCAGGCCGGGGGGTGCAACGCGAGGACGAGCAGCGTGCACGGAGAATGCGCCCCGTTGAGCGCGTAGCCGAAACCGCTCGGCACGTAGAGCGCCTCACCCACCCTCAGCCGAAGGGCCAGGGCGCGGTCGAGCACGGCGCGGGCCTGTCCGGGCGGCGAGGGCTCCACCCGGCCGGCGCAGCTTCCGCGCACGGGGAGCAGGACCAGGTCGGTCGCCGCGGTGTTGCCGGTGCTCTGCGCACCGGCGGGCAGGGTGAGGTACGAGCTCTGGACCCGGCAGCCCAGCAGTGCGCCGAGGCCGGAGGTCAGTTCCGCCGTCCCGTGGGCCACGCCGTGCGGCTCCGGGTCCGGGTCCGGGTCGGCGCGTCCGCGTACGGTGCCGTCCCCCGCCAGCACGGCGTCGACGCCGTCCGGCCACACGAGGGCCGGGCCCCTGTCCCGGTGGACCGACAGACACAGGGCCAGATCCCTGACGAAGAGCTCCACCCCGGACGTGCCGCTCGCCCGGTCGCCTACGTAATCCACAACCCGCTCCGCTCCGCATCGCACCCGCAACGTCCCGCGTGCCGTGGTCCACGCGCGGACGGCCCGTCCGTGGTGCACGGGACATCCCGGGAAGGGCAGGTCTCCTGTCTTCCGCCACATGACCGCCGGGACGAGCGCTGCCAGTGGCGTCGGCCCGAGCCCGCGGTTTGCAGGAACTCTGCTGCACACGACGGGGGTTGCGGCAGTCCCGGGATCACGGTACCGAAGCGGTGGCGGCCCGTCGCCACCCCGGCGGTCCCTGGCCTCCGGCCGGTCGGGAGCGTGCGCTCGGGTCAGTCGCCTGATCCGGCCTCCTGGACTTCGTCGAGGAGGCCCTGCTGCGCGGCGAGGACCCCGGCCTGGAAACGGCTCTCGGCTCCGAGCGTCTCCATGATGTCGGCGATGTGCTTCCTGGCGGTCCGCAGGGACATGCCGATCCGGCGCGCGATGCTCTCGTCCTTCAGGCCGGCCGCGAGCAGCCGCACGATCGTGCGGTGGATGTCCTTGGCGACCAGTTCCAGTCCGTCGGCGGCGGCGTCGGAGAACGGCGCGGCCTGCGTCCACGCCTGCTCGAACACCTCGCACAGGTAGTGGACGACCGAGGGTTCGCGGATCACCACCGCGCCCCAGGTGCCGCCCCGTTCGGGAATGAAGGCCACCTTGCGGTCGAACACGATCAGCCGGCCGAACAGCTCGTGCGCGGTGCGGTACTCCGCGCCGAGCGCGGACACGGTGGCGACGTAGGCCTGGCTGGGTCCGTTGAAGCGTGCGGTGTGATGGTAGAGCGTGCGCATCCGCACCCCGCGCGACAGCATCGCGGTGTCGCGGGCCAGCGCCTCCTGGAGGACTTCCGGGACCCGGTTCCCGCCGGGCTGGCTGGTGAGCATCTCCTCGGTGCACTCCTCGGCGGCCCGGTTGAGGGCGGCCCGCACCTCCTCGACGCCGGGGATCGCCTCGAGGTCGACGGACTCCCGGCTGAGGCTGTCCCGGTAGTGGCCGCGCAGATCGGCGAACTGGTCGCGGATCCGGTGCAGTTCTGCCTGCTGGGTGCGGATCGCGGCCTCCATCGAGATGGTCACCACGGCGGCCACGAGGTCGGGATCGACCGGACGCAGCCGTGCGGGATCGTCTAAATCGGGTTTGAGCAGGCCGAGTTGATTCAGGGACACGACGGCGGCTTCCACCTCCTCCCGGGTGAGGCCGAGTTCCAGGGCCGCCCGGTCCGCGTCCATGCGCTCGTTGGCCGCCACCCATCGGTACAGGGCGACTTCACTGTCGGTGGGCCTCGCGGGCGGGTCGATTGCCCGATTCTGGTCGGGTATAACCATTACATTCCCTGTTCGTTTTGCTGCGGGGCAGCTTGGTGAGCACCTCGGTAGCTGGCCACGACCACCGCCGACGCGGAAGTCTTGAAGCACCGGAGAACGAATACACGGAACTACCGGTTCCGTCCGATGAATCAGAACCAGGAGCGCCCCACATGAAATCCTTCCGCGCCGTCGCCGCAGCCTCCGCCGTCGCGTGCATCGCATTCGGCGCGTTTATGGGAGCGACCGACACCGTGTCGGCGCCGGCCCCCGGAACGGGCACGCATATCGCGCTCGCGGACGGCGGGAGCACGGACGGGGACAGCGGATGGGGCGGTCGGGTCATCAACGACCCGGAGGCCGACGCGGCGGCCGTCACCGTCTCCGGCGACAGCGGCTGGGGCAGCTCGGGCAGCTGAACCGGTCCGCACGCGGCTCGACGATTCCGGGGAACGGCACGACAGTTGAGGCCATGGCGGGCACGGCGCGTCCGGGACCGGACATGGCCCCAGGTCAGAACGCCGCCCCCGGATCGGGCAGACGGTCACCACTAGGTTTGCACACCCCCACCGTGTCGTCCCCCGATCACGGGCGCACCTTAACCCGCGTCAGCCGCAGTCGGCTCGGCGGCGCGCGAGGTGTGTCCGGCAGTCCTGTCCGTCGGGCCGGCGAAGACCGGCCGTGAGGCCCTTGTGTTCACCAAGAAAGGCACACCTGTGAGTCCGTTCACCGTCGAAATAGTGAATCAACTCAGCGACCGTGAGCTCGAAGTGCTCGGCTATCTCGCCGAGGGCCACACGTATTCCTCCATCGCGCGCAGAATGAATCTGAGTCCGCACACCGTGGACACCTACCTGCGCCGAATCCGGGGAAAGGCGGGGGTCAGCAACCGGGCGCATCTCATGGTGCTGGCCCTGCAGGTCTCCCGGCATCTCGACCTCGGCCTGGCACAGGCGTGAGCCTCTCCCCCGCGACGGCGGAGGGCGCCGGTGGGTGATCCCCACCGGCGCCCTCCGCCGTCGTGCCGTGTGCCCCGACGCGGGACGCCGGTCAGCCGGTGACCACCGTCGGCCGCTCGCGGCGCTCGGCCTCCTGGCGCACCAACGGCAGCAGCGTCCGGCCGAACTCCTCGGCTTCGCGCAGCGGTTCGTACCCGCGCAGCAGGAAGGTCGTCACGCCGATGTCCAGGTAGTCCAGCAGCGCCCGGGCCACCGTCTCGGGGGTCCCCACCAGCGCGGTCGAGTTGCCCGCCGCTCCGGTGGCCGCGGCGGGCGCGGTCCACAGCGCCCGGTCGTGGCGCTCGCCCTTCGCGGCGGCGGCCAGCAGCCGCCGGGAGCCGACGTTCTCGGGCCGCGCCGACGGCCCGAGCGGCAGCGGCGGCCGGCCGCGGTCGAAGAAGGACCCCGCCGTGCCGCGTCGGCGGATGGCGTCGAGGACGCCGTGCGCCCGCTCCCAGGCCTCGTCCTCGGTACGGCCCAGCACCGGCCGGAACGACACGCTGATCCGGGGCGGAGCCGTGCGTCCCGCCGCGCGCGCCGCGGCCCGCACGGCCGCGATCTGCTCGGCGGTCCCGGCCAGCGGCTCGCCCCACAGCGCGAACACGTCCGCGTGCCGGCCGCCCACCCGGAGGGCGGCGGGCGAGGATCCTCCGAAGTACAGCGGAATCCGGGGCTGTTGCAGCGGCCGAACCTCGGAGCGGAAGTCCTCGAACCGGTAGAAGCGCCCCGCGTGGTCGAAGCCCTCCGGTTCGGTCCACGCCCGTCCCATCACCTCCAGGAACTCGTCGGTGCGCGCGTAGCGGTCGTCCTTGTCGAGGTAGTCCCCGTCGCGCCGCTGTTCGGCGTCGTGGCCGCCGGAGATGACGTGGACGGCGAGCCGGCCGGCGCTGAAGTGGTCGAGCGTCGCGAACGACCGCGCGGCCGCGGTGGGGGCGAGGATGCCCGGACGGTGGGCCAGCAGCAGCCCGAGTCGCTCGGTGTGGGCGGCCACGTAGGCGGCGACCTGGGTGCCGTCGGGCGAACTGGAGCTGTGGCCGATCAGGACGCGGTCGAACCCGGCCTCCTCGTGCACCCGCGCGAAGCGCCGGGTGAACTCGGGGTCGACGGCCGGCCCGTGGGGGCCGCCCCCGGAATCCTTGGTCCCGATCATTCCGATGAATTCAACCGGCACGGTGATCAACGCCTCGCATCGCGGTGTCCAGGGGGTCCCGCCGCCGTGAGCCGGCGCCGGACGCGGCCCCCAGGGCCGTCCGGTCCAGCTTGCCGTGCGGGGTGAGCGGCAGTCGGTCGAGATAGCGCAGCCGCTGCGGCAGCATGTGCGCGGGCAGCCGCCCGGCCAGGTGCGCACGCACCCGCTCCGGGGGAAGCGCGTCACGGTCGGCGACCACGAAGGCGCCGAGCACCGGCGTACGGCCGCTGTCGTCGACGAGGCAGGCGGCGCCGTCGACACCGTCGAGGGCGCGCAACTCCGCCTCGATCTCGCCCAGTTCGATACGGAAGCCACGCAGTTTGACCTGGCCGTCCATCCGGCCCGCGTAGTACAGCAGGCCGTCGGCGCCGGCGACGGCCCAGTCGCCGCTGCGGTAGCGGCGGCCCGTGCCGTCCGGGGCCGCGGGGAAGCGCTCGGCGGTGAGTTCCGGCCGGCCGAGGTAGCCGTGGCTCACGCCCGCCCCGCCCACCCACAGCTCGCCGGGCTGCCCCGGCGCCACCGACTCACCGTGTTCGTCCCGTAGTTCCACGGTCAGGTGTCCCAACGGCCGCCCGATCGGGGTGCGTCCGCCACCGGCCTCGCGCAGGACGTCCGCCGTGACGGGGCAGTGGGTGACATGGACGGTGGTCTCCGTGATGCCGTACATGTTGGTGACGGTCGCGGCGGGCGCCGTGCCCGCGTCCCACCAGCGGCGTACGTCGTCGGGCACGAGTGCCTCGCCGCCGAGCACGACATGGCGCAGGTCCGGCAGCCGCACCGCGCCGGCCGCCGCCTCGGTGACGAGGTGGCCGAACGCGGAGGGCACCTGGTTGAGCACGGTGACCCGCTCGGCCGCCAGCAGCCGGGCGAAGGCCTCGGGGTCGGCGGCGGTCTCCCGGTCGACGACCACCGCCCGGCCGCCGTACAGCAGGGCGCCCCAGATCTCCCACACGCTGAAGTCGAAGCTCCACGAGTGGAACAGCGTCCACACGTCGTCCTCCGAGACGTCGAACAGCGGTACCGCGGCGTCCAGCAGGGCCAGCACCTGCGCGTGCCCGACGACGCAGCCCTTCGGCACGCCGGTGGAGCCCGAGGTGTAGATGGTGTAGGCGGTGTCCGACGGGAGGACGGGGGTCCCGGCGGTGCCGGCGGCGGGCGGACGGGAGACGAGGACGAGCTGTCCCAGGTCGGCGAGGGGCGTCTCGCCGGGCGCCGGCGGTCCCTCGGTGAGGATCAGCCGGGTGCCCGAGTCGTCGAGCAGATGGCGCTGCCGCTCCCGCGGATATCCCGGGTCGACCGGCAGATAGGAGGCTCCGGCGCCCAGGATGCCCAGGAGCCCGGCGAGCGCGTGCCGCGACCGCCCGGCCCGCAGCGCCACGGGCTGACCCGGGGACACCCGGCCGCGCACGGCGCGTGTCACGGCGTCGGCGTCCTCGGCGAGCCGTCCGTAGGTGACCGGACCCCGGGCGTCGGTGACGGCCGTGCGGTCGGGCTCGCGGGCGGCGACCGCGCGGAACCGGGCGTCGAGCCGGTCCTGCGCAGCCGTCGTCGCGCCGAGCGGCCGGGGGCTCTCCCACGGGCGGTTCATACGGCACTCCTGTCGTCCGTCGCGGCGGCCCGCCCGCAGGTCAGGGCGTGGGCGAGGTAGCTGGCCACGTCGTCGGGGGTGGTGCCGCGGCCGAAGACGCGGTCGGCGCCGAGTTCGGCGGCCATGCCGGGGTCGAAGCGCGGCCCGCCCACCACGAGCAGGGGCCGCGGGCGTCCGGTGAACGCCACGTCCAGTTCCGCGCTGAGTTCGCGCACGTTGGTCAGGTGCGCGTCGCGCTGGGTCACGGCCTGCGAGACGAGGACCGCGTCGGCGCGCTCGCTCACCGCCCGGCGCACCAGGTCGGCCACCGCGACCTGGGCGCCGAGATTGACGACCCGCATCGAGTGGTAGTACTCGAGGCCCTTCTGCCCGGCGAAGCCCTTGATGTTGAGGATGGCGTCGATGCCGACGGTGTGGGCGTCCGTCCCGATGCACGCGCCGACCACGACCAGCTCGCGTCCGAGGCCGTGGTGCAGGGTCTCGTCGACCTCCTGGGCCGACAGCAGCGGGTACTCCCGCTCCAGGACGTCGACCGAGTCGAGTTCCACCCGGTGCGTGACCGCGCCGTAGACGACGAAGAAGCCGAACTCGGTGCCCACCGGCCGGGCGTGGACCAGCAGCGGTCTCTCGATGCCCATCCGGCGGGCCAGTTGGAGGGCCGCGGCCTCGGCCAGGGGGCCGTGCGGCAGGGGAAGGGTGAACGACAGCTGCACCATGCCGTCGTCGCTGGTGTCCCCGTAGGGGCGGACCGCGGGCGGCGGTTCTGCGGGCGTGTTCATCGCCGGTCTCCTCCTTCTGGCTCGGGGGCCGCGGGCGCCTCGAGCAGTTCCACGGCGGGGTTGCGGTATCCGGGAGCGCGCTCGGCCACCCCGTCCCGGCCTCGGCCGCCGTCGACGGGGCGGCGCATACCGCCGAAGGTGCCCTCGGCGATGGCGTCCAGCAGGCCTCGGTCGCACAGCCGCTCCAGCAGGCCGACGGCCTCGCCCAGCACCGCGTCCGCGCGCCGGGCGACGACACCGCCGGGGGCGGGCCGGAAGTCCTCCTCCAGGGCGCCGGCGGCGTTCATCACGTACCGGACGTTCTGCAGCGCCAGGTCGCGGTCGGAGAGGAAGGGCGTGACGACGGCCTCGGTCATCATGCCGACCAGCAGGATGTCCTGCCGGGTCAGGGCCCCGGCCAGGTTGAAGAACCCGTTGAGCAGATAGCCGCGGAACACGTCGCCGGTCATGTGGCGGGTCGGCGGCATCCACTTGAGCGGGGCGTCGGGGAACAGTTCGCGGGCCAGCAGGGCGTGGGCCAGTTCCATCCGGAAGGAGTCGGGCAGGTCCGGGTCGATCTCGAAGGCGTGTCCCAGGCCGAGCTGGGCGTCGGCCAGTCCCGCCTCCTTGCCGAAGTACTCGTTCAGCAGCTGGCTCGCGGTCACCGTGTGAGCCGCCTGCATCGCGTCGGCGGTGGTGAGGTAGTTGTCCTCGCCCGTGTTGATCACGATTCCGGCGCGGGCGTGCAGCTGCCGGGAGAAGCGCTGGTCGACGAAGGTGCGGACGGGGTTGATGTCGCGGAACAGGATGCCGTACATCGAGTCGTTGAGCATCATGTCGAGCCGTTCCAGGCCCGCCAGTACGGCGATCTCCGGCATGCACAGTCCGGACGCGTAGTTGGTCAGCCGGACGTAGCGGCCCAGCTGCGCCGAGACGTCGTCCAGGGCGGCGCGCATCAGGCGGAAGTTCTCCTGGGTGGCATAGGTTCCGGCGTAGCCCTCGCGGGTGGCGCCGTGGGGCACGTAGTCGAGCAGCGACTGGCCGGTGGAGCGGATGACCGCGATGACGTCGGCCCCGCCCCGGGCCGCCGCCACGGCCTGCCGGACGTCCTCGTGGATGTCCCCGGTGGCCACGATCAGGTAGACGAGCGGTCCGCGGGGCTCGCCCCACCGGCGGATCAGTCGCTCGCGTTCACGGCGGCGGCCGTCGATGACGGACAAGCCCTCGGCCATCGCCCGGCGGGCGTCGCGCACGGCGCTCTGGGCGGCGGCGCCCTCGGGCAGCCGGAAGGAGACGTCGCGGGCGGTGGCGCGGGCGGCCAGCTCGGTGAGGTCGCGGCTCGTCCCGGTGCGCAGCGCGTGCCAGACCGGCAGTGCCACCCCGTGTTCGAGACCGACCTGGTCACGCACCGCGTCCACCAGCCGGTTCACCCAGGGGATGCCCTCGGCGTCGGCGCCGGACAGCCCGGCCAGCCGCAGTGCGGCCCGCTCGACGGCGACCGTCGTGTGCGACCGCGCCATGTCCACCACCGGACGCCCGGCGCGCACGGCCAACTCCCGCGCGCGACGCACCAGATCGGGATCGAGACCGAGCTTGCCGACGGGGGCGGCCGAGGGGCCGGCGGGGACGGTGGCGACCGGGGCGGCGGCAGGCCGGGACCCGGCTGTGCGGCTCAGCAGGGCGGAAGGCCGAGAGGTGACACCTCCTGGCCGGACAGCCGTAGGCCGGGACACGGCGGCACCGGCCGGGGCCGACGCGGGCCCGGACGAGGCGGTGGCGGTCCGTGGCGGGGTGAGTCGGTGGGCGAACAGCGCCCGTACGCCCGGCTCGGTGCGCAGCAGGTCCAGTGCCTGCTCCGCGTGGCCGGGCTGATAGCCGTTGCCGATCAGCATCGTGACGTCGGCGCGCAGTCCCTCGGCGCCGAGCGCGGCCGTGGGGAACGAGGTGGCCATCGAGAAGAAGACGACGGTGCCGCCGTCGCGGGTCGCCAGCACCGCCGCGTGCTCGCAGCCGGGCACGTCGGTGCAGACGACGGTGATGTCGACGGGGCCGCCGGACCCGGCGAGCCGCTCGCTCAGTCCGACCGCGTCGCGGGCGTCGGCCCGCAGCACCGTGCCGGCCAGGCCGGAGGCGGCGAGCGCGGCGGCCTCCGCGTCGTCGGGCACGACGCCGACGAGCCGTCCGGCGCCCGCGCGGCGGGCCGCCGCCAGCGCCAGGCTGCCCGACTTGCCGGCCGCGCCCAGGACGGCCACGGAGGGAGCGGCGCCGGACCGGGCCGCGTGCTCGGCGACGGTACGGGCCGTCAGCGCGGGCGCGCCGCACACGTCGAGCACCGCGAGGGACAGTTCGTCGGGCAGGTCGGCGGGCAGGGCCGCGGCGACCGACCGCCCGAACAGGACGGCGTGCCCGCGGGCCGGTACCCGCTCCCCCAGCCCGTCCCAGTCCCGCAGCCCGTCGGTCAGCGTCAGCGGGGTCAGGGTGAGGGAGACCAGGCTGGCCACCCGGTCGCCGGGCACGAGTCCGAGCGGGGTGCGCGGCCCGGCCTCGGCCACGGTGCCGATCAGCATGCCGCCGGACCCGGTGACCGGGTTGTGCATCTTGCCGCGCTCGCGCACGATCCGGCACACCGCCGCGCGTATCGCGTCCCCGTCCCCGCCGTGCTCCTCGTGGAGCTGCCGGTAGGACGCGGCGTCCAGGTTGAGGTACTCCACGTCGATGCGCAGTTCGTCCTCGCGCAGCGGGGAATCGGGGTCGAGTCGGTCGGCGGCCTGCGGCAGCACCCCGGCAGGCGCGAGCACCCGGTGCAGTCCGAGCGGCGAACCCTGCGTCCGTGTGACGGCGTTCACCGGTCCTCCTCCGGCTTCCACTGCGCCCAGTGCGCCTGACCGGCGTCGGGCAGGGTGTGCAGCGGGTCGTAGTAGTGGTGGGTGCGGCGCAACGCCTCGGGGTCGTCGTGCTCGACGGAGGTCAGGTAGTTCTTGGACCAGTCGGAGACGCCCAGTTCGCGGTCGTAGGCGTCGGCCTGGTGCACCCAGCGCTTGCCGACGTAGGGCACGTCGCACACCAGGCGGGGAGTGGCGAAGCCGGGGAGGTAGCCCATGATCGCGTGCTGCAGGCGCTGGGCCTCGGACAGCGGCAGCCGCCAGTGCTCGGCGCCGGGCACGAGGTCGCAGAGGTAGAAGTAGTAGGGCATGATCTGCGCGCTGTCGAGCAGCGCGAAGCACAGGTCGAGCAGGGCCTCGGGCGTGTGGTTGACGCCGTGCAGCAGCACCCCCTGATTGCGGATGTCGCGCAGGCCGGCCGCCAGCAGGGCGCGGGAGGCCTCGGCCACCAGCGGGGTGACCTGCTGGACGTTGTTGACGTGGGTGTGCATCGCCAGGCCGACGCCGCGCGCGGACGCCTTGGCGGCGAGCTGCGCCATGCCGTCGAGCAGCTCGGGGGCGAGCCAGTGCTGGGGCAGTCCGACGAGCCCTTTGCTGGCGAGCCGGATGTCGCGGATGTTGTCCAGGTCGAGCAGCCGGTCCACGAACGAACGCAGGCGGGGCCAGGGCACGTTGGCGACATCGCCCCCGGAGACCACGACGTCGCGGACGGTAGGGGTGGCGCGCAGATAGGCGATCATCCGGTCGAGGCGGTCGGCCGGACGCAGCACGAAACGGTACTTGTCGATCTGCGGGGTGGAGGTGCCGACCAGGTCCATCCGGGTGCAGTGCCCGCAGTACTGCGGGCAGGTGGTGACGAGTTCGGCGAGCACCTTGGTCGGATAGCGGTGGGTGAGTCCCTCGACCACCCACATCTCGGCCTCGTGCAGGGAGTCGCGGGAGGCGAGCGGGTGGCTGGGCCACCTGGGGTGCCGGTCGCTGGCGACGGGCAGCATGTAGCGGCGCACGGGGTCGGCGTACCAGGCGGTGGTGTCGGGGGCGGAAGCGGGCGCGATGGTGTTGAGGACCTGCGGGGTGAGCAGGATCGGCATGGTCGCGAACTGCCGCTGGTCGGCGTCGAGATCGTCGTAGAACGCGTCGTCGAGCCCGGTGCCGGCCACCTCGCGCAGCTGCCGGACTCCCTTGACGCAGTGGGCGCGCTGCCACTGCGGGTCGCGCCATTCGGCGGCGGTGACGTCCCGCCAGGCCGGGAAGCGCCGCCAGTCGGGCTCGACCGCCTCGTGGCGTCGGTAGCCGTACGGCTGGGCGGGGGGGTCGGCCGCCTCCCGGGTGGGCGGCGCGGTCGGCAGGAATGCGGTGTTCACGAGGTGCCTCGGTTTTCTCCCGGCCGCAGGCGGCGGGTGGGGTCTCGGAGCGGTACGGGTCGGGGCGGGTCGGGACGGTGTGGGGTGCGGCTGGGTCGGGACGGTGTGGGGTGCGGCTGGGTCGGGACTGGGCTGAGTGGGACGGGCCTGGGACGGTGCCGGGCGGAGCGGGGCACGGCTGGACCGCGGTGCTGGGCTGGGTGGGGGCGGAGAGGGGCGGCAGGGCGCACGGTCATGGCCCCGTGGAGCCGCTGGCCCGGGTGCCGACCGCGCCGGATCGGGTACCGGCGCCGCGGGATCCGGTGCGGGTCGCCGTGTGTTCAGCCGGTGAGGGCGTAGACGAGTTGTCCGTCGCGGTCGGGTCTGCGGGCGAAGCCGGCCCGTTCCATGACGCGTCGGGAGGCGGTGTTGGCGCGCGTGGTCGTGGCGATGACCGTGTCGACGCGCGTGTCGTCCAGGGCCCGTCGGGCGAGCGCGGCCAGGGCCTCGGTCGCGTAGCCGCGGCCGCGGGCGTCCGGGTGCAGGTCGAAGCCGATCTCGACGAGGCCGTCCCGGGGCGGGCCCTGGAAGCCCATGCCGCCGACGACCAGGCCGTCCTCGACGCGGACGAGCACGTACATGCCCCAGCCGGGCCGGTGCCTTCCGGCCGCGTGCGCGGCGGCGAGCAGCCCCGCCGCCTCCCGGGAGCCCTCCCCGGGGGTTCCGCCCAGCCAGTCCAGTCCGGCCGGCCTGCCCGCCCGGATCTCCGGGGCCTCGCCCGGCAGCACCTCGCGCAGCCGGAGGCGATCGGTGTGCAGGGCGATCGCCTGCGTCACGGGCGCTCCTGTGCGGTGGCTGCGGTGGGGAGCGCCGGGCCGGGTCCGGGGCCGGTCACGGGGGCGACGATGTCGAGGGCGTCGAGGAGGCGTGCGAGATCCGCGGCCTTGCCGACCGAGACGCGCAGGTGGCCGTGGAGTCCGAAGCGGCCCGCGTCGCGGACGAGGATGCCGTGGTCGCGTTCCAGCAGCCGTTCGGCCCGCGCGGCGTCGGGGACCGGTACGGCGAGGAAGTTGGTGACCGACGGCAGAGCCCGGCGCCCGCGGGCGGCCAGATCGGCCCTGAACCGCTCACGGGCGTCGGCGTTGCCGCGCCGTACGCGCTCCAGATGGCCGCGGTCGGCGAGCGCGGCCACGGCGGCCGCCTGGGCGGCCCGGTTGACGCTGAACGGCATGCTGCCCTGCACCGCGCGCAGCCGGCCCACGAGATCGGCGCGGCCCACGGCGTAGCCGACGCGCAGCCCGGCCAGACCGTGCGCCTTGGAGAAGGTGCGCAGTCCCAGCACGGGGGCGCCGGTTCCCAGGTAGTCCGGCACCTGGGGGGTGCCGGGCGGGGCGAAGTCCAGATAGGCCTCGTCCACCACGAGCGGGGTCCCGGTGGCGGCCGCCCGCTCGACGAGGAGGTCGAACGCGGCCCGGTCGAGGACTCCCCCGGTCGGGTTGTGCGGATGGCACACGTACGCCACGCCCGCGTCGTCGAAGGCGTCGGCCAGCGCGTCGATGCCGTCCACGGGGACCTCACGGCAGCCGCGCCCCACGTTCTCCAGACAGATCCGGTAGCCGGGGAAGGTGTCGGCGGTGGTGACGCCCGGCCGCTGCCGGTCGCCGAGGCACAGCGCGGTGAGCAGGACCAGTTCGTCGCTGCCGTTGGCGACGGCCACCTGGTCGGGCCTCACGCCCAGCAGCTCGGCGACGGCCTGTGCGGGCGCGGTGCGGGCCGGGTCGGGGTAGGTCCCGGTGTCGTCGACGGCCCGGTGGGCGGCGGCCAGGGCGTGCGGGCTCGGACCGTACGGGCTCTCGCTGAGGTGGAGGCGCACGAGCGCGTCGGCCGGTGCGGACGGCGGGGCCGGGATGCGCGGGGCGGCGTGAGCGGCCGGGGCGGTCATCGGCCACCGCCGAGGAGCAGGCCGAAGCAGTAGCTGCCGGGCTCCGCCTCCAGGGTGAGGAAGCGGTGTTCGGCCCCGGCGGGGACGCGCAGCAGCGCGGGCGAGGTCAGCTCGTGCCGTTCGCCGTCGACGAGCACCTCGATGCGGGCGGCGCCGGGGTGGGGCGAGACGAGGAAGTAGATCTCGTCGACCTCGTGCCGGTGGGGATCGGCGACCGGCTTGCCGACCAGGTGGTCGATGGGGCCGCCGGCCAGTTCGACGGGGACGCCGCCGAACATGTCGGCCGTCAGGTAGAAGGGCGCCGGTGCGTGGTGGCCGGCCACCGGCAGGAGTCGGGGGATGTCGGTGCGGATCTCGGCGCCCGCCGTGCGCGGGGCCGGGGTGGGGGTCGGGGTCTCGGTGGTCATCCGGGGGCCTTTCATGGGTGCAGGGAGCTGAGCGGGCCGTGTCCGGCCAGGTCGCGGGCGCGCACGGTGCGCGCGTCCGGTGCGCCGGGGGCGTCGGCGAAGGTGTAGGTGAGGGCGTCGAGGGCCCGGTCCAGCGCGCCGAGCATGGCGGTGTGGTCGTCGGCCGTGCCCCACAGCACGGCCAGTTCGGCGGTGCCGACACCGGGCGGGAGCCGGGTGCCGGGCCGCACCCGGGTCTCGTAGCCGTGCAGGCCAGGGACCGCGAGCGCGTCCGCGACCCCGTGCACGCCGGTCAGCAGGCCGCCCTCGGCGGGGGCGGGCACCGCCCGGGCGTACACCACCCGCTCCTGCGGCGCCCAGGCCCCGGGGGCCGGACCGCCCAGCGCCAGGCGTCCCGCCAGAGCCACCGGGTCCAGTCCGCCCGCCAGCCGGCCGAGGCCGCTCTGGAAGCCGCCCAGCCTGCCGTTGACCTCGATCAGCCGGGGGCCGTGAGCGGTCAGTTTGACCTCGGTGTGGGTGATGCCGGTGCGCAGTCCCAGCGCCTCGACCGCACGGCCGGCCAGCTCGAGCACCGCGGCCCGCTCGGTGTCGGCGAGCGGCGCGGGCCAGAAGTGGCCGACCTCCCGGAAGGGCGGGGCCAGCGGGAACTTCCCGGTCACCGCCCAGTGCGTGACCCGGCCGTCCACCACCGCGCTCTCCACGGAGACGTGGTCGCCGAACGGGCCACGGTCGACGCCCGCGAGGTACTCCTCCAGGACGAGCGCCTCCTCCGCGTCCGGGCCGGACAGCAGCTCCGCGGCGAGCGCCGCCCCGGCTTGCGCGTCCCGCACCGGATGGGTGTTGCGGCTGCCCTCGCCGCGCACCGGCTTGAGGACGGCCGGCAGCCCCACCGCGGCGAGCGCGGGCGCCCAGTCCCGCGCGGTGCGCAGCAGCCGTGTCCGCACCGGGTCCACGCCCCGCTCGCGGAGCCTGCGCCGCTGCTCGTACTTGTCCGTCAGCAGCCGTACGGTGTCGGCGTCGTGGTACGGCAGTCCGAGCCGTGCGGCGAGTTCCGCCGTGGTGGCGAGCCGGCGCTCGCTGAAGGTGAGCACGGCGTCGGGGCGGTGGGCCCCGAGCCGCGCGGCTGCTTCGTCGAGGGCGGGTGCGCTGTCGTCGTCCACGGCGACGAGCGGGGCCAAGTCCGACAGCAGGGGCGAGAGTTGCTCGGTGTGGGCCGAGCGGAAGACGGCGAGGACGACGTCACCGAGGGGTTCGAGACGGTCCACGATGTCCGCGGGGGCGACGGAGCCGAAGTCGTAGACGACGGCGATCACGGGGCGTGGCATGGCCGGTCGTCCTCAGGCTTCGACGTGGTCGGGGTCGGGTGCGTGGCGCACGCCGGAGAGGGTGGCGGACAGCGCGGTGGCCGCGGGTGCGGCCGTCGGGTCCTCGACCGCGAACATGCCGAGCGCCGGCTCCAGACCGCCGATCTCCGCGGGGACGGCACGGGACGCCTCCCAGTCCGCGCGCCGCAGCCGGTAGCGGTCGCTCACGGCGCGCTGTCCGCGCACGGCGTTGATCTGCGTGCCGTCGTGGACGAAGCCGAACTTGCGGCACACGGCCTGCGAGGCGGTGTTCCCCCGCCGGACGACGGAGAACGCGTCCTGTGCGCCGAGGCCGGCGAAGGCCAGTTCGAGGGCGGCGGCACGGGCGTGGCCGCCCAGGCCCAGGCCCTGGTGGCGCAGGCCCAGCCAGGAGGTCAGCAGCACCTCGCGGGTCACCGCGAAGTCGCGTGCGCCCAGCGACTGGGAGCCCACCACCTCGCCGTCGTGCACCACCACCAGGTACAGCGTCCAGTCGTCGGGGCTCCAGTGGGCCATGGCGTTCCAGTGCCGCTGGAGGACCCGGCGGGCCACGGCGGCCGGGTCGCCGTCCGTCCACTGGGAGAAGAAGGGCATGAAGCCGGGTGCGTGCACGCCCTCGGCGCCCAGCGCGGCGAGCGCGTCGAGGTCCTGCGGGGTCGGCCAGCGCAGCTCGACGAGCGGGGTGCGCACGGTGATGCCGCTCAGCGGCCAGTGCTGCATGACGGGTACCTCCTAGGAGCCGCTGGCGGCGGTGACGGGGGCGGATCCGGTGGCGGCGGCGGGCTCGTCGCCCACCGCTTCCGGTGCCGGGTCGGGCAGGTCGGCGCCGGCCGGCAGGGTGCGGCGCAGAGCCGGTCCCACCAGGGCGACGGCGGCGCACGCGGCGATCAGGGCGCCGACGAGCGGCAGGCCGTCGGCGAGCGGGAGGGTGGCCCCGGCGAGGAGGGGACCGGCCACGGAGCCGGTGGAGACGGCCACCGACAGCATGGCGTTGGCGCGGCCCCGGGCGCGTTCCCCGGCGAGGTCGTTGAGCAGTCCGGTGACGACGGGGAAGACCAGGGCCTCCCCCACGGACAGCAGCAGCACCCCGGCCATGGCGGTGACGGTGGCGGCGGTGCCGTGCTGGCGGCCCGCGACGAGCACGAGGGCCCAGGCCGCCGCCCACAGCAGGCCGGTGAGGGACAGCACGGTGCTGCGCCGTACCCGCTGGACGCGCTCGCCGAGGACGACCTGGGTGAGCACGGCGACGACCACGTTCACGGCGAAGGTGCCGGACAGCCCCTCCGGGCCCACCGCACCGCCGGCCGTGAGGTATCCGGGCAGCCCGGACCTGAGCTGCCCGTACGACACGAGCGAGCACAGCGTCACCGTGGCCAGCAGGACCGCGAGCGTCCGCTGTCCCAGCACCTCGCGGTAGCCGGACGGTCCCGCCGGCGCGCTCTTCCCGCCGCTTGCGCGCTCGATGTGCGGCAGCAGCAGGAGGAAGGCGGCTCCGGCGGCGAGGAAGGTGGCGCCGTCGGCGAGGTAGAGCGCCGTGAACCGGGCCGCGCGGGAACCCGGGCCCGAGGCGGCGACCAGCCCGCCGACGAGGACGCCGAGCCCGGTCATCGCGTTGAACACGGCGTAGTCGGCCGAGAAGGCGAGCCCACGCTCGCGGGCCGTTGCGGCGCCGGCGTACAGATAGCGCAGGACCGTGCCCACGCCGCTGATGCCCAGCCCGTACACGACCGCGGCGGTGAGAGCGGCCGGTGCCGAGGTGACGAAGGCGTACAGGCCGGTGCCCAGGCCGGCGACGCACATCACCAGCGTGACGACGGCGCGCGGCGCGAGGCGGTCCAGGACGGCGCCCCAGGCGAGGCCGCCGACGACCGCGGTGGCGGCCTGGACCGCGAGGGTGGCGGCGGGGATCCAGGACGCCAGGCCGCGGACCTGGTCCAGGTAGATCCACAGGAACGGCAGGACCAGGCCGCCGCCGAAGGAGTTGACCGCGTTGACCGCCAGCACGGCCCGGGTGCGCGGGGAGAACGCGCGCAGGACCGCGAGGGGGCGGGCGCTCACCGCGCTTCCAGGACGTACAGCCACGAGTGCGGGGTGCCGAAGGGGACCGTGCGGACCGCGTGGAGACCGGCGGCCGCGAACAGCTCCTCGTACGTCTCCTTGGTGTGCAGCGGTACGCCCATCAGCGCGTGGGCGAGTTCGTAGCCGAGGGAGAACACCGGCAGGGAGGCGGAGCCCTCGGCGTCGGGGCGCAGCATGGTGTCGGCGAGGACGAAGGTGCGGGCGGCGGGGAACGCCTCGCGCAGCCGGGTGAACAGGTGGGGGCGGGTGCCGGGGTCGGCGAGCAGGTCGTGCAGCAGGAAGAAGCTCATCACGGTGTCCACCTCGGCGATGGCGTCGCGGTGGGCCTCGCGGTGGCAGACGTCGAGCACGTCGGCGCGGACGGCCTTGACGCGGTCCGCCAGGCCCGCCTCGGCGATGGTGCGGTGGCCGAGCTCGGTGGCGGGGCCGCTGATGTCCAGGCCGAGGCCGCGGGTGCCGGGCCGGGCGCCGACGACCCGGCTGACCCGGGCGGAGATGCCGCTGCCGAGATCGGCGAGGGTGTGGAAGTCGACGCCGTCGAGGACGTCGTCGAGGGTGGTGGACATGAAGGAGCGGTCGTTCTGGCCCGAGCCGAGGGCGACCATGGCCTCGTCGCGCAGCAGGGTGTCGCCGAAGGTGGCTTCGCCGGAGGCCAGTCGGGCGGCGCCGGAGAAGACGTCGCTGTAGCCGCCGACCGCCCAGGTGAAGTAGCCGCGCATGCGGACGGTCTCGCGTCCCGCGTCGGTGAGGACCGCGGTGTCGCCGCCGTCCTCCAGGCGCAGCCAGCCGCACACGGCCGCGGCGCGCAGCACCTCCCGGACGACCCGCTCACGGACCGCGGGACCGGCGGAGCGCACGAAGTCGTGGATGTCCAGGCGGGGTTCGGCCGCCAGCCGGTCCCAGACGCCGAGCCGGTCGAGGGTGTGCACGACGGTGGCGGCGACATAGCCGTTGAAGGCCTGGTCGACGCCGATCGGAGCGGGTGCGGCGCCGTGCCAGTCGGCGGGCAGCGCGTGCGGCGGGGTGTGCAGGAGTGTCATGGTGATGTCCGTTCCGGGTCAGGCGGGCAGGGGGTGCGCCGACGGGACGCCGGCGCCCACGAGGCCGACGAGTTCGTCGAGCAGGCGTCCGGGTTCGACAGTGGCGGTGAGCGGTTCGTAGACGGCCAGGGCCAGTGCCCAGTGGGCGGGCCCGGCGCGGAAGCAGCAGCGCGCCAGCGGCGCGTCGCGCAGGGGGAACGGCTGCCGGGCCGCGGTCAGCACCGCCTCCTGCAGGGGCTGCGGCCCGCCGTCGGGGTCGGGGGCCAGGTGGACCGGCCGGGCGTCGGCGGTGGGCAGGGTGCGGGCCTGCCAGCGACCGCCCGGTTCGCTGAAGACGGTCCGCAGCGCCGGGTGCCTGCGCTGGAGTTCGGCGAAGGCGGCGCCCAGGGCGCCGGCCGCGGGGGGCGGTCCCGGTACGACGGTCGCGACGGTCGCGTTGTGGTCGCCGGAGGAGCCGTGCCGGACCAGGTCGTAGAAGAGCCAGCGCTGTTCGTACGGCGTGAGCGGCCGGGTGGGGGCCGCGTCGGCGGGCGCCGGGCCGCCCGGTCCGCGGCGGCGCAGCGGGTGTCCGGGCAGCCGGACCCGGCGGCCGGGGCGTCCCAGCGTGGTGTCGACGTCGTAGCCGCGCCGCCACAGTCCGGCGAGCAGCCGCGCGACGGAGGCGCCTTCGGCCGGGTCGAGGGCGAGCGCGTCGCCCGTGTCCGGTCCGGCCGCGCCGATCACGACGACCGGCGTCCCGGCGTGCTCGTCGGGCAGGGGTTCGTCGGGTCCGGAGGCGCCCGCTGCGGCGGCCAGCAGCGCGTCCGGCAGGGTGAGGTCGCCGCGTGCCGCCGCGGCGGCCAGCGCGCCGACTCCCCTTCCGCGTACGGCGCACGGGGTCACCCGGCGAGCCCGCAGCCAGACCGTGAGGCCGTAGAGGACGGCGACGGTGCGGGCCGCCTCGGCGTCCGTGTGCTGCCGGGCGACCCGCAGGGCGCCGGTCACCTCGGGGAGGTCCACGGCTGCCGCAACGGGCGCCGTGCCGTCGAGCAGCAGCACGGGTCCGGCGCCCGGTGCGCGCCCGGGCGCGGGCGCCACGGGGGCTCCGCCCTCCGCCAGCAGGGCGGCGGCCTCCGCGACCGAACCACCGGTGACGGCGTACCGGCACGGGAAGCGTTCACGACCGGTGTCGAGCGTCAGGGCCACGTCGTCGAGGTCGGCGTCCGGCGTGTTCTCCAGCCACGCGGCCAGCCGGCCGCGCGTCTCGGCCAGGGACTCGGGGTCCCGGGCCGACACGGCCAGCACCCGCGGCAGGTCCGTCGGGGTCATGGGTCGGTTCATCCGGGGTCACACCCTTTCCGGCTGCGGGAGGGAAGGCGCCGCCGACGCGGCCCGGTGCTGCTGCACCACCACGTGGGCGTTGGTGCCGCCCACGCCGAAGGAGCTGACGCCGGCCGTGCGCGGCCGGTCCGTCCGCTCTGCCCAGGGGCGGCCCTCGCTCAGGAGGGTCAGACGGCTGTCCGCGCCGAGTTCGTCGATGGGCTCGGC
The DNA here is from genome assembly GCF_031456635.1 of Streptomyces sp. 3330. Classification (NCBI taxonomy): domain Bacteria; kingdom Bacillati; phylum Actinomycetota; class Actinomycetes; order Kitasatosporales; family Streptomycetaceae; genus Streptomyces; species Streptomyces sp. 3330. The sequence continues at coordinate 62,326 of NZ_JAVDVA010000020.1, forward strand.
GACGTTCGGCGTGGCCGGCAGGTGGCCGTGGTGGACGGCGAGCACGGCCTTGATGAGTCCGGCGATGCCGGCGGCGGTGTTGCAGTGCCCGATCGACGCCTTGACGGAGCCGACGGCGACCGGCGGGCCCGTCCGCCCGAGGGCGTCGGCCAGGGCTGTCATCTCGATGGCGTCGCCGAGCCGGGTCCCGGTGCCGTGGGCCTCGACGAAGCCGATGTCGGCGCCGTCGACACCGGCGGTGGCCAGGGCGTCGCGGATGACCCGGGACTGCCCCTCGACTCCCGGTGCGGAGTAGCCGATGCGCGCCTTGCCGTCGTTGTTGACCGCGCTCCCCCGGATCACCGCGTACACCGGGTCCCCGTCGCGTTCGGCGTCGGCGAGCCGCCGCAGCAGGACCGCTCCGGCGCCGAAGCCGCCGACGGTTCCGGAGGCGCGCCGGTCGAAGGGCCGGCACATGCCGTCCTCGGCGTAGAGGAAGCCCGGGCGGTAGCGGTAGCTGCCGTCGGAGGCCGGGTCGAGGGAGACCGCTCCGGCCAGGGCGTAGTCGCTGCTGCCGGTCAGCAGGCTGCGGCAGGCGAGGTGGACCGCGTACAGGCCCGTCGAGCAGGCGGTGTCCAGCATCAGGGCCTCGCCCCACAGGTCGTGCAGGTAGGCGAAGCGGGAGGCGACGAAGGTGGGGTCGGCGTTGACGACGTCGTCCACCCGGGCCTCGGGGTCGGTGTCGAGGACCTTGGCGCAGCCCGCGTAGAGACTGGTGCGCGAGGCGATGTCGGACAGCCGCAGGGAGGCGTCCTCCACGGCCGACCAGAGCACCTCGTGCAGGACTCCCTGCTGGGGGTCGCCGTGCCGCAGGTCGTCCTCGCTGAAGCCGAGGAGGGCGGCGTCGTAACGTGCCCCGTCGGCGGCCATGCCCCAGCGCGCCACCCGCCGCTGCCCGCCGGGCAGTTCGGTGACGAGCGGGCCGGGCCCCTCGGAGAAGCAGTCCCGCCCGGCGCGCAGGTTGTCCCAGAAGGCGGCCAGGTCGGCGGAGCCCGCGAACCGCGCCCCCATGCCGACGACGGCGACGGCGTCGTCGGGCCCGGACACGGGTCGCGCCGTGCGGCGCGCGGCGGCCGGGCGGAGGGTACCGGCCGGGCGGGAGCCGTCGGCCGGGTCGCCGCCGACCAGCCGGGTCTGCGACCGGACGGTGGTGTGCCGCAGCAGGTCGCCGATGGACGGCCCGGTGCCGGTGGCACGGCGCAGCGCCCCCTGGAGCCGGACCAGGAGGAGCGAGTGCCCGCCCACGTCGAAGAAGTTGTCGTCGACGCCGAAGGCCCGCTCGCCCAGCACCTCCCGCCACGCGCCGTGGACCGCTTCGGCGAGACCGGACGCGGGCGCGGCGACGTCTCGGGCGTCCGCCGCCGCCGGTGACGGCATCGCCGACGCGTCGGTGTCCTCGGGGCGGGGCAGACGCCGGCGGTCGATCTTGCCGTTCGGGGTGAGCGGCAGCCGGTCGAGGGCGAGCAGGTGGGAGGGGACGGCGAAGGCCGGCAGGCTCGCCCGCAGGTGCCGCACGACCTCCGGCCGGGCACCGGGCCGGGCGAGTACCGCGTAGCCGACGATCTCCTTCTCGTCCCGGTCGTTGCGGCGGCTGGTGACGAAGGCCGCGGTGACGTCGGGGTGCGCGCGCAGGACGGACTCGACCTCGCCGAGCTCGACCCGCTGACTCCTGATCTTGATCTGGTTGTCGGCCCGGCCGATGAACTCCAGACGCCCGTCCGCGGTCCACCGCACCCGGTCGCCGGTGCGGTAGAGGCGACCGCCTGGCTCGGTGCCGAACGGGTCGGCCCAGAACCGCTCGGCGGTGCGGGCGGGGTCGCCGAGGTAGCCGAGGGCCACGCCGTCGCCGCCGAGGACGAGTTCGCCGGGCATGTACGGCGGCGCGGGGACGAGCGAGTCCTCGAAGACGACGTGGGCGCGGGTGCCGGGCACCGGTGCGCCGATGGACAGGGTGCGGGCCCTCTCGGCCACCTCCTCGACGGGGCACCAGGTGGCGGTGAAGGAGTTCTCCGTGGGGCCGTAGCTGTGCAGCAGCGTCCCCGGGCGGGCCCAGCGCAGCGCCTTGCGCAGGTGCGGCACGGAGACCAGCTCGCCGCCGAAGTACACCCGTCGCAGCGTCTGGAGCAGGTCGGGCGCGTCCTCGATGATGCGGTTGAGCAGCGGAGTGGTGACCAGCAGGGTGGTCACCCCCAGGTCGCGGACGGCCGTGCGCAGGGCCGGCGGGTCGAGGACGAGTTCCTTGTCGAGGACGGCCAGCCGGGCGCCGTGCGTGAGGGCGCCCCAGATCTCGTAGGTCGCGCCGTCGAAGTTGAGCGGGGACAGGTGCGAGACGGTGTCGTCGGGGCCGAGGGGGAGGAAGTCCGGGCGGTGCATCAGGCGCACCACACCGCCGTGGTGCAGCAGGACGCCCTTGGGGCGACCGGTGGAGCCGGAGGTGTAGAGGACGTTGAACACGCTCTCCGGGCGGATGTCGACGTCGGGCGGTGTGGCGGGCAGGGCCGCGGCCGCGCGGGCGATGTCCCACGGGGTGTGGACGGGCAGGCCGTCCGGGGCCCCGCCGGCGTCGGCCGACTCGGCGATGAGCAGCCGGGGCCGGGCGTCGTCCAGGACCAGTCGCAGCCGGGCGTCGGGGTGGTCGGGGTCGAGCGGCAGACAGGCGGCCCCGGCCAGGGCGACGGCCAGCATCGCGGTGATCGTGTGCGTGCCGGGCCGCAGCGCCAGAGCCACCAGGTCACCGTCGCGCACCCCCGCTTCGGACCGGAGCCAGTGCGCGGCGCGCGCGGCCTCTTCGGTCAGCGAGCGGTAGGTGAGGGTGTGTTCGCCGTGCACGACGGCGACGGCGTCCGGGGCGCGGCGGGCCTCGCGCAGGACCAGGCCGGGCACGCTCGGTCGCGCGGCGGAGTGCCCTTCGGGATGCTCGGCGGGCGCCGCCGGGCCGTCGGCCGGGGGCGTGTCGGCCAGTGCGGCGAGCAGCGCACCGCAACGGACGCCGGGGCGGCCGGCGGCGGACAGCAGTGCGTCGAGCTGCCGGGCCATCAAGGCGGCGGAGTCCTCGGTGTACAGGCCGGTGTCGTAGTCGACTCGCAGCACCAGCCGGTCGGTGTACTCGAGCGCGGCCAGGGCGAGGTCGTACTTCGCCGAGGCGGTGTCCAGGTGCACCACGCGCACGACGGCTCCGGGCACCTCGTGGGCGCCGCCGGTCCGGGGCTGGTGCAGGAACACCGCCCGGTACGCGGGCGTGGCCGCCGGGGTCGGCGGTCCGTCGTCGGCGAGCGCCTCCATGGAGTCGAGCACCTGCTCGCCCAGCCGCCGGGCGTACGCGCCGAACTCCTCGTCGGCGGCCATACGGCTGCGGACCGGCAGCACCCGGGTGAACAGACCCACCGCGTCCTCGGCGCCGGGTGCGTCGCGGCCGGCGAACGGCATGCCCAGGACGCCGTCCCGCTCACCGGACCAGGCGTGCAGCAGCAGGCTCCACGCGGCCAGCAGCGCGACGGCGGGCGACACGGCATGCCCGACGGCCATGTCCCGCACGGCGGTGAGGCGTTCCGCGGACAGGGTGCGCTCGGTCCAGCCGGCGCCGCCCCGCAGCTGCTGCTCGCCGCGGACCAGATCGGGCAGCGGGCCGAGGGTGACGGGGTCGTCGGCGAGCAGGTCCCGCCAGTAGGGGGCCGCCGCGCGCTCGGCGTCCGCGGCTTCCGTGCCCCGTGCGGCCTCCACGGCGACAGCTGCCGCGGCGGGGCGCGACGGTCGGACGGGAGCGGCGGTGGAGGCGGGGGCGGCGGGAGAACCGGCGGCGGACTCAGCCGTGGAACGGGGTGCCGAAACGGCCGTGACACCGGTTGTGGAATCGGCGTTGGAGTCGGCGTGGACGCGGTATGCGGCGAGTACGTCACCCGCGATGACGTCCAAGGTGCGGCCGTCAGCGACGATGTGATGCACCGTCAGCACGACCAGGGCGCCGTCGTCGTGGAGCAGCACCTCCGCACGCAGCAGCGGCGCGGCGCTCGGGTCCAGGGGGCGCTGGGCCGCCCGAACCGCCTCCCCCCGCGCGGTGGCGGAGCGGCAGGAACCGGAGTGCCGTACGACGCTCAGGGGAAGCGGCGCCGTCGGCTCCGGCCGGAAGCGGAGGTCTCCGTCCTCGGCGTCGAAACGGCCGGCCAGCTCGGGGCGGCGAGCCGGCAGGTCGGACAGGGCCCGTCGCAGGGCCCGTTCGTCGAGTTCACCGAGGAACTCCAGGGCCACCGGCACGTTGTAGCGCCCCGACTCCGGCTCGCAGCGGTCCGCGAGCCAGATCTCCGTCTGGGCGGCCGAGACCGGCAGCCCCGCCGCGTGGCCGCTCACGCGAGCGCCTCCGGCGATTCGGCCGCGAGCGCCTGCGCCAGCCCGCCCACCGTGGGGTTGCGGAAGAGGACCCGCACCGGGATCTTCCGGCCCAGGTCCGCGCCCAGGTCCCTGACCACCTGGAGGGCGCCCAGGGAGTGGCCGCCGACCTGGAAGAAGTGGTCCTGGTCGGTGAATTCGTCGTGTCCGAGCGCGTCGGCCCAGGCCGTGCGCACCCGTTCGGTGAGCTCACCGGTGCCGCGTGTGTCGGATTCGGTCGCCGTCACGGCTGTCGTGTCCTTCCGTATCGTCCGGGCGGTTCGTCGTCCCGGCCGTTCCTCGTCCCGGCCGCATCGCACGATGGACCGGCGCGCATCCGCTCCGGCGCGCACTCGCTGTCCGGGGGTGTCTGCTCGGGTGGGTGTGTGCTGGGGTGGGTGTGTGCTGGGGTGGGTGTGTGCTGGGGTGGGTGCCTGCCCGGGCAGATCTCCTCACGGGCGGTGTCCGCTCGGGCCGAGGTCCGCTCAGGCGGGGCCGGTCCAGACGGCGGTCCGCTCAGGGCGGGGTCTGTCCAGGACGGGGTCTGTTCAGGCAGGGGTCTGTCCGTCGGGCACGAGCGCCCGGTAGGTGTCGTCCACCGAGTCCCACAGCCGTGGGAAGAGGCTTCGCTCGGCCATGGCGCGGACACCCGCCGTGGACTGGCCGCGCAGACTCCTGGGCAGGTCCTCGCGGGTGTCGGGACCGGCCGCCGGGGCGGTCTCGGGGTGACCGCCGAGCTGGGACCACACCAGCCGCAGGTGATGGTGCTTCCAGGCGGCGACCGCCCCGTCCAGACGCAGCAGCGCCTGCCGTACGAGGGCGAGGTCGGGTGCCCGGTCCTCGCGGGCCGGCGTCTCGGCGCGGCCCTGCGCCGTGATGAGCTCCCGCCCGCCGATCCCCTCACGGTCGAGGGCGGCTTCCGTCTCCTGCCACAGCGCGGTGGCCGCCCTGCGCAGGTTGCGGGCGCCCGGCGAGTCGAGACCGGTGGTGTTCTCCGGAAAGGTCTCGCGCATCAGCAGCAGGCTCTCCTGCGGCAGGAAGTCCAGCAGCACCTGGAGCGCCCGGACCGCCACGTCGCCCATCGCGGCGGCCCGTTCCAGGAGTTGGGCGGCGAGCAGGTAGTCGCGCACACGCAGTCTCCCGGCGGCACGGCGCATCTCGTAGTGCATCTCGCACCACGCGTACTCGGTGATCAGGTGCACTGTCTGGAACAGCCTCTGGTCCGGGTGGACGAGTCCGTCCTCCGGCAGCAGGGCCGACAGGGCGGCGGTGAGCCGGGTGTCCTCTTCGTAGTTGCTGCCCCGGTCGTACTCGTACACGAACAGGCGGTTCTGCTCTTCGGGGTTCATCGTCCGGCGGGCGGTTCCCGGCCTGCCGGGCTGTGCTTGCTTGCTCATCGTGGTGGACGCCTCCGGCGGGGGATCGTGCGGCGAGGGGGTCGTGGGGCGCGCGGTGAGGGGGTGGTGGGGCGCGGGGGTCTGGGCGAGCGCGGCGCGGGGAGCCGGCTCAGCCGACGAGGGCGCCGTGCCGGTCCGGGGCCGGGAACAGCCGGTTGTCGAGGACCGCCGCGAGGTAGGGCACGCCCTGGGTGTAGCCGGTGCCGGAGCGTTCGCCGATCATGCGTACGGCCAGGCGGTAGTGGGTCTGCTTCCAGCGCTGGTGCACCGATTCCAGCCGGTCCGCCGCCGCCCTGAGCGCGGCGTCGTCCGCCGGGTCCAGCCGGTGCGCGGTGATCAGCGCGTGCCAGGTGCCCTGGACGGTGGGCTGTCCGTTCAGCACCCGCTCGCGTACCGGGGGCACGGAGGTGTAGGCGGACGAGGCGAGCCGGGCGAGGCCCGGCGTGGAGCACAGCGACTCGAAGGTCTTGTAGCCTGCGGACTGGATGGCACTGGCGCCTTCGGTGAAGGTCCGGAAGGTCTGGAAGGCCTCGGGCCGCATGGTCGCCAGCAGGGAGAACAGGGGCAGCGATTCCTTGAGGACGTCGGCCACCGCGCCGACGAGGTCCGCGGACTCCCGCGGCCGGTCGTCGTCGAGCCGACGCACCGCCAGGCCGAGGGCGGACGACATGAAGGTGAACGTGGTCTCGAACGACTGGAGGGTGCGCAGGAAAAGGTACTCGTCGTGGAGGACGTACACCGGCTGCACACTGGCCGACAGCGCCAGGGCCTGCTCCGGTGCGGCGGCTCGCAGGATCTCCGCGGCCAGCGGACCGCTGGGGGTGCGTCCGGGGACCGCGGCGACTGCGGCGGCGTCCACGACGCCCGACGGCAGCGCGCGCAGGGCCGCGGGCTCCATGACCCGCACGGCCAACCTGGCGCGCTTGGCGACCAGTTCGGGCGTCGGCGGCATGTCGTGCGGCACGTCCGGGGTGCCCGTCGACGCCCGCCCCTCGAACCGTACGAGATCGGCGAGCAGAAGCAACACCAGGTCGTCGCGGGCACGGAGCGCCTCGTGCCGGTCGGCCGGCGCGGGCCGCGTCAGCAGGGACAGGGCGGTGTAACTGGGGTAGTCGTAGCGGTCGTCGTGCTTGTCGAGCACCACGTCGAGGAACCTGTGCAGGAAGGACGGCCGGTCGCGGCCCTCGGACTCGGCCACCGATCGGCGTATCTCGTCCAACAGAACGAGCAGTTCGGCCTCCAGGAAGTGCTTGCCGACCGACCGCAGATGCCCGAGAACGAGGGAGTACGGAAACTCCGCGGGCCTGCCGGGAATCGCCCAGGCCCGCAATCCCTCGATGACCTCGGCACCAGGAGTCGCGGCCGCATGGACGGTCATCCCGCCGAATTCCGCGGAGGTCATGCGGTGTCCCGGACCGTCGACGAGTCGTGGCCACCGTTCATGAAGCACATAGGGGGCCGGGGATTTCGAGCGTCCATGGAATCGTGTCCTTTACTCGGGACGAGTGGCAACCGCGACCCGAGGCGCTCAACCATCGAATTCAGCGCCGGACGCGATCACTTTCAGGACAAGATCCTGCGCTTCCCGATCCGAACTCCCAAGTCACCAATACCCGGTCACGCACGAGCGGTCCCGGGGTCCCGTGGCCCCCCGCGGCGACCCGAACACCCCCGACCGGCCGCGCACCCCCAGCCGAGGTCTCGCCCAGGAGAAGCTCCTCACGGACGCGAGGCGGCCACCCGGGACGGCACCTTCGACCAGGGCGACGGCGGCGCGCAGGTGTGCTCAGGGCGTCGGAGCCGTCTTGGACTGCCCTGTCTCCGGGCTTTGAACGCGCCGTGAAGCGAGGCGAGCTACCGCGTTGCCGCGTTCGCTCGCCAGTGGGCCGCGAGCTGCAGAGCCCTGTCCTGCAGCCGAGAACTCCATGGACGGCCCCTGCGGGACGGATCCACCCTCGTGCCGCGGTGCAGTCACGCGCCGGCCGCAAAGGCGATCCGTCTGCGATATCCGTCTCTCACTTTTCGGAACGACGCCAGGACGGCGGTCCTGTTCTAGGACGAAGGGGTCAGGTCGGCCGGAGTGGTTCCCAGGCCGTCGGCGATGCGCAGGAGGATCTTCGACACATCGTCCCTGATGACCTTCGTTTCCAGGTCCTGGAAGAGATCGATGGAGTTGGCTATGTCGTCTGGGCCGGTACTGACGGTGGCGTTGCCGCGCGGATTTTCCAGGTAGAGGCAGGCCGGTACGTCCTCCTTGAACTCGAAGAGGGTGAAAGGACCGGCGGAGGCCGCGTGTGCGCCGAGGCTGAAAGGCAGCACCATCAGATGGACGTTCGGACGCGTGGCCAGGGCGGCGAGCTGGCGTAGCTGGGCGCGCATCGTTGTGGCGCCCCCGACCTGACGGCGGATCACTGATTCGTCCAGGATGAAGAAGAACTGGGCTTCCCCTGCGATGTCGAGCACGTCCTGGCGCAACATCCGGGCCTCGACCATGCGGGAGACCTGGGCCGTCGATTCGTCCGGCGAGAAGGCCCGGATGACGGCGGCCGCGTACTCCTCCGTCTGGAGCAGGCCGGGCAGCACCACGGACTGGAAGGTGCGGTTGATCCAGGCGGAGGCTTCCATGGCAAGGAAGTCCAGGAAGTCCTTGTGGTAGATGTCCCGGTACTCCGTGAAGGGCATCTTCCGACTGCCGCGGGCGAACTCGAGCAAGCGCTCCACGTACGCGGGGTCGTCAACCCGATAGAAGACCAGCAGCAGGCGCAGGTCGTTGGCGGTGATGCCGACTTCTCCGGCTTCGATGCGGATGAGCTTGCTGGGCGACCACTCCATCTCATCGGCCACTTGACGTTGCGTCAGCCCAGCCGACAGCCGCGCCTCCCGCAGCTCCGTCCGCAGCCGAAGACGCTGAACCGCTGCACTTCCCGCCGTTACCGTAGTCATCCCGTCACCGTAGTCATCACATCTCCCTTTTTTCCAAAGGTAACTGAACTTTATCGGGCAATGTCTGACTGTTCGTCACACAGCGTGAAGCCGCCTGGGCAGACCCGGTTCGGTGTCACACTCGCAGGCAGGGGCCGGTAGGCGGGCTGAGCCCGAGGTCAGTGCAGGTCCACCTGGAAGGCGTGGCGGTGGTCGGCCGGGCAGGTGAAGATGCGCAGGTCTCCCCAGCGGCCGACGACGACCCCCGTCGTGTCGTCGCCTGCCACCGTGAACAGGAGGGACATGGGTGTGCCGCAGTCGCCGCAGGTGAAGGCCGCGGGGTGGGTCAGGTGCCATGTCGGCCAGCCGCCGAGTTTCCAGCCGGCGAGGCGGGTGATGACGTCACCGCCGTCACCGGTCTCGCGGACCAGTTCCTCAAGCCTCGGACGCAGTTCCGCAGGCAGTTCCTCACGGAAGGGGAAGTCGGTGACGTGCTCGACGGTGACGGCGCATGTCTGGGGCAGATAGCCGTCCTCGTCGTACCGCGAGGGCGCCGGCGCGGTCGTCTGACGGCTGGTCACGTCGGCGGCCCGACGCCATCGCACGGCGAGAACGGGGCTGACGTCGGCTTGCCCCGCCGGAGGATCCCAGTGTTCGTTGGGACACCAGAGGATCTGCAAGAGGTCGACGTCTGCGGGCCACATCACGCCTTCCGGGTGAGCTGGTCGTGGAGGGCTCGCAGCGTACAAGGCCGCTGTGACAACCGCTCCCACTCGCGGATCACGGCGGACGGCCGGCGCGCGCCGCAGCCGGATCTCGGAGCCCCGACGGGGCTCCGACCAGCCCATCGACCGCCGGCCCATCGACCGCCGGCCCATCGATCCGGGCCGGACTCCACGCCGCAGGCACGGCGACGGCTCCGCTGGACGGCGCCGCCGTTTCGCCCCTCGCCGGTCCTGCCGCTCAGGCCGTCCGGCGTGAGCGACCCCAGCGGCGACGCCGTGTCCAGCGCCGTCGGCTGGGCCTGCTGTCGGCGATGCGGTCGTGGAGATACGTGTGCGGCAGCTCGGCGGTCCGGTGGGCGAGTTCCTCGAACGCCGACAGATAGGAGCCGTCGCTTCCCCGCAGTTCGCGTTCGCGTTCCACGTAGGGACGGGCCGCCTGCCAGACGGTGACGATGCGGTACCGCAGGAGGGGCAGGAACAGTTCCTGGTCGACGATCCCGAAGACGGTCAGGTTGGCGAGGGACTGGTAGTAGTACACGACATTGCAGAAGGCCTCCTTGGCGTCGTGCGGAAGCCCGCTCACCCCACCGCTCGGGGCATGCTCCTGCCCGAGTCGGGCGCAGACGTAGTCGTGCTGGTCGTGGAACGACGCCGACCGGAACTCGGCGAGAAGATTGATCATGGCCTGGATGTTGTTCGCATGCCGGCTGAGGCGGGTCTGCCGTATACCGAGCCAGGTGGGCACGGCGATGGCGATCACCGCGATGACCACCGGAAGGACGTTGACGAGAAAGACCTTCAGCATCGGGCCAACGCTAGGCAGCGGCGGCCGTCGGCAGGCCGGATGGGCACGTTCGGAGATTTTTCGTCGCGACTTGTCAAAGTTCGCCGTCAAAAAGCCATCTGGAGTCCGAACGTGATCGCAGGGCGCGGTCGCTGTCGCTTTCGGAGCCGTGAACCACCGCCGTCGCAGACTTCGGCGACCTCGACGAGGAGGCGGGTCGGCCGTCCGAGTGTCGGTAAGTCGCTGAGTCGCCAAGTCGCCGTTCGGTGAGTCGGCGACTCGACCCAGGAGGGAACAGCCGACACGGCTCGATTACGCAGCGCCTACCGGCGACGGACGGTGCGCAACCGAAGGAGCCGCCATCCGCGACACCCCCACAAGAGGAAAGGTAAGAAAATGCCCTATTTGTGCGCTTAGTACATGATCGCTCTATGCTGTTGTCCGGGAGAGCTCGAGCACTCGACGGGCCGGCTCGACGCCGGCGGGAAGCGGGCTTCCATGGCTGAGCGATTGAAAAGGTCGGGGTTGGTCGGCGAACTGTCGGCCGAGTTCGCCGGCACCATGATTCTCATCCTCTTCGGCTGTGGCGTGGTGGCCCAGGTGGTCGCCGGTGGAGCACTCACGACGCCCCCGGGAGGACTGGGAAACCACGACAGCATCGCCTGGGCCTGGGGCCTCGGCGTCACCCTGGGTGTCTACGTCGCGGCGCGACTGAGCGGCGCCCATCTCAATCCGGCGGTCACGGTCGCCCTGGCCACGTTCAAGGGCTTCCCGTGGAGCAAGGTCGCGCCCTACGCGCTGGCCCAGACCGCCGGAGCCTTCGTGGCGGCCCTCATCGTGCGGTGGAACTACACCGAAGCGCTGGCGAAGGCCGACCCCGGACACACCATCAAGACACAAGGCGTGTTCTCCACCCTCCCCGCCAACGGCAATCCGAACCTGCCGGTCCACGAGTGGGGCGCCTTCCGTGACCAGGTCATCGGCACGGCCATCCTGCTGCTGCTGATCCTGGCCGTCACGGACCTGCTGAACACACCGCCGGGCGCCAATCTGGCACCGTTCATCGTCGGCCTGATCGTCGTGGCCATCGGCATGGCCTGGGGCACCAACGCGGGGTACGCGATCAACCCGGCACGTGACTTCGGACCCCGATTGGCCAGCTTCTTCACGGGCTACGGCACAGCATGGCGAGATCAGTACGGGAATCTCTACTTCTGGGTGCCGATCATCGGTCCCCTGGTCGGCGGCCTGCTCGGTGCGGGCCTCTACAAGGCCTTCATCGGACGGTTCCTGCCGACGGCGGAGCCGGAGCCTCCCGGCCGAGTTCCGGCCCCCGAGGAATGACCCCCACAGCAGAGGCGGCAACCCATGGCTGATTTCGTGGGCGCGGTGGACCAAGGCACCACCAGCACCCGATTCATGATCTTCGACCACTCCGGCAACGAGGTGGCGAAGCACCAGCTGGAGCACGCCCAGATCCTTCCGCGCTCCGGGTGGGTCGAGCACGACCCAGTGGAGATCTGGGAGCGCACCAACTCGGTGATGCAGAACGCGCTGCGCCACGGCAACCTCTCCCCCGAGGATCTGGCCGCGATCGGCATCACCAACCAGCGGGAGACCACCGTCGTGTGGGACCCGCGCAACGGACGTCCGTACTACAACGCCATCGTCTGGCAGGACACCCGTACCGACTCGATCGCGGCGGCCCTGGAACGCTCGGGCCAGGGCGACGTCATCCGCCGCAAGGCGGGACTGCCGCCGGCGACCTACTTCTCCGGCGGCAAGATCCAGTGGATCCTGGAGAACGTCGACGGCGTCCGCCAGGCGGCGGAGCAGGGCCACGCCCTGTTCGGCAACACGGACGCCTGGGTCCTGTGGAACCTGACCGGCGGGCCGGACGGCGGTGTCCACGCCACCGACGTGACCAACGCCAGCCGCACCATGCTGATGAACCTGGAGACCCTCGACTGGGACGACGAACTGCTGGGCTTCTTCGACATCCCCCGGCAGATGCTGCCCACCATCAGCCCGTCCTCCCACCGCGAGGCGTTCGGCGTGACCCGCTCCTCCCGGCCGCTGCGTGCCGCCATCCCCATCACCGGGGTGCTCGGCGACCAGCAGGCGGCCACGGTGGGTCAGGTGTGCTACGCGCCGGGCGAGGCCAAGAACACCTACGGCACGGGCAACTTCCTGGTCCTCAACACCGGTACGGAACTGGTCCGTTCGCAGCACGGTCTGCTCACGACCGTGGCCTACCAGTTCGGCGACAGTCCGGCGATCTACGCCCTGGAGGGCTCCATCGCCGTCACCGGTTCGGCGGTGCAGTGGCTGCGCGACCAGATGAAGATCATCAAGGAGGCGGCGGAGAGCGAGACACTGGCGCGCAGCGTCGAGGACAACGGCGGGATGTACTTCGTTCCCGCCTTCTCGGGCCTGTTCGCTCCGTACTGGCGCTCCGACGCCCGCGGCGCGATCGTCGGTCTGGCCCGCTACAACGACAACGGTCACCTGGCCCGGGCGACCCTGGAGTCCATCTGCTACCAGAGCCGCGACGTGGTCGAGGCCATGGAGCAGGACTCCGGAGTCCACCTCGACGTGCTCAAGGTCGACGGCGGTGTCACGGCCAACGACCTGTGCATGCAGATCCAGGCCGACGTCCTCGGCGTACCGGTCAGCCGTCCGGTGGTGGCCGAGACCACCGCGCTCGGCGCCGCGTACGCGGCGGGTCTGGCCACCGGATTCTGGCGCGACACCGACGAACTGCGCACCCACTGGCAGGAGTCGAAGCGCTGGGAGCCCCAGTGGTCCGAGGACCAGCGCGCGGAAGGCTACGCGGGCTGGAAGAAGGCGGTGGAGCGCACGCTCGACTGGGCCAAGGTCGAGTAGCCCGACGACACCGAGGCGCCATCCGTGACGCCGCCCGTGAGTTCACGGGCGGCGTCCGCGCGCGTCCTCTCTGACGCGTGCGAAGGCGACGCACCAGTGTGGCCGACGCACCGGTGCGCCTGACGAACCGGTGTGCTCGACGGCGGCAGGCCGAGCACCCTGCGACGGCGAGGGGGCGAGCCTCCGGGCCCGCCCCCTCGCCGCCTACCCGGGGTCAGGCCCGGGCGTACTCCCAGCCGCCACAGCTGTACGGGGTTCCGCTGGAGGTGTCCTGCAGGCAGGCGCGGATCTGCAGGGTGGTGCCCTCCGCGATGGACAGGTTCCAGTCCTTCGCCACGGCGTAGCCGCCACCGTGGACGACGGTAGGGCGTGCGCACGGCAGGTTCCTCTCCTCGAACGACTGGTCGCGCCCGAACCTACCTGAGGGCAAAGGGAGTTCATCCTCGAAATACCTGCCCGGCGGTCCTTCCCGACTCCTGCATCACATCAATTCCTGCTCCACTTCTGGTTGTCGCCCCCCGTGCAGTCCCAGATCTGGAGCCCCGTGCCGTCGGCGGTGCCGGCGTCCGTCACGTCCACGCACTTGTCGGCCTGCCGGTTGACGAGGTCGTGGGCGTCGTTGAGCCGGAACTGCTGGGCGGGATCACCGGTGCAGTCCGCGAGCTGGACCCTGGCGCCGTCGGCCGTCGACCCCCAGGCGACGTCCATGCACCGGCCCAGCGCCCGTACGGTGCCGTCCGCCTCGAAGGTCCAGCTCATCCGGGCGGACGACGCGCAGTCGCGGATGTCCAGGGGCACGCCGTCCTTGGACGCGCCGCCGCTCACGTCGATGCACTTGCCCGAGGCGTAGCTCCGGATCGACACTCCGGACACCGTCGTGGACGCGCCGGTTCCGGTCGATGCCTGGCCGGACGAGGACGTGCCGGAGGTCGACGACCCGGTCGTGTCCGTCGACTTCGACGAGGACGGGTCCCCGTCGCCGTCCTTCTGGCCGACGCCCTCGCCCGCCCCGTCGACGCCCTTGCCGCCCGTCTTCCCAGCGGCGCCGACGCCCGTCAGATGCGACGTGGCGTCCGCCGCGGGGGACGCCGGGCCGACCACGCCGTGGGCGCCACCGGTTCCCTCGTCGCCGGGACCGCCGTCCGCGGTGACTCCGGACGCCGAGCCTCGTTCGCCGGCCTCGTCGCCGGCGGCACTGACCAGGAAGGGCACGGCGATCAGGATCGCGCCCCCGACGGCCGCACCGGCCAGTACGCCTCTGCGATGGCGGCGCCACCCGCTCCGGGTGCCGGTCCCGGACGCGGGGGCCTCGGTCTGCGTGACGAGGAGATCGCCGTTCGTGGACACGTGGGCGGACGCGAACTCGAACTCGAACTCGTGCTCTCGCTCTCGACGGGGGCGGACGCCGAGATCGATCCCGGGACCGTGGGCCGTCGGCCCCGCGTCCGGATCGGGCCGCTCCGCACGGTCGGGCTCCACGACCCGCACGGCGGCCATCCGCGCCTGTGTCATCGCACTGCGCCGGGGCACCCCGGCGTGTCCGGCGAACATGCTCCGCCCGGGCAGGGACGGGCGCGGCCCGGCGGCTTGCGTCGGATCGGCTTCGCCTGCCCCGGCGGAAGCTCCGGGCGCCCCGGGCCCTGTGTCGGTACCGAGGTCTGATGAGGCGGTCCCGAGGTCTGCCGAGGCGTGCTCGTGCCGGGCGGCGTCGGCGGCGTCGGCCGTGCGCTCGCCGGGGTCTGCCGTCATGGCGTCCTTCCGATGATGGAGTCGAGGGGTTCGTGTGCGGTCGGGCAGTCGGCGATCGGCCGGGCCGCACCGGTCAGTCGGTTCGGCCGCGCTCGGAGACGGGCGGACCGGTCGGCGGGCCGACGGACCGACAGCCCGTCGGCCCGAGGCGGCCGGCCCGGGCACAGGTGCCGTCGGTGTGCCGGCGGTGTTCGACCGGGTGGGGGTCGGGCGCTCCTCGGCGCCGGAACCAGCTCTCTCCCCCTCACCCGGTCGACCGCACAGCACCGTCCGCCGGTCAGCTTGTCGGGTAGGGCCGGTCAGGCATCGTCACGCTGCCGTGCCGACGCCGCGAGCGCCCGGAACGCGTCCCACTGCACCCGTGGCCGTTGCAGACCGCGCTGTTCCAGGTAGCGGCTGGTGCTGCGTTTCGTCCGGCGCAGGACCCGCACCGCGTCGGTCGGACGTCCCGAACCCATCGGCTCCACCACCTTGGCGGGCGTCAGCAGCCAGCCGTCGCCGCTCGCCCGCAGTTCACCGCGGACGAGCGCGTTGTCCATGTGGTTGAGCCGGTCGTCGTGCCGGTGCACCAGCAGGGACGCGGGACCCGGCGTGGCGGCGCAGTCGGACGGGATCTCCACGGCGAAGCCGTCGTCCGTGGGTACCGGCCGGGTCCGCGCGAGAACAGGCGCACCGGACGAGTCGCGGGCGGACAGGACCGCGCTCGGAAAGCCGGCGAGCCGGTCGGCTCCGGGCAACGGGTTCCCTCCGCGCGGGCCGGGGAGCTCGGGCAGCGGTGGAGGTGCGAGCGGCGGCCGTACGATCACCTGGTCGGGAGTCACGGTGATCAGCAGGCGCAGGTAGTACCAGTCCATCAGCCGCCGCATCGGAGCGGTTGTGTACGAGCGGCTGTGCGGCTGCCGCTCGAAGAGCATGCGCCAGTAGTCCTCGGCGCCCTGCGGCCCCGTCATGATCTGGTCGGGGCACTCGGCCCGTCCGGCGACGAAGATCTGCGGGGCGTGGTCGAGGCCGCTGCCGGTGGGATCGGAGAAGAGCAGGGCGACGCGTCCGTCCCGGCGTACGTTGAGGGCCTTTCGCGCGAAGGCCAGGGACGTGGTCAGCAGGAGCGTGCCGTCCTCGCGGCGTCGCACGGCCGTGGGCCAGGCCGCCGGCGTGCCGTCCCGGCCGAGCGTGACGAACTCGCAGGTGCGGTAGGCGTCGAGGACCGCGTGCGGAGCGGAGTCGAGGACGGTCACCGAGCTGCTCCCCCGTCCAGGGGGGCGCGCAGGGCGCGGCAGGGTGTGGCGTACTGGCGCCGGCCGACGGCCTTCCACAGCAGACGACCGATCAGCGGGGCCCTGCCGAGGAAGGAGGCGCGCTCCGGTGGGGTGGCGTCCTCGAGCAGCGCGCCGAGGGCGAACAGCAGCTTGTCCTTGGGGACCCGCTCCAGTCCGCGCCGGCCGACCAGGTCCCATTCGGCGACCGTCAGGTGCTCGGCGATCAGCGGAAGGACCAGTCGCTCCTCGTCGTCGAGGTGTTCGAGCAGCGCGGTGCGGTGCTCGTCGAGGGCCAGCGCCAGTTCCTCGCCGGCGATGGGGTCGGCCGCCGGTTCCCAGGCGGGTATCCACTGGGTGACGGCTTCGAGGCTCCGGTCGATGCGCTCGTGCTGCTCCTCCATGCGGACGACGAGAGCGGCGTCCTGGGCGCGCTCGCGCAGGAGCGGCCAGATCAGCTCGTCCTCCAGGGAGTGGTGGCTGTGCAGGCCTTCGAGGTATTCACGCAGGTGTTCCGCGACCCTTGTCGCGCGCGTCGTGCCGCCGTCGGGCACGGCGCGCACCAGCCGAGGGAGAAGCGCCGACTCGCGGCGGAAGACCCGGTGGACCACGACCATCTCGTGGGTGTACGGACGGTATGCGGTGGGAAGTTCGTCGATGGTGCTGTCGGGGGACACGCTTGCTGGCTCCAGCGATCGGATTTTCGGCAACAGCCTCCCAGGGTCCGCCGCCTTCTTGGCGTCTGCTTGGAGCGTCACTTGGGGCGGCTGAGCATCGTGTTTATCGTCTGTTGACGGACCGGAGCGGCCACTCGGGTAGATTCCCGCGCCGTGCTGCACATTCGAGTCCTGGGTCCGCTGGGCGCCGATGTCGGGGGTAGGCCGGTCGAACTGGGTACTCCGCGGCAGCGGGCTGTCCTGGCGCTGCTGACAGCCGCTCGTGGCAGTGTCGTGCCGGTCGAGCGGATGGCGGAGGAGCTGTGGCGGGGAGCGCCGCCGGCCAAGGCCACCGTGTCCCTGCAGGCCTATGTGTCGAACCTGCGCCGTTCGCTCGAGCCGGGGCGCCCCGCGCGCGCCCCGGCGACCGTGCTGGTCACCGCTCCCCCGGGCTACGCGCTGCGGCTGCCCCGGCACGCCGTGGACGCCTGGTGTTTCGAGGAGCGGGTGAACCGCGCGCGTCGCGCCTCGGCCGAGGAGGCCCGGGGGCTGCTGGCCGAGGCGCTCGGGTGGTGGCGGGGGCCGGCCTTCGCGGAGCACGCGGACGAGGAGTGGGCGGCGTCGGAGGTGGCCTTCCTGACGGAGCTGCGTACCGAGGCCCGCGAACTCGCCGTGGCGGCCGATCTGCGGACGGGGCGGGCTGCGGAGGCGGCGCTGGCGGCCGAACTCCTCGTCGGGGAGCAGCCGTTGCGGGAGGAGGGGTGGCGGCTGCTGGTCCTCGCTCACTGGGCCTGCGGTCGGCAGACCGACGCGCTCTCCTCGCTGCGCCGCGCCGCGGGGGCGCTGCGTGAGGAACTCGGCTGCGATCCCGGTCCGATGCTGGCGGAGCTGGAGCAGGCCGTGCTCGCGCAGCGGCTCGACGTGCTGCGCGCGTCCGTCTCCGGTCCGGATGTCGCGCCGCCCGTGACCGTGCCCGCGTCCGGGCAGTCGGTGACCGGGCAGTCGGTGACCGGGCCGGACTCCGACGTCGCGGAGCCGCCACGGGCCGGGCAGAACCTGTTCGTCGGCAGAGACAGCGAGCTGCTCACCGTGGACGCCGCCGCACGGGACGCACGGCGGAGCGGCGGCGTGCTGCTGGTCACCGGCGAGGCGGGTGCGGGCAAGTCCGCTCTGCTCGGCCGGGTCGAGGACCGGCTGCGCTCCGGTGGCTGGCGGGTGGTGGTCGGGCACTGTCCGGAGTACGAGGGCGCGCCGCCCGCCTGGGCGTGGGTGGAGGCGCTCGGCACGCTGGCCCGCGATGTGCCGCCGGCGCGGCCCGAGGAACTGGCGGCGCTGCTGCGCAAGCCGGAGAGCGTGCCCGCGACGAGCCCGGACGAGGCGACCGCGGGGCGGTTCCGGATGCACCGCGCGCTGGCCGCCTGGCTGCGGGCCGCGGCCGCCGAGTCGCCGCTGGCCGTCGTCCTGGAGGATCTGCACCGCGCCGACAGTGAGACGCTCGCCCTGCTCGAAGCGGCGGCCGCGGTCACGGACGTGCCTCTGCTCACCGTCGCCAGCTACCGTCCGGCCGAGGTGGGTGAGCACCTGGTCAAGACGCTCGCCCAGCTCGCCCCGGGCGCGCCGCACCGCATCGCGCTGCGCGGCCTGTCGCCGCGGGACGTCGCCACGATGGTCGACACCGTCTGCGGCGAGTCCGTGGACGCGGCGACGGTGACGGCGCTCGCCGAACGGACCGGCGGCAATCCGTTCTACGTCCTGGAGAGCGCGCGCCTGCTGGCGAGCGAGGGCGCGCTGGTGGCGATCTCGGAGGTTCCCCAGGGCGTCCGCGATGTCCTGCGCAGACGGCTGGCTCTGCTGCCCGCCGCCGCCCGGTCCGCTGTGCGCCTGGCCGCCGCCGTGGGGCTGGAGGCCGATGTGTCCGTGCTGGTCGACGCGGCCGGCACGGCCGAGGACGAGATGCTGGAGGGACTGGACGCCGCCCTGGCCGCGGATCTGCTGACCGCGCCCGGACCCGGTCGCGTCCGGTTCGTGCACGCGCTGGTCCGTGACACCGTGTACACCGACCTGTCCGGCGTGCGGCGTGCGCGCCTGCACGCGCGCATCGCCCGGGTCCTGCGCCGCCATCGCCCCGACGACTTCGCCGCCCTGGCGCACCACTTCACGCACGCGGGCAACCCCGCGGACGCGCCTCTGGCCGTCGGCTACGCGCTGCGAGCGGCCGAGGTCGCCGAGCGGCGCTACGCCCATGACATCGCCGTAGGGCTGATCCAGCAGGCGATCGAGGTGCACGCCGCCGCCTCGGGTGGTCTCGACGCGCAACCCGACCGCTCGGTCGGCCTGTTGGTGCGGCTGCTCGGCGCGCAGGTGCGGGGAGGGTCGACGGACGCGGCCCGGCGCACCCGGCGGCGGGCCGTCGAACTGGCCGAGCAGGCCGACCGGGGCGACCTGGTCGCGGCGGCCTTCGGGGCCTGGATCGAACCCTCGCCGTGGCACAGCAGGCTGGGCGGCTCCTACGATCCCGCGCTGCTGGCCCGTCTGGAGGAGCTGGCGTCGGATCCGGCCCTGGACGACGCCGCCCGCGCGGGTGTGCTCCAGGCGCTCGTGGACGCGGTGGCCGCGGAGGATCCGCCGCGGGCCCTGGAGGCGGCGCGCACGCAGCTGCGGCTCGCCCGCGCGAACGGCGAACCGCGGCTGCTGGCCGCCGCGTTGATGACGTCGGCCAAGCTGCTCCCGCACGAGGCGCCGGGTGACGCACGGCCTCCGCTGGTCGCCGAACTGCGTGAACTCGCCCGTGCGCACGACCTCCCGGCCTACCGCTGGGTGTGCCAGCACCTCGACGCCATGACCGCCGCGACGCTCAACGACCCGGCCGCGGTACGCCGCCACAACGCGCAGGGCCTGGTGCTCGCGCACCGCTACCGGATGGTGTGGGCGCAGGGCATCAACGCCGCGACCTCGGCCATGCTGGCGAGTGTCGCGGGCCGCTTCGAGGAGGCGGAGTCCTGGTACGCCGAGGCCGACGACCTGTTGCAGCGTGTCGGGGCCCACCATGCCCAGGGCCTGCGGACGCTGGGACTGACCACCATCCGGCTCGCCCAGGGCCGTACCGCCGAGATCGAGCCGGTGATGCGCGGTGTGTACGACGCCGTCGGGGCCCCGGTCGGGGTGGCGCTCGCTCTCGTCCTGGCCGGCCTCGGCAGGTTCGACGAGGCGCGCGCCGTCGACTTCCCCGCGGAGCCCGTCACCGACCATCTCTACGGCATGGAGCTCGATTTCCGCGCCCGGCTCGCGGTCCTCCACCGGGACCGGGACACCGCCTCGGCGCTGGTCGGGCATCTGCTGCCGCTGCGGCTCCAGCTGGCCGGGGCGGCCGGCGCGGTCTACGCGACCCGGCCCCTCGGCCACGCCCTCGCCGACCTGTACCGGCTGCTCGGCGAGGAACAGGCCGCGGCCGAGAACTACGCGCTGGCCGAACGCACCGCCCTCGCGTGGGGCTCGCCCCATCTCGCCGAACGTGCCCGCCGAGCGGCGGCGGAGCTGTCCGCGGCGCACGCACGGCGGCGGACCCTCGCGACCTAGGCGGTGTCGGGCGACGCATGTGACGTGGAACCGGGCGTCCCTCGCCACCGGTCGGCACAACCGCCACCGGTCGGCACGACCGCCCCTTCAGTCCGTTCGGATGCGGCGGGCCTGGGCGACGAGTCTTTGGGGCAGCTCGGGCCGTGCGCACGCGTAGTCGATCAGCAGGTTCCGGTAGGTGGTGTTCGCGACCTCCGGCGCCAGGGCGATCAGGGCTCTCAGGTCGTCGGGGCATCCGGAAGCGCGTGTGCGGTAGGCGGCGCCGGCCGCGCGCAGGGAGACCTCGTGAGGTCCGTGCTCAAGGCCCTGTTCGGCGAGGCTCGCGGCCGCGGCGAAGTCGCCCTGCTCGGCCCGCACGTCCGCCAGGTCCAGATGGAGGGACCAGTTGGCGGGGTCCAGGAGCAAGGAGCGCTCGAAGGCCGCGGCAGCCTGGTCCAGGTGGGCCGCTCCGGCTGCGCCCGCGATGCGCCGGACCGTGACCGGATCACTGCGGAGCGTGCCCCGCGGGGCGTTGAGCGAACGGACCCCGACCGGAAACGGCGATGCATCCGGATGAGCGGAGTCGGCGGAATAGATTTGTCGGCGTCCCTGGCGGACAAGCGTGCGGTAGTGGCGAAAAGGACCGGCGGGGAAGTCGGCACGGCTTCGGTGCGGTGACGTGCGGGCTTGCGGGTCGATCCCAGACGAGAAGCGGAAGCGGGTATCCGGTGGCATACGCGGACAGTGGTGTGAACGATCCGAGCAGAGCCCACTGGGCCGAGGCCTTCGCCGCCGATCCCGACATCGGCGGCGATCTCGCGGGCGTCGACTGGGCCTCCACCCCGCTCGGGCCGCCGGCCGACTGGTCGCAGAGCCTGCTGACGGCGGTGCGCATCCTGCTGTCGTCGCGGTTCTCGATGTGGATGGCCTGGGGCCCGGATCTCACGTTCTTCTGCAACGCCGCCTATCGCCGCAACACGCTGGGGCGCAAATACCCATGGGCACTGGGGCGCCCGGCCCGCGAGGTCTGGTCGGAGATCTGGTCCGACGTCAGCCCGCGTATCGACCACGTCCTCGCCTCGGGCGAGTCGACCTGGGACGAGGCGCTGCTGCTGTTCCTGGAACGCTCCGGATACCGTGAGGAGACCTACCACACGTTCTCCTACAGTCCGCTGCGGGACGACGCGGGCGCCGTGGTGGGCATGCTGTGCGTCGTCAGCGAGGAGACCCAGCGCGTCGTGGGCGCGCGCCGGATGGCGACCCTGCGCGACCTGGGCTCCGACCCCAGCGTCCTGCGTACGGAGGCGGAGACGCTCGCCTTCCTCGGCCGTCAGCTGGAACGCAACCTCGCGGACCTGCCGTTCACGCTCACCTATCTCCTGCACGAGGACGGCGCCCGGCTGGCCGGCGCGACGGGATGGCCGGCGGGCCGGCCGGCCGCCGCGGAGCTGCTGTCGCCGAAGGACTCCGGTCCGTGGCCCGTGGCGGCCCTCGCGGACGGCGAGTCCGTGTGCGTGCCGCTGGACGCCGACGTCATCGGGGAACTGCCTACCGGTGCCTGGGCCCAGCCGCCCGAGCAGGCGCTGGTCGTGCCCCTGGTGCAACCGGGCGGCGCGCCCTACGGCTTCCTCGTCGCCGCGCTGAACAGATACCGCGCGCTCGACGAGGAGCACCGGGGATTCGTCGAACTCGTCGCCGGCTATCTCGCCGCGGGGATCGCGTCCGCCCGCAGTTACCGGGCGCAGCAGCAGCGAGCGGAGGAGCTGGCCGAACTCGACCGGGCCAAGACCACGTTCTTCTCCAACATCAGCCATGAGTTCCGCACCCCGCTCGCGCTGATCTCCGGACCGGTCGAGGAGTTGCGCGGGCACCTCGCGGACGCCGACGCCGAGGTCCGGGAGGAACTGGAGGTGATCCACCGCAACGCGCTGCGCCTGGGGAAGCTGGTCAACACCCTCCTCGACTTCTCGCGCATCGAGGCGGGCCGTGTCCAGGCGTGCTACGAACCGGTGGACCTGGCCGCGCTGACCGCCGAACTCGCCAGCGTCTTCCGGTCCGCCGTCGACCGGGCCGGTCTCGAGCTCGTCGTCGACTGCCCCCCGCTGGACCGGCCGGTCCACGTCGACCGGGACATGTGGGAGAAGGTGATGCTGAACCTGCTGAGCAACGCGCTCAAGTTCACCTTCGAGGGTTCCCTCGGCGTCACGGTCCGCGCGGAAGGCGACCGGGCGGTGGTGACGGTCTCCGACACCGGCGTCGGCATCGCCGCGGACGAGATGCCGCACCTGTTCGAGCGCTTCCACCGCATCAGCGGCGTCCGTGCCCGTTCCCACGAGGGCAGCGGCATCGGCCTGGCCCTCGTGCGGGAGCTGGTCCTGCTGCACGGCGGCACCATCACGGCGGACAGTGCCCCGGACCGGGGCACGCGTTTCACCGTCCGGCTGCCGTTCGGGTCCGCGCATCTGCCCGAGGACGCCGTCCACGAGGCGTCCGGGAGCCGGTCCGCTTCGGCCGCCGCCGTCCCCTACGTGCAGGAAGCCCTGCGCTGGCTCCCCGCCGCCGGCGGCACGGCCGTGCGGGACAAGGCCGCGACCGACGCCTCGTCCCCTTCCGCCCCTTCCGCCGGACCGGCCGTGAGCGCGCGCGTCCTGGTCGCCGACGACAACGCCGACATGCGCGAGTACCTGGTCCGCATCCTCACGGGCGCCGGTTACCGGACCCACGCGGTGAACGACGGTCTGGCGGCCCTGGCCGCCGCCCGCGCCGAGGCTCCGGACCTGATAGTCAGCGATGTGATGATGCCGCTGATGGACGGCCTCACCCTGGTCGGCGCCCTGCGATCGGACACCCGGACGGTCTCGGTCCCCGTGCTGCTGCTCTCCGCGCGGGCGGGCCAGGAGGCGTCCATCGAGGGGCTGTCGGCGGGCGCGGACGACTACCTCGTCAAGCCCTTCGCCGCGGCCGAGCTGCTGGCCCGGGTGCGGGCCAACGTGGAACTGGCACGCCTGCGCACCCACCATGTGCGGTGGCGCGCCGCCCTGGTGGACTCGCTCCAGGAAGCCCTGCTCGTCATGGACGACACCGGCACCGTCCTGGAGGTGAACGCGGCGTTCGCCACCATGCTGGGCCACGGCCCCGAGGGGTTGCCCTACCCGCCGGACCACCCCTGGTGGCCGGACGCCACGGCCGACCCCGCGGCCCACCGCACGGTGGCGGACACCTTCGCCCATCTGCTCACCCATGGACGCGGCAACCACACCCTCCCCCTCACTCACCGGGACGGACACCGGCTGTACGTCAGGGCCGCCTTCAACGACGCCCGCGATCCCGACAGCGGCCGCCGGATGATCGTGGGAACGTTCCGCGACATCACGGCCGAACGGCATGCCATCCAGCGCGAGAGCGCACTCGCCTCTCTCAGCACCCGGCTCGCCGAGACCGTCGGCATGCACCAGGCGCTCACCGCGGCGCTGGACCGGCTCCGGGAGCTGTGGGACGCCGAACACGTCCTGTCGGCGGTGTTCACCGCGGACGGCGACCCGCAGCTCACCGCCACCCGCGCGCTGGCCTGGCAGGACCTCCCGGCGGAGCGGCAGCGGGCCCTCGTCGACCTCCGGAACCACCCCCTCCTCACGCCCACGGTCGGCGAGGGCGGGGCCGGGATCCTCCTCGAACACCCCGAGGGGCCCATGGCGCTGTGGATCGAGCTGGAGCCGGCGCGCCGCTTCAGCCGCGAGGACGAACTGCTGCTGGCGCTGCTCGGCGGCCATCTGGCCCAGGCACTCACCCGTGCCCACCAGATCGACCAGCAGCGCGAGACCGCTCTCGCCCTCCAACGCGCCATCCTCGGTCCCTCCCTCCTGCCCGAGGGCTTCGCCGCGCGCTACGAGCCCGCCACCCCGCCGCTGGAGATCGGCGGCGACTGGTACGACGTCATCGCCCTGCCGGGCGACCGGATCGGCATCGTGGTCGGGGACTGCGTAGGACGCGGTCTGCAGGCGGCGACCGTGATGGGCCAGCTGCGCAGTGCCTGCCGGGCTCTGTTCCTCCAGGATCTCGGCCCCGCCGGCACGCTCATGGCCCTCGACCACTTCGCCAAGGGCATCCCCGGGGCCATGTGCACGACCGTCTTCTGCGGCGTGCTCGACCCGCGGACGGGAAGCCTGACCTACTCCAGCGCCGGTCACCCGCCGAGCGTCCTCGCGCTGCCCGACGGCGGCACCCGCCTGCTCGAGAGCGCCAACGCGCTCCCCCTGGGCATCCGCCCCTCCCACGAGCGCCCCGAGCACGTCTGCCGGATCCCGGCCCGCTCTTCGCTCCTGGTCTACACCGACGGCCTGGTCGAGCGTCGACGGCAGTCACTGGACGCGGGGATCGGCCGGGCCGGCGAGGTGCTGCGGGCCGGCCGCGACCTGGCCGCCCGTGAGCTGGCCGACCTGGTCATGTCCGAACTGGCCCCCACCGGGGGCTACGACGACGATGTCGCCCTCCTGCTCTACCGGCATCCGGGCCCGCTGCGGTTCTCGTTCCCGGCGGAGTCCGGCCGGCTCGCCGTCGCGCGTCACACCCTGCGCGAGTGGCTCAGCCGGTGCGACCTGCCGCCGCGCACCGCGCAGGACGTGCTGATCGCCGCCGGTGAGGCCTGCGCCAACGCCGTGGAGCACGGCCACCGCGCCTCCCCGGACGGAACCATCCGGCTGCACGCCGACGCCTCCGCCGACACCGTCCGGGTGATCGTGGCGGACAGCGGAACTTGGAAGCCCGGCGATCCGGCCGCCACGCCCCACCGCGGCCGGGGGATCGGCATCATGAAGGCTCTGTCGAGCCATGTGACCATCAGCCCCGGCCCGTCGGGCACCACCGTCGAGATGCACACGAGGATCCTGTGATGCCCACCCAGCTGACTGTCACGCACGGCACGGACTCCGACGGCGGTGTCCTGCTGACCGCCGCGGGCGAGATCGACATGAGCAACAGCGGCACCCTCGCCGCCGCGATCGACGGCGTACCGGGGCCGGTCGTCGTCGATCTGACGGAGGTGGAGTACCTCGACAGCGCGGGGCTCAACGTCCTGTTCGCCCACGCGGACCGCATCGAACTCATCGCCGGTCCACTGCTCGAACGGGTCCTGACGGTGTCGGGCCTCACCCGACTCGTCACGGTCCGGCCCGCGCGCCCCGACGGCCCCGTCACCTCGTGAGGATGACGACACGGGACGGCCGTCGCGAGCGGCGCCGGGCCGCCGCCTCGGCCGTCGCGCAGGGATCCGGGAAATCCATGAACAACGCGTAGCGGGATACTTCCGCGCTTGCGGTGGATCCCCGCGAACCGCGCGAAAATCGGAAACGGAATCATTTCCGGCGGAGAACGACCGGGCCGGCGGACTCATGGGGCCTTCCGCGCCGGAAATACGCGGCGATTTCCCGGCGTGCCGATGCACGCCCCGTACGGAGGCCAGGGTTCCGCCCGCTCACCCAGGGCTGCGTCGACCCTTTCCCCAGGAGAGTTCGAGCCTGCCCGCGGGTCGGCGGACGGGCGGGCGTCGCCCGGACCCGCGGCGACCGGACACGGCGGCAGCCGCCCCCCAAGGGCGGGCAGTTTTGCGCCTCGGAGGAAGGCGGGCGGCAAGCCGGCCCGCTCGCGGCCGGGCCCCGGCAGCGCTGTGACGAGGAGGATCCGCGGCGCGCCGGACGGCCCGACTCCGCCCTTCCGCATCCCTGGCCGAAAACGGCGACAGCACCGGCCCGCCGTCCGGCCCCCGCCCGCACAGACCACCAGCTCGGACGTGCCGCGTCCGGCCTCGGGCGGATCCACTGCGCGGCCCGCTCTGGAATACCGCTGGAGAACCGCTCGGCGCCGCCTCGCACCCCTCTCCACAAAACCTGCAGACCTCCTCGCGGCCGCCCCGCGGAGGCTCCACGACAACTCCCCACCGAAGAGACTGTCCGATGCCACATCATCGCTGCGAACCGACCGTCACGCACCGCGCAAACGGTACGGAGGAACAATGGACATAAAAGTTCTGGGTGCACTCGAAGCCGAAATCGACGGGAAAAGCGTCGTCCCCACCGCGGGCAAGCCCCGCCAGATCCTCGCCCTCCTCGCCCTCAGGCCCGGCAAGGTCGTCCCCGTCCCCACCCTCATGGAGGAGATCTGGGACACCGACCTCCCCGACAGCTCCCTCACCACCCTCCAGACCTACATCCTCCAACTGCGCCGCATGCTCGCCCACGCCCTGCCCGGCGCCGACGGCCCGGCGACCGCCGGGGCGGGCAACTCCGCCCCCACCGCCAAGGACGTCCTCGCCACCCGCTACGGCGGCTACCTCCTCCAGATCCCTGCCGACGCCGTCGACGCCCACCGCTTCGAACAGCTCAGCGCCCAGGGCCACCAAGCCTTCGACAACGGCCGGGACGCCGACGCCGCCCGCATCCTCGACCAGGCCCTCGGTCTCTGGCAGGAACAGGCACTCGTCGACGTCCCCCACGGGCCCGTCCTGCGCATCGAGACCATGCGGCTGCACCAGAGCCGCCTCGTCACCCAGGAACGCCGTATCGACGCCGAACTCCGGCTCGGCCGCCACAGCGAACTCACCGCCGAGCTCACCCACCTCACCGCCCGCCACCCCCAGCACGAAGGTCTCCACTCCCAGGCCATGCTCGCCCTCTACCGCTGCGGCAGACAGGCGGCAGCCCTGGACATCTACCGCCGCCTGCGCCAGCGCCTCATCGAGGAACTCGGCGTCGAGCCCTCACCCCAGCTCCAGCGCATGCACCAGGCCATCCTCACCGTCGACCCCCGCCTCGACATCATCGCCGATCCCCACCACACCCCCACCTACGACCTCTACACCACCTGACACCAGGCCTGCGGGGCCCCACCGGGGCCCACGCGTCCGCGCCCCGGTCAGAGCACGGACCGCGGTTGCGGGTGCCGGACCGTCATCTCTGGGAGCCGGGCGGCCGAAGGGGGTCCGGGGCCGGGATCGCCCGGCGACACGCAGAGCGTCGAGATCTCCCGCGCGGTCGCTAGGATCACAAGATGACAGCCGACGAGCGACTCGAGCAAGCCGAACTCCTCTACGAGCGTGCCGTGTTCGGCGGCGACAGCAGTGCGCCGGCGTCGGCGGACCGGAGCCTCGACGAGGTCGAGGCGCACCTCGCGCTGGCCCGCGGCCGGGTGATCCACGCCCGCTTCCTGGAGGAGCGGGCCGAGGACGCGCGGGAGCTGGAGCTCTTCGAGCGTGCGGCGGAGCTGTACGGGCGGCTCGGTGACGTACGGGGCGAGGGCGAGGCGGTCTTCTGGGTCGGCGCCTTCCACCAGGTGGTCCGCGACGACATCGACACCGCCGTGCCCGCCTTCGCACGCGCCCTGGACCTCGCCACCCGGGCCGGCGACCGGCTGACCATGTCCTACGCGCTGCGGCACCTCGGCTTCACCGAGCACATGGCCGGGCGCCTGGACGAGGCTCGTGCGCACCTGGAGGAGTCCACCCGGCTGCGCCGGGAGCTGGGGTTCCTGCCGGGGGTGGCGGCGAACCTCGTCGGGCTCGCCTATCTGGCCGCCCAGCAGGAGCGTCGCGACGACGCGGCGGCCCTGCTCGACGAAGCGACGGACCTGGCCGGGAGCACCCGATCCCACGGCGTGCTGCGCTGGGTGGCGGGAGCCCGTGAGGAACTCGGCCTGCCGGGGCGCGCAGCCTGACGGCCCGTTCCCGAAGCGGCCGGACCTGAGCCGTGGCGACGGTGATCCGGTCACATCGCGGCACGGGGTGTTGACCGACTCCTCCGGGCGTCTATCATCCCTGCTTGCCGAAGACTCGACCAACGTTCGACAGGCGGCCGTCCCGCCCGCCCGGGCCGACACCGGGGTCTCCGCGTACTCCTTCGACTTCGGCCAGGTGCGGCTGACCGCGAGCCGGTGGCTGGACAACCAGAACCGTACGGCCGCCTACCTGCGGTTCGTGGACGTGGACCGGCTGCTGTACACCTTCCGCGCCAACCACGACGCGCACGGCTTCACCTACACGGTCTACTGGAACACCGGCGGCGTCGCCCGGGTACACCTCGCCAACGCGGCCGGCAACCTGGTGCTGGGCATCCAGGACATGTCCACCGCCGACGGCGGTCTCGCCCTGCAGTGGACCGACAGCGGGACCGCCGACCACGACTGGGAGATGGTCGAGGACGGCACGGCGGTCCGCTTCCGGAACGTCCACAGCGGCAAGGTCCTGGGCGTGCTCAACATGTCCACCGCGGACGACGCGAGCGTGCTCCAGTGGTCGGACAACGGCACCGCGGACCACCGGTGGACGCTGCTCGACCAGGGCGACGGCACCTACAAGATCCGCAATGCGCACAGCGGCAAGCTGCTCGGTGTCGCGGGCGACTCCACCGCCGTCGGAGCCTTCGCCGTCCAGGCCCCCGACGACGGCACCGCCGACAACCGGTGGCGCATCGTGAGCGCCTGACAGGGGCCACCGGTCCGGCTGTCCGGCGGCGTCGGCCCGGACAGCCACGGCCGGTGTCCGCCCCGGGGCCACGCCATTTCATGACGGGTCGTCACCGGCGGATCGGCGGATGGGCGGATCGATACTGATGTCGTAAGTTCGCCCGGAGCCGGGGTTACCATACGCCGCAAGCGCGACGACTCCCCTTCTCCGCCCTCCGAGGACGCCCTGCATGAAGGTCCACCACCTCAACTGCGGCACCATGCGACCCCCCGGCAGCCCCCGGCTCGTCTGCCACGTCCTGCTGATCGAGACCGCGAACGGCCTGGTGCTCGTGGACTCCGGCTTCGGTCTCGACGACATCGCCGACCCCGGACGGCGTGTCGGACCGACGCGGCACGTCGTGCGGCCGCTGTTCGCACCCGGCGAGACGGCCGTCCGGCAGGTCGAAGGGCTCGGGTTCCGCCGGGACGACGTCCGCCATGTCGTGCTCACCCACTTCGACGTCGACCACGTCGGCGGCCTCTCCGACTTCCCCGGCGCCGACGTCCACCTGACGGCGGACGAGGCGCGCGGAGCGGTGCACGCCCCGTCCCGGCGCGAGCGGATCCGCTTCCGGCGGTCGCAGTGGGCACACGGCCCGAAACTCGTCGAACACCGTCCCGACGGCGACCGGTGGCGCGGGTTCGCCGCGGCCCGGGAACTCGACATGATCGCTCCCGGCATCGTCCTGATCGCCCTTCCGGGCCACACCCGCGGCCACGCCGCCGTCGCGGTCGACACCGGCCCGCGCCGGCTCCTGCACGCCGGTGACGCCTTCTACCACCGCGGCACCCTGGACGGCCGTTCCGCGATACCGGCGTCCCTGCGCCGGGCGGAGGCCGTCGTCGCCCACGACGGCAAGCAGGTGCGCGACAACCACGCCCGGCTGGCCGAGCTGTACCGGCGCGCCGACCCCGGCCTCATCATCGTCAACTCCCACGACCCCGACCTGTACGAGAAGGCACGGGCGAGCGCGTAGCGGGGCGTCCGCCGAGCGGCCGACGCCGCCGGACGGCCGGGGAGGCGTGCGTGGTGACCCCATCCGGCTGGTGCCCCGCGCCCGGACAGACTGTCTGCACTCCCCCGGGCCACCGGACGGCGAGACTTGGGACGACTCGCCGCATCTCCCCGACCCCGGCCGGCAGCCCGCGGCGGCCGGCCCCGAGCGGACGCCCGCCCGCCAGGTCCCCGACACGACGGAGAACCATGACCGCCGACGGCACGCCCCCCGACACCGTCCCGCTCGCCCACGCCACCACGCTCCTGCGCCGCCCCAAGCTGTGGCTGGTGCCCACGGTCCTCACCGGCCTGCTCGCCCTGTTGCTGTCGCTGCTGTACATGGGCGGCATCGTCAACCCCCAACGCGACCTGCACGACCTGCCGATCGCCCTCGTCAACAGCGACACCGGCAAGCCGCCGAGCGGACAGAAGCAGAACCTGGGCACCCAGGTGGCCGCGGCCATCACCTCGGACACGTCGAGCGACTCGGCCGACTGGCGGCAGCTCACCCGGGCCCAGGCCCAGGACGAGCTGAACGCGGGCAAGGTCTACGGCGCTCTGGTCATCCCCGCGGACTTCACCGACTCCGTCACCGCACTCACCGGCGCCGAGGCGACCGCGCGCCCCACGATGACCGTGCTGACCAACCCGGCCAAGGGCAGCCTCGGTTCCTCCCTGGCCAGCAAGATCACCACCACGGCGGCCCAGCAGGCCTCCCGGACCATCGGCGAACAGCTGACGGCCGCCGCCCCGGGAGCGAACCCCACGACCGGGCTGCTGCTCGCAGACCCGGTGAAGGTCGTGACCCAGGTCGGCCACCCCCTGGGCGACAACAGC
The DNA here is from genome assembly GCF_031456635.1 of Streptomyces sp. 3330. Taxonomy (NCBI): domain Bacteria; kingdom Bacillati; phylum Actinomycetota; class Actinomycetes; order Kitasatosporales; family Streptomycetaceae; genus Streptomyces; species Streptomyces sp. 3330. The sequence goes on from NZ_JAVDVA010000020.1 coordinate 92,981, forward strand.
GGCCTCGGCCTGAGCGCCTTCTACTACACCCTGCTGCTCGTACTGGCCGGATTCATGGGCGGCAACGTCATCAGCAACGGTGTGGACACCGCGCTCGGCTACGCGGACAACGAGATCGGCCCCTGGCACACCCGGCTGCCCACGGTGCCGATCAGCCGCACGCAGACGCTGCTGCTGAAAATGCTCATGACGGCCGGCATCACGGTCCTCAGTGTCTCCCTGGTGCTGCTCGCCTGCGTCAGCGTCCTCGGCATGGACGCCACCCACATCCCCCTGCTGTGGATCTACTCGTACTGCGCGGCCCTGGCGGTCGGCCTCGGCGTCCAGGCCATCAACGCGGCCTTCGGCGGGATCGGCCAGCTGGTGTCCATGTTCGTGTTCATCGTGCTCGGTCTGCCCTCGTCCGGCGCCACCGTGCCGCTCCAGGCCGTCCCCGAGTTCTACCGCTTCCTGTCCCACTTCGAGCCCATGCGCCAGCTCAGCGACGGCGTCCGCGCCATCCTCTACTTCGACGCGCGCGGCGACGCCGGACTCACCCGCGCCTGGACCATGATCGCGATCGGCGCGGCCCTCGGTCTCCTCTTCGGCTTCGGCATGACCACGTACTACGACCGCAAGGGCCACAAACGCCTCACCCCGCAACCCGCTTGAGCGAGGAGCCCAGGGGGCCGGGCCGGGACTCACCGCGCGCGGCCGCCGCTGCACGCCGAGCGTCGGCCACGGACTACCGACGTGCAGCGGCGCGGCGGCGGACCGAGTCGAAGCGACAGCGTGTCCAGACCCTCCGCCTCGGCCGGCACCAGAGCCTGACGGACGATCTCCTCCCTGGTGAGCGGCCCGCGGCGGGTCATCCTCTGCGCCATCGCCCATCCCTTCGGCCTCGACCTCGCGGCACTGCTCGACGTCGGGGAGGCGGAGATGAAGGACGCCCCGGACCGCCTCCAGTGGGCGATGAACCACTGCCTGGCCCAGATCGGGATCGAACACGCCGGACTCCGCGACCGCGCCATGGGCATCGGTGAGCGCCTGGAGGTGCTCAAGGACTACCCGACTCCCCCGGGCTGCACCTCTCCGTTCGCACCCGTCTGGATCGACGAGACGGTGCGCCGACGGCAGCCGGAACAGGGAGCCTCGATGGTCAGTGGCGTGCGGCAGGGTCGCCGGGAGGGGGAGGCACCTCGGCCGGGGCGCGTCCGGAGGGAGCCCGGCCGCCATCCCTCGGTCGCCAGGAGCGCGTGCGATGTCAGGGTGGCCGTAGTACCCCTGAACAGTCCATGATCCGTGTCCGTGTCCGTCCGTGTCCGTTCGAGTGGAGTCGTCGATGGTTGTTCGCCGTGTCATGCCCGTCATCCGGTCGGAGGCCGAGCAGGAGAACCGGGAGTTCTACGGCCTCCTGGGCTTCGAGGAAGTCATGAATCTGGGCTGGATCATGACGCTCGCCTCACCGTCTCACCCGACGGCGCAGGTCAGCATCATGAGCAGCGACAGGACCGCCCCGGTCACCCCCGACATGAGCGTCGAGGTGGACGACGTCGACGCGGTCCACGCACTCATGCGGGACAGCGGCGCGGAGATCGTCCACCCTCTGCGGGACGAGGAGTGGGGAGTACGGCGGTTCTTCGTGCGCGACCCCAACGGCCGCGTGGTCAACGTGCTGTCCCACCGCCGAGGCGGAGAGCCTGACTGACCGGCCCGTCGGAGAACCCCGTCCGGAGCGCTCGCCCCGGGGCCGGTCGTCACCCGCCGGAAGGAGAAACTCCGCCCCTGCGGTGGACAATTTCCACGGAATTTCGGACGCGGTGGCACCTCTGGCGCCGTTTCCCCCTCTGTTCAGCTAGCCGGACTCACCCCGACCCGTGAGCACTCGGCCACTCAGCAGCCCAGGGGGAAGGACACCATGACAACTCCACATCGCATACCGAGACGCTTCGGGCGATTCACCGTCCTCGGAGCCGCGTTGGCGGCGCTCGTGGTCGCCGGGACGGGGACGGCGACCCGGGCGACGGCCGAACCGAAGACACCGGGGAAGCCGCCCGTGCCGTCACTCGCCTGGACCGACTGCCAGGGCGGCTTCGAATGCGCGAACGCCGACGTGCCGCTCGACTACCGCGAGCCGCAGGGCAGGACCATCACCCTCGCGGTGATCCGCAAGAAGGCCGCGGACGACACGAAGCGCAAGGGCACGCTCTTCATGCAGCCGGGCGGGCCCGGCAACTCCGGCGTGGACTTCGTGCGCAACAACTACGCGGACCTGCCGGCCGCGCTCCGCGACTCGTTCGACGTCTTCGGCTACGACGTGCGGGGTGTCGGGCGCAGTTCGGCGCTGACGTGCTTCGACGACGCCCGGTACACCCGGGCGGTCACCGAGGCCAAGGGGGTGCCCGGCCCGGACGCCTACGAGCCGGCGCTGCAGCAGGCCGCCGAGTTCGACCAGGCGTGTCAGGACAACGCGGGCGAACTGCTTCCGTACATCGGCACCGAGTACGTCGCGCGAGACATCGACCTGCTGCGTCAGGCGCTCGGCGAGCAGCAACTCACCTACTACGGCCGGTCGTTCGGCTCGTACATCGGGACCGTGTACGCGGCCATGTTCCCCAAGCGGGTGCGGGCGCTCACGCTGGACGGCGCCTACGACCCGGACCATTACGCGAACCGCCCGTACGCCTACGACCGGCCGCAGTATCTGGCGCTGGACGGCGCGATGGGCCGATTCCTCGACTGGTGCGCCGCCGATCAGGCGACCTGCGGGTTCGGCGACGGCGACCCGCGCGGGGCGTTCGAGAAGCTGAAGGCTGATCTGGACGCCGCTCCGGTGCCGACCGCGAACGGCGGCCAGGCCAACGGCTACACGCTGGTCTACCGGCTGATGTTCAACATCAACGAGGGCAAGGTCATCTGGCCCTCGTTCGGCGCGGCGCTGCGCAAGGCCCAACTGCGGGACAACACCTCCTTCCTGCTGCGGCCGCCCTCCCCGGCGAGCTTCGACTTCCTCGGCCCGAACGTGGCCGTGGAGTGCGTCGACCGGGACTACCCGCGCGATCTGCGGCGGCTGAAGCGCAACGTGACGGCGAACGCGAAGGACGCGCCGCTGCTCGGCCCCGCGATGGCCTACGGTCCGCCGACCTACGACCACCAGCACGCCACCGCCTGCGTCCAGTGGCCCGGCGAGCGGGTCAGCCGCTACGACGGCTCCTACCGGGCCAAGGGCTCGGCGCCGATCCTGGTCCTCGGCACCACCGGTGACCCGGACACCCCGTACCAGGACGCGGTGGCGCTGTCGCGACAGCTCGACAACGCAGCGCTGCTGACGTTCGAGGCGGAGGGGCACACCGCGTTCGGGCGGAGCGCCTGCGCGACGGACGCGGTGGTCGGCTACCTGGTCGACCTGAAGGTCCCGGCCAAGGGCAAGACCTGTGCGGACGAGATCCAGCCGCCGTCCTCGGCACCGAAGGTGGCCCCGCCCGGCACCACGCTCAGCGAACTCCGCAACGGCGTGGACGAGCGCGTCGAACGCATCGGCGCCGTGCGCTGACGGTCCGGTGACCGAGACCGTGGCGTCGGCCCTTCACGGCCGGCGCCACGGCACCGCACGAGCCCGGGCGGAGCGCCGTGCGCCGCTGGGCGGTGTACCGTGCTCCGCCCGGGTCGCAGAGGTGTGCAGAGGTCTGAGTCGGCAACGGAACAGAGGCGTCCTGGGCCACTGGACGACACCGGTCGGATCGGAACCGGTGACGGGATTCGAACCCGCGTCTCCCGCTTGACAGGCGAAGTATCCGGTGCCTGCGCACCTGCACGGACCCGACCTTACCGACCCGCCGCGGCCGGGGCATCGGGGTTTTCGGTCCCTCTCCGTACAGCGCCCCCGGACGACGGCCACCGTCCGCCGGCACGAGGTGGCGGCCCGGGAGGCGAGAGGAACGGCGGCGCATCGGTCCGCCGTTCGCCAGACGCGGTCAATCGCCCACGAGCACACCGGGGTTGAGGACGCCCCGCGGGTCGAGTGCCTGCTTCACCGCGCGCAGGGCCAGACCGAAGGGCTCCGGACGCTGGAGGTCGTAGTGGGCGCGGTGGTCGCGGCCGACCGCGTGGTGGTGGGTGATGGTGGCGCGGTGGCGATGCAGGACGTCGCTCGCGACGGCCTTGAGGTCGTCCCAGACCGCCACCTCGTCGCCGGGGCGTCCACCGGCGATCACGGTGAAGTAGGGCGCGGCGCCGTCGGGATAGACGTGCGTGAGACGGCAGTTGACCATCGCGGGGTGTCCGGTGGCCTCGAGCGCGGCCGCGCCGACCTCCTGCCGGACCGCGTCGATCAGCGCGGGCAGGCGGTCCCAGGTGGTGGCTGTCTCGAAGGTCTCGGTGACGGCTCCCATCCGGGCGAGGCCGTCCCGCAGGTAGGGCATCCGCAGGAAGGCCGAGCGCCACGCGCCGACGGCCGTGTCCCCGGGGGCGCCCGAGGACGCGGGGCCGACGGCGTGTCCGCCGTGGGAGCGGGCCAGGTCCAGTGCCTGGCCGAGACGGTCCGCCACGGGCGCCGTCGCGGATTCGAACCCGATGACGAGCACGGCGCGGCCGTCCCGCGCCGCACCGGACAGCGCGGCCTCGCCGGAGTCGAGCAGACGGCAGTTGGCGGGCGCGAGGTCGGACCGGGCGAGTGCGCGCACCGCGGGCAGCGCGGCGTGCAGATCGGTGAAGGAGACGGAGGCCGAGGCCTTGTGCCGGGGGCGTTCCTGCAAGCGCATCCACGCCTCGGTGATGACGCCGAGGGAGCCTTCGGAGCCGAGGAAGAGGCGGTCGGGCGAGGGGCCGGCTCCGGAGGCGGGCAGTCGCCAGGAGGCACTGGTGCCGGCGGGGGTGACCACGCTCAGGGACTGGGCGAAGTCGTCGATGTGGGTGCGCCCGGTGGCGTAGTGGCCGCCCGCGCGGGTGGCCAGCCACCCGCCCAGGGTGGAGAACTCGAAGCTCTGCGGGAAGTGACGCATTGTCAGCCCCTGCGGGCGGAGCCGGGCTTCGAGCGCGGGGCCGAGGATCCCGGCCTGGATGCGAGCGGCGCGGCTGACGGTGTCGACCTCCAGGACGCGGTCCATGGCCGTCAGATCCAGGGACAGCACGGCACGGTGGGCCCTGCCCCGGTATTCGACCCCGCCGACGACCGACGAGCCGCCGCCGTAGGGGATGACGGCGACCTCGCGCTCGGCGGCCCACTCCAGCAGTTCGGCCACGTCCCGGTCGCAGGCCGGGTGGGCGACCAGGTCGGGGATCCGGCCCGGCCGGCCGCGCAGGGCGCGCGCGACGTCGCGGTAGGCCTTGCCCATGGCGTGGGCGGCACGGGCCGGGGGATCGTGCGTCACGAGCGGCGCGAGGCTGCGCGGCGGCTCGACGGCGGGTGCGCCGATGGGCAGATCGGCCACCCGGGGCAGGGGCAGCGGCCGCGCCAGGGTGCCGGGGACCAGAGCTCCCAGCGCGCGGCATGCGGCGTCGTCCGGGTGGGCGTCGGCCCACCCCCATCCCCACCAGGATCGGTCGCGGACGGGGCGCGGTGCGGTGGTGCCGGGCATGGGCAGGCTCCCTCATCGAACTTACCGTGCGGTAAATTACCCTATGGTAAATTCGGTCCGTGACAACCCCCGCTGCACGAGCAGGCACCAAAGGCGTCCCGCGGGCCCGACGCGAGCAGCAGATCCTCGCCGCCGCGACCCAGGAGTTCGGCCGCAACGGCTACGAGGGCACCTCGCTCGCCGCCGTCGCGGCTCGCGTCGGTGTCACCAAGACGCTGCTGCACCAGTACTTCGGCGCCAAGCACGACCTGTACCTCGCCTGCCTCGTCCCGGCGGCCGACCGGATCCTGTCGGCCATCCGGACCGCCATGGACGACACCCCGCGGCACGGCACGACGGAGGACACGGCAGAGGGCACGGCCGGGAAGAGCTCCGCCGGCAAACGCGCCGGGGCGGCCCCGGCCCCCGCGACCGCCGTCGCGCGGTCCACCCCGCTCCGGGTCATGCACGGCGTCTTCACCGCTCTCGAAGGACGGCGGGAGGCGTGGTTCGTCCTCTATGACACCTCGGTCCCGGCGGACAGCGAGGCGGCCCGCCGCGCACGGGCCTACCGTGGCGCCATCGACGAGTGCGCGGCCGCGGGCACCGCCGACGTGCTCCTGGCAGCCGAGTCCTTCGACGCCCTGGACGCCGACGCGCTCAGCCATGCCTGGCGAGGTCTGGCCACCGCCCTGATCCGCTGGTGGATCCACCATCCCGACGAGTCGGCGGACGCCATGACCGAGCGCTGCGCCCGCCTGTTCACCGCCGCCCGCGGCGTGCTCGGCCCGTAACCGCGGACGCCGCGGGGCAGGACCGCGGCGACGGCGGCACGCCGCGCCGGTGCACCCTGGGCGATCCGGGGCAGTAGGTCCGGTATGCGCCGGAGGATCGACGCGGCCCAGAATGCACTGAGGACACCGCGGGACGAACAGGGTGCCGGACGACGGCGCAGGGGTACCGGGGGCACGACGGGCCGGCCTCCACCGCGTGACCAGGTGGTTCCGGACGCGGCCCCGCAAGAGGAGGCTCTGTGACGGCGTCGGCGAAGAACGGCAGCGCGTCCGCTCGGGAGAGCGGTACCGAGCAGGACCCGAACCGGTGGCGGGCCCTCTGGGTCACCCTGGTGGCCGGATTCATGAGCCTGCTGGACGTGACGATCGTGGCGGTCGCCCTGCCCACCGTGCAACGCGAGCTGCACGCCTCCGCCGCCCAGGTGCAGTGGGTGGTCTCCGGGTACGCCCTCACCTTCGCCCTCGCCCTGGTCACGGCGGGCCGTCTCGGTGACGCCCTCGACCGACGCCGCATCTTCCTGCTGGCCCTCAGCGGATTCGTCCTCTTCAGCGCGGCCTGCGGCGCCGCCCCCGACATCACCTGGCTGGTGGTCGCCCGCCTCGCCCAGGGGCTGGCGGCGGGGTTCATGGCTCCGCAGAACTCCGCGCTCATCCAGCAGATGTTCCGCGGCGCCGAACGTGGACGGGCCTTCGGAATCTTCGGCGCCACCGTCGGCATCTCCTCCGCCGTCGGCCCGCTCACCGGCGGCGCCATCCTCGCGCTCGCCTCCGGCTCCGAGGGCTGGCGCTGGATCTTCTACGTCAACGTGCCCATCGGCATCCTGGCCGTCCTGCTCGGCCGGCGGCTGCTGCCCCGCACCCGCTCGTCCGGCCGGGGGCACGTGGACGTGCCCGGCGTCCTGCTCCTCGGCTCAGGCGTCCTCGCGCTCATGTATCCGCTGGTCCAGGCGGACTCCGGCGGGCTGAGCCGCCTGTGGCGGCTGTTCCTCCTCGGCGCCGCGCTGCTCGGCGTCTTCGTCTGGTGGCAGCGCCGCCTGGTCGCCCGGGACGCCCAGCCGCTGCTCGACCCCCGCCTGTTCAGCACGGTGCGCGGCTACGCCGTCGGCGCCGGGGTCGGCACCCTGTACTTCATCGGCTTCAGCGGGGTCTGGCTGGTCTTCGCCCTCTTCTACCAGGGCGGGCTCGGCTTCTCGCCGCTGCGGTCCGGCCTCGCCGTGACCCCCTTCGCGATCGGATCGGCGAGCGCGGCCGTCGTCGCCGGCCGACTGGTGGACCGGTTCGGCCGGCTGCTCACCGTGTGCGGCCTCACGGGCGTGATCACCGGCCTGGGCGGCGCCGCGCTGCTGCTCCGCTTCGCCCCCCTCGGCATCGCCCCCTGGGCAGCGGCCCCGCTGCTCTTCCTCGGCGGCATCGGCGGCGGTTTCGTGGTCTCGCCGAACATCACCATGACCCTGCGGGACGTGCCGGTGCGGATGGCGGGCGCGGCGGGCGGCGCGCTCCAGACCGGGCAACGCCTCGGCGCCGCGGTCGGCACCGCGGCCCTGCCCGGCCTGTACTACCTGGCGCTGGGCGGCGGCGACGACTACCGCGGCGCCCTCGGCGTCGCCCTGATCGCGGCCCTGGCGGGGATGGGGGCCGCGCTGGCCCTCGCGACCGTGGACTGGCGGCGCGACCGGCGGACACGGCGGCCCGGGGAGCGGTGTCCCGACGAGGTCGCCCATGATCCCCTGCACTCCCGCCACTCCTGATCCCGCCTCACGGGCCGAAGGGGGTGGCGATGCCGAACGGCTCGCGCGGGAGCCCATGTCGTGCAGGTCGCGGCCGGTCGGCTCGTAGCCCGGGTGGAAGGGAGACCCGCTGGGCGGCGGAGGGGCACGGGACCGCGCTCGCGCCGATGACGCCGGTCACCAAGCAGGCGGCCGGGCAGGGAGCGGCGCCCGGGGTCGAACGAGGCCTGGGCGGCGGAGCCGTCGGCGGCGAACACCAGCGGGTGGAGGTCGATCTCCCGTCCGGTGGCGTCCGTGACGACGAACCGCACGGGCCGCTGGTCCAGGGTCTCGGTGAATCCCGCAGCGGCCGGGGCGGCCACCACGCCGGGCTCCTGGTCCAGGCGGTGCATCAGGTCCAGGTCCCGGTGGTCGCGGGTCTGCACCCCGGCCAGGGCGTCGATGCCCCGGCCGCCCCCGGCCCGGACCTCGGCGCCCGCGCGCCGCAGCGACGTCGGCACGGACAGCACGTCCGCGGCCGTCATCATCGCGGCGGCCTCGCCGCCGGCCGGGCGCGACGGCGGGCCGCTCCCCCGCGTCGCCGGACCGGGGCGGGAGGGCCCCGGTCCGGCGACGGTGCCCGGGTCGCTCACGCGCGCAGCCAGACCGCGGTGTCGCCCGGCAGCCGGCCCGCGTCGTCCAGCGGGCCGCTGGCGAGCAGGACGTGCTCATGCTCGGGGAGGGCGGCCGGGGCGGCGGCCAGGTTCACCACGCAGACCAGACCCGGCGCCCGACGGAAGGCGAGCACCCCGGCGGGGGCGGGGAGCCACTCCAGCGGGCCGTCGCCGAAGCCCGCCTCGGCGCGGCGCAGCCGCAGCGCGGTGCGGTAGAGGACCAGCATCGAGCCGGGGTCGGCGGCCTGGAGGTCGGCCGCGTACGCGGACCAGCCCGCGGGCTGGGGCAGCCAGGGCTCGGTGCGCGAGCCGAAGCCCGCGTAGGGGGCGTCGGCGGTCCACGGCAGCGGCACCCGGCAGCCGTCACGGCCGGGGTCGGCGCCGCCGGAGCGGAAGTGCATCGGGTCCTGGATGCGTTCCCGTGGGATGTCCGCCTCGGGCAGGCCGAGTTCCTCGCCCTGGTAGAGGTAGACGGAGCCGGGCAGCGCGAGGGTGAGGAGGGCGGCGGCGCGCGCCCGGCGGGTGCCGAGCGTCAGGTCGGTCGGGGTGTCGTACGCCTTGGTCGCGAAGTCGAATCCGGTGTCCGCGCGGCCGTAGCGGGTGACCGTGCGCGTCACGTCGTGGTTGCACAGCACCCAGGTGGCGGGCGCGCCGACCGGGGCGTGCTCGGCCAGGGTGTCGTCGATGGCCGCACGCAGCCGGTCCGCGTCCCAGGGGCAGGCCAGGAAGTTGAAGTTGAAGGCGGTGTGCAGTTCGTCGGGGCGCAGATAGCGGGCGAAGCGTTCGGCGTCCGGCAGCCAGACCTCTCCGACGAAGACGCCGTCGTAGGCGTCGGCGACACGCCGCCAGGAGCGGTAGACCTCGTGCAGTTCGTCGCGGTCGATGTAGGGGTGGGGGTCGCGGCCCTCGACGAAGTCCGGCAGGTCGGGGTCCTTGGCGGGCAGGGCGGCCGAGTCGATGCGGACGCCGGCCACGCCCCGTTCGAACCAGAAGCGCAGGACGTCCTCGTGCTCCTCGCGGACCGCCGGGTGGGCCCAGTTGAGGTCGGGCTGCTGGGGGGTGAACAGGTGCAGGTACCACTCGCCGTCCTCGACCCGGGTCCAGGTCCGGCCGGCGAACTGCGACGGCCAGTCGTTGGGCGGCAGTTCACCGTGTTCGCCGCGTCCGGGACGGAAGTGGAACAGCTTGCGCTCGGGGCTGCCGGGTCCGGCGGCGAGCGCGGCCCGGAACCACGGGTGCTGGTCCGACACGTGGTTGGGGACGATGTCGACGATGGTGCGGATGCCGAGCGCGCGGGCCTCCCGGATCAGCTTCTCGGCCTCGTCCAGGGTGCCGAAGGCGGGGTCGATGGTGCGGTAGTCGGCGACGTCGTAGCCGCCGTCGGCGAGCGGGGAGAGGTACCAGGGGGTGAACCAGATGGCGTCGACGCCGAGTTCGGCGAGGTAGGGCAGTCTCGCCCGTACGCCCGCCAGGTCCCCGGTGCCGTCGCCGTCGCCGTCGGCGAAACTGCGGGGATACACCTGGTAGATGGCAGCGCCACGCCACCAGTCGTCCGAGGGGGCGGGGGTCCTGTCGGGGTGCGGGGCTGCCACGTGACGGTCCTTTCGGGGCAGGGGTGGTTCTCCGCCGCCGCCCCGCACGGCGGGGCGTCGGACACGGGGCGGCGGCGGAGGATCGGAAGGGGCGCCGACGGGCCGGGCGGGCGCGGCACCCTCGGCCGGCGGTCGGGGTCGGGGAACGCCGGTGCCGGCAAAGCGGTCGGGTTCAGCCCTTGAGGCCGCCCGCGGTCAGTCCGCTCATGATGTTGCGCTGGAAGACCAGGAACAGCAGCAAGGTCGGCAGGGACGCGATGGTGAGGGCGGCGATCAGCACGTTCTCGGGCACGCTGGTGGCGAGCGAGTAGATGCCGACGGCGAGGGTCTGGCCGGTGGGGTCGGGCAGCACCAGCATCGGCCAGAGGAAGTCCTTCCAGACACCGACGACCGCGAAGATCGACACCACGCCGAGGATGGGCCGGGAGATCGGCAGGACGACCGACCACAGGACGCGCAGCGGACCCGCGCCGTCCATGGAGGCCGCGTCCAGGAGCTCCTTGGGAATGGAGTCGAAGAACCGCTTCAGCAGGAAGATGTTGAAGGCGTTGGTCACCGAGGGCAGCCAGATCGCCCAGGGCGAGTTGAGCAGGTTGCGCTCGACGATCGGCATGTCCAGCACGGTGAGGTACTGCGGTACGACGAGGACGGTCGCCGGGATCATCAGGGTGACGAGCATCATCCCGAGGATCGCCCTGCCGAGCACGGGCCGCAGTTTGGACAGGGAGTAGGCGGCGGCGACGTCCAGCACCAGCTGGAAGGCGAGCGCGCCGAACGCGTAGTACAGGGTGTTCAGGAGCAGGCGGGCGAGGTCCATGACCTCCCAGGCCCGCTGGTAGTTCTCCGGGTGGACGGAGCCGGGCACCCAGGTCGGGGGTGTCTGGACGGCTTCCTGGGTGGTCTTGAGCCCGCCGGACACCATCCAGTAGAGCGGGCCGAGGAAGGCCAGCGTGAACAGGACGACGACGAGCGCGAAGCACAGCCAGTAGAGCAGCCTGCCGCGCGGGCGGGCGAGCGCGGCGGGCGAGATGAGCGTGCGTGTGGACATGTCCGTGTCTCCCCCGGTCCTACTCTTCCGTGGCGCGGTTGAGCCTGATGTACACGGCCGAGAAGACGGCCAGCGTGACCAGCAGGATCAGACCGAGCGCCGCCGCGGCGCCGTAGTTGTTGAAGTTGAAGGCGTACTGGTAGATCAGGTAGACGACGGTCGTGGTGGACCCCTCGGGTCCGGCGCCGCCGGTCAGCAGGAAGGGCTCGATGAAGACCTGCATCGTGGCGATGATCTGCATGAGCAGCATCAGCGCCAGGATCAGCCGGGTCTGCGGGATCGTCACGTGCCACACCTTGCGCAGCATGCCGGCCCCGTCGAGTTCGGCGGCCTCGTACAGTTCGCCGGGGACGCTCTGGAGCGCGGCCAGGTAGATAAGGGTCGCGCCGCCCATGTTCATCCAGGTGGAGGCGACGACGACGGAGAGCATCGCCGTGTCGGGGTCCTGGAGCCACTGCTGGGCGGGCACGCCGAAGACGTCCAGCACCTCGTTGAACATGCCGTACCCGGGGTCGTACAGGTACTTGAAGAGCAGGACCGAAGCGGTGGGCGGCAGCATGACGGGCAGGTAGACCAGGAGCCGCAGATAGCCCTGACCGTGCCGGAACTCGTTGATGACGAGGGCCGTGACGAAGGGGACGGCGAAGCCCAGGACGAGGGCCAGGGCCGTGAACCAGACGGTGTTGCGCCAGGCCTGGCCGAAGGCGGGGTCGTTCCAGATGGTGACGAAGTTGTCCCAGCCGGTCCAGCTGACCTCGCCGTCCTCGGTCTTCTGGAAGGCCAGCAGGAACTCGCGGACGATCGGGTACCAGGAGAAGAAGGCGAAGCAGAGCACGGCCCCGATGAGGAATCCGTGGGCGGTGGCGTTGCGGCGCAGGGCCTTGCCGAGGCCTCCGGCCGGGGGCCGGACGGCGCCGGCGCGCGGGCGGCGGGGACGGCGGGGACGGCGTTCCTTGGCCGCCGGGTCCTGGGTGAGGGTGGGGGCCGACATGGGTGCTCCTCGGTCGGACTGCGGTGTCGCCGGACGCGACGGTCCGGATGCGTGACGGGGGCGGACAGGCGCCGGGCCCGCCGGGAGGAGGCGGGCGGGGACCCTCCTCCGGCGGGATCCGCAGGATCCGGAAGGGGGCCCGTGGGGCGCGCTCGCGAGCCGGGCGGTGGGAGACCGCCCGGCGCCGCGGGGGTCACTGGTGGGCGAGGACCTGGTTCACCTGGGTCTCCGCCGTCGACAGGAGCTTGTCGAGGTCGGCGTCCTTGTTGGTGAGGATGCCGGACATCACGTTGTCGAGGACCTTGTAGATCTCCTGCGCCTTCGGCGGCTCGGCCTTGCCCGGGACCGGGTGGTCCATGAAGGCCTTGAAGTTCTGCACCGGCATGGTGGCGAACTGCTGACGGGCGGCGTCGTCCTTGGCCTTGCTGTCGTTCAGCCACAGGTTGGGCTGCGGGAGTCCGACGGGGAGGCTGTCGGCCTTGGTGCGCTCCCAGTCGTACTGGCCCTTGCCGACGGTCGTGAACTTGAAGTTGAGCCAGGCGATGGCGGCCTTGACCTTGTCGGACGAGATGCCCTTCTTGATCATGTAGTTGTTGCCGCCCGCGAGGGTGTTCTTGCCGCCGGGGATCGGGCCCATGCCGAAGTTCTCGTACTGGGCGCCGAGTTGCTGGACCATGTAGGTCACGTCGTCGGGCGCGGCGAGGAACATGCCGAGCTTGTCGGTGGCGATCTGCTTCTGCAGGTCGCCCCACTTCAGCAGCTGGGTCTTGCCCATGGCGTCGTCCTCCCAGCGCATCGCGTGGAGGTTCCGGGCGACCTGCTTGCCGATCGCGTCGTTGAACGCGGCCTTCGTGCCGGAGGCGTCGACGACGTCACCGCCGAGGCTGTACATCTGCGCGGTGAAGTGCCAGCCCCCGGTGTTGCCGGCGCTGTACTCGCCGAAGCCCGCCACGCCGCCGCCCAGTCCGGCGATCTTCTTGGCCGCCGTCCGGACGTCCTCCCAGGTGGCGGGTGGGGTGTCGGGGTCGAGGCCGGCCTGCTCGAAGAGCGAGCGGTTGATGAGCAGGCCCATCCGGTAGTTGCTGGTGGGCAGGCCGTAGAGCTTGCCGTCCTTCTTGAGCGAGCCGAGGACGTCCGGGTCGATGTCCTTCAGCAGCGGCACGGTCCGCTCGTTGACGTAGGCGCTGATGTCCTGGGCGCCGTCGTTGTCGAGGACCTGGTCGAGGTCGGTGAAGTAGGTGTAGAACACGTCGGGTTGGGACTTCGCCTTGAGCATCGCGGTGAAGCGCGGCGGCTCCAGGCACTGGCCCGGGGTGGAGCGGCCCTGCACGGTGACGTTGGGGTACGTCTTGTTGAACTCCCTGACGTCCTCGTTCCACTCCTTGAGCTCGGCCTTCTTGGCCGCCGGCGGCATGCAGTCGATGGTGATGGTCACCTTGGTCCTGGGGTCCAGCGGCGCGGCGGGGTTGGCGTTCGCACTGTTCCCGTCGCCGCTGTCGCCGTCGTCGCTGCTGCTCGTGCCGCAGGCGGCGAGCGCCGTCAGTGTGAGAGCGGAGACGAGGGTGACCGCGCCGGCGCGGCGGGTGCGGCGGAACCGAGCTCTTCTCATGGGTGGTCCCCTTCGGGCATGAACGTGGAAGGCGCCCCCTCAGCCGTACGAGGTGGGGCGCCGCACACTCAATCACCGCCGCCAAGACTGCGCAATATCTCGCGCTGATTTCGTAATTGCTTGACAGAGCAACGCAGATGGGTCGGTCGACGCTCGGTGATTCCCTGCAAGTGAGTGTCGACTACGGAACATCCTGTACCGCTTCCTGGACCGACGCCCCGGACCGGCCATGACATGACGCGGCCGGCCCACGAGGCTTGCGTGGGCCGGCCGATGACGCGACGGACAGGGTGCGCGCGGGACGCTGGGCGTCGGGGACGGTGGGCGCGAGGAACGCTCCGAACGGGACGGACTCCGTCAGCCGCGCGGCGCCTGGGCCGTGGAGCCGCGCACGACCAGCTCGGGCTCGAACAGCAGCTCACCGGGCGGCACTTCGCCGCCCTGGATCTGGGTGCACAGCAGTTCCACGGCGGCGCGCCCCATGGCCTCGATGGGCTGGCGCACGGTGGACAGCGGGGGCTCGGTGCAGTTCATGAAGGCGGAGTCGTCGAAGCCGACGACGGACACCTGCTCGGGGACGGCGAGGCCGCGGCGCCGGGCGGCCCTGATGGCCCCGAGGGCCAGGGGGTCGCTCGCGCAGATGATGCCGGTGACCCCGCGGTCCAGCAGGCGCGAGGCGGCCGCCTGACCGCCCTCCAGGGAGAACATCGAGCGCTCCACCCGGTCCTCGGCGAGCGCCGGGCCCGTCGCCTCGGCCGCCGCCCGGGCGGCGGCGAGCTTGCGCCGGGAGGGGATGTGGTCGCGGGGCCCGAGGACGACGCCGATGCGCTCGTGGCCCAGCAGGGAGAGGTGGCGCCAGGCCTGCTCCACCGCGACGGCGTCGTCGCAGGAGACGCAGGGGAAGTCCAGCTCCTCTATGGGCGCGTTGATCAGGACCACCGGGATGCGCCGTTCGGCGAGCTGCCGGTAGTGGTCGTGCGGGGCGTCGGCCTGCGCGAACAGCCCTCCGGCGAAGACCACGCCGGAGACGTGCTGCTGGAGGAGGAGATCGACGTAGTCCGCCTCGGAGACGCCGCCCTTGGTCTGGGTGCACAGCACGGGGGTCAGCCCCTGCTGGGCCAGCGCGCCGCCGATGACCTCGGCGAACAGCGGGAAAATCGGGTTCTGCAGCTCCGGCAGGACGAGCCCGACCAGGCGGGCGCGTTCGCCGCGCAGCTGGGTGGGGCGCTCGTACCCGAGCACGTCCAGCGCGGTCAGCACCGACTGGCGGGTGGTCTCGGAGACCCCCGGCTTGCCGTTGAGCACCCGGCTGACCGTGGCTTCGCTGACCCCTACTTTCTTGGCAACCTGAGCAAGTCGTCGCGTCATGGGCGCAAGGCTAGCGCAAGCCGCGCAAGCGGCTTGCGCCAACCAAGGCCATCATGTTCATTTTCCGTCAGGATCGGTGGACCTCTTGCGGACCGGCGATCAGGGATTGATGTTGATCTTGAAGGTGGAGGTGGTGTTCCGGATGTCCACCGCGTTGCCGTTCAGCCGCAGCCCGTTGAACGTGACCTCGCCGACCGCCGGTCCCTGGCCCGCCTCGGGCAGTTCGTTCGCCCACAGGCCGAAGCCGGACTTGGCGTCGTAGGCGTCACCGCTCTTGCGGGCTCCGGTGATCGAGATGTCGGTGAGGACGGTGTCCTTGATCGGGTTCACCGGCTGCCCGCCGACGTACTGCGTCTGGAACATGATTCCGGAGTAGGTCGGGTCGACGATGTCGACGTCGTTGACGCGGATCCCCTGGAACACCTTGGACGCGGAGAAGAGCCAGATGCCGGGGAAGGTCTGCGCGCCCCAGAAGTGGCCGCCGGAGCGGACCACGGAGACGTTCTCCACCGTCGTCGGGTCGGTGCCGAAGCCGTTCATCGGATAGCCGAAGTCCAGCGAGCTGATGGTGATGCCGGAGTAGACCAGGGTGTCGGCGATGTGGATGTTGCGGAAGGTGTTGCTGTAGCCGCCGTACACGGCGATGCCCGCGGCCCGCCAGGTCAGCAGCGAGGTCAGGTTCTCGTAGAGGTTGTCCTTCATGTCGGCGCCGCCCGCGTCGATCGCCGAGAACAGCGCGAAGCTGTCGTCGCCCGACGAGCGCGACTCGTTGTTGACGACGCGGTTGTCCGTCGACCCGTTGGTCATGTTGATCCCGTCGGCGAACGTGTCGCGGATGCGCGCGTCGCTGATCGTCATCCGGTCGGTGTTGGCGCCCCAGTACAGGCAGACCATGTGCTCGGTCCAGGTGTCGTCGATGACGATGTCCGACACGTTGGCGAAGTCGAACACCTTGCCCGGCCCGTCGATGCGCGACGTGTAGTTGCCGAAGTAGGCGAAGCCGCGGAACACGGAGCCCTTGGCGCTCGCCTCGGCACGGAAGCCGACGTCGGTGTTCTCCTGGCCTGCCGGGGCCTGGAAGCGGGTGTACCAGGGCCCGGCGCCGACCACCCGCACGGCCTTGCCGTACACCTGGAACTTGGACGAGGTCCGGTAGTCGCCCGGCGGCAGGTAGACGCCGGTGAGTGCGCCGGTGGTGTCCATACGGACCCGGTCGAGAGCGTTCTGCACGTCCTGGTGGGTGAAACCGGCCGGCACGGCGTACGCCGCCGGGTCGGGGTTGGCGACGGGTGCGACCTGCTCCAGGCTGACGAAGTCGATCGCGTAGCGCGAGGTGTTGGCGGCGTCCTTCTGGAGCCGGATCTTCGCACCGGCCGGGACGGTCTCGCCCAGCATCAGGTGCGCCTCGTCGTAGATGTGGCGCGGGGCTCCCGCGGACGGCGCGTTGCCGGGCGAGGCCTCGGCGCCGTACAGCCAGGCGTACCGCGAGGTGAGCGGCAGTGCCTTGCGGAGGGTGCCGTCGACGTAGACGTCCAAGGTGGCGTCGATGCCGCCGCCGCCCGCGGCGTCGGGGACGGAGAAGCGGGTCACCAGGGTGTTGGTGGCCGCCCGGGTGGTGAACTCCACGTACGCGCCGGTGCTGTCGAGGGTGACGGCCTTGCGGCCCGACGCCTCGCCCGCGAGATCGCCGACGGTCCGGTTGGGACCGACGATGGCGGCGCCGCCGCCCGTGGCGGCGTCCTCGGCCTCGTACATGTCGTAGGGCATGTCGGCGCCGCGTCCGACGAACAGGGACTGTTCGGCGGTGTTGTTCGCCCGCTTCGCCGGGAGCTCGTTGCCGTCGGCAGCGACCGCGGCGCGCACGGTGTAGGTGCCGTCGGCGGCGGGCCAGGTGCCGAGGGTGACCGGCGCGGTGGTGGCGCCGACGGCGATCGCCCCGTCGTGGGAGCCGGTCAGGGTGCGGACGGTCGCCCCCTTGGAGTCGACCAGGGTCACGGTGAGGGCGTGCGCGCCGCCCGCCGAGGCGACGGTGCCCTGATTGCGCACGGCGACCCGGAAGGTGACCGTGTCCCCCGCGGCCGGGCCGGACGGGGACGTGGCGACCACCGGGACGAGGTCGGAGCTGCTGACCGGGCGCACGGTGAGCGCGGTGGGCGCCGTGTAGGTGTTGTTGGTCTCGTTCTGCTCGATCACCGTGCCGCCGTCGTCCGCGACGGCGCTGAGCTGGTAGGTCCCCGCTTCGCGGGCGCCGATCGAGGCACTGACGGTGGTCTGCCCGCCGGGGGCCAGGGCGCCCACCGCGGCGGTGGCGACCTCGGTGCCGTTCAACCGCAGCGCGAGACCGCTGGCGGGCGCGGCGGCCTCACCGCGGTTGCGGACGGTGGCGGACAGGGTGACGGTGTCCGACTCGACGGGCGAGGCGGGAGAGGCCGCAAGCGAGGTGACCTCCAGATCGGGGTTGGGCGCGGCGGTGCCGATCACCTGGAACTCGGCGACCTGGCCGGCCGGGGCGCCGGAGTTGGCGCTGAAGCGCAACTGGACGTCGGCGACGCGCGCGGTGACCGGGATGGTCACCGTGTTGCCGCTCGCCGGGCTGAAGGCGTACTCCTTCGCGGCGACGAGCGAGGTGTAGCCGCTCGCGGACTGCTCACGGCCGAGCACCTGGACGGTCTGGGTGCGCGGGCCCCAGGAGCTGTCCGGGTCGAGGCGCAGGACGAGCGAGGTGATGTCGGCGTTGGCGCCGAGCTTCACGGTCAGCGTGGCGGGGTGTCCGGAGCCCTCCCAGTAGGTGCCGGTGGAGTTGTCGTTGGCGTTCTCGGCCACGTAGCTGTGCACGGTCGAGGAGGCGGTGATGGGCTTGCCGACCGCGAGGTCGTAGCCGGGGCCGGAGGTGCCGGTGCGCGTGACGGTGTTGCTGTCGACGGAGACGTTCCCGGCGGCGTCCTTCGCCCGCACGACGTAGGACACCGTGGCGCTCGCGGGGCGGTTGTCGGTGTACGTGGTCACGTTGCCCGCGACCGTGGTGAGCAGGGAGTTGTTGGCGTACACCTCGTAGCCGGTGACGGCGGTGTCGTCGGTGGCCGCGTTCCAGGTCAGCCGGATCTGCCCGGCCGCGGGCTCGGTGAACGCCAGGTTCGCGGGAGCCGTGGGCGCCTGGGTGTCGCCGGTCGCGCCGCGCCGGGTGACGGTGTTGCTGTTGCCGGAGACGTTCCCGGCCGCGTCCTTGGCCCGCACGAAGTAGGACACCGTGGCGCTCGCGGGGCGGTTGTCGGTGTACGTGGTCGCCTGGCCGGCGAGCGAGGTGAGCAGTTCGTTGTCGGCGTAGACGTCGTAGCCCGTGACGGCCGTGTCGTCGGTGGCGGCGTTCCAGGTCAGCCGGATCTGCCCGGCGGCGGGCTCGGTGAACGCCAGGTTCGCGGGAGCGGTGGGCGCCTGGGTGTCGCCGGTCGCCGGGCCGTAGACCTCCAGCTCGGCCAACTGGGCTGCGGGCTGGCCGGTGTTGGCGGTGACGAGGACCCGGACGTAGCGGGTGGTGGCGGTGTCGAAGGTGATCGTCACCGTGTTCCCCTCGGCCGGGGCGAACTGATACGCCCTCGACGCCGTCAGGTCCGTGAAGTCGGTCCCGTCGGCGCTGCCCTGGATCTTCAGGGTCTGGGTGCGGGCGCCCCAGCCGTCGGGCAGCTCGAGCACGACCCGGTTGACACCGACGGAGGATCCGAGGTCGGCCCGGATCCACTGCGGGAGTTCGTTGTTGCGGCTCTCCCAGTAGCTGGCCTTGTTGCCGTCCGCGGCGTTGGACGGCACGTACGTCTCGGTGTGGCTGCTCGCGGTGAGGGTGCGTCCGCGCGCCAGGTTCGTGGAGGACTCGCCTGCCGCGTGGACCTCCAGCTCCGACAACTGGGCGGCCTGCCATCCGGTGTTGGCGGTGATCTCGACGCGTACGTAGCGGGCCTGACCGGCCGGGAAGGCCACCGTGACGGTATTGGCCGAGCCGGGGCCGAAGGTGTAGGCGGCGGACGTCTTGAGCGTACTGAAGCCGGTGCCGTCGGCGCTGCCCTGCACGGACAGCGTCTGGCTGCGGCTCTCCCAGGACGCGGGCAGCCTCAGGACGACCTCGTCGACGCGGACGGTGGAGCCGAGGTCGGCCTGCACCCATTGCGGCAGGTCGCCGCCCGCGCTCTGCCAGTAGGAGCCCTGGTCGCCGTCGGTGATGTTGCGGGCGGCGTACTCGGCGTGCGCGCTGCTGGCCGCGGTGGGGCGCCCGGCGGCGAGGTCGGGGCCGTCGGCCGCCGAGGCGGTGGTCAGCGACGACGCGCCCAGCATCAGCAGGCTGGTCGTGAGGAGGGCGGCCATGGCCCGCCATCCCCTGCGCTTCGGTCTCATCTCTCCCCGATCTCCCGTCCCGTCCGCCGTGGCGCGGAGGGACGCGGTTGATGGATGGGTGGCACGACGGTGCGCCGGACACGCCTCTATGTGCGGGAGAGGGCACCACTTTTGCGTGAATCGCTCAGAGAGTTGCAGACCGACAGGGCTTCGTCCACCGTCCCAGCGGCGACGGATCCGACCCGCCCATCCCGCGGCCGACCTGCACAGGGGCCTGGATCAGCGACTTTCGTGCGGGCTTTCACGATGACGCAACCGGATCCGCAAGCAGCGCAAGCCGCTTGCGAACCAACTCCCGCTCCTGCCGGGACCGTTGACAAAGCGGAGACACGCTAGAAACCTGTGGGCGTACTTTCCGCAAAGAATCGACTGTTCGACTCAATTTACGTGCACGGCCGGTGCCCCCCCTCGTCCCGCACTTCCTGTGCCTCCCGCATCGCCCCGCACCTCCAGGGCCGCCGACCGTGCCCTCCCCCGTGTTCACCGAAGGGACAGAGGACCTCATGAGTTGGAGACCACCGGGCCGTCGGCCCGTGACCGGCGCGGTCGTCGCCGGGCTCCTGTCGACCGGCCTGCTGCCGCTGGCCTTCGCCTCCCCCGCCCAGGCGGCTCCCGCCGCGGCCGACGTCAACCTCGCCCTCGGCCGCCCCGCCACGGCGGGCGGCGCGCACGCCGAATACCCCGCCCGCAACCTCACCGACGGGATGCAGGCCTCGTACTGGGAGGGCCCCGCGGGCTCCTTCCCGCAGTGGGCGCAGGTCGACCTCGGAGCCGCCCGGGAGGTGGACCGGGTGGTGCTCAAGCTCCCGACCGGCTGGGGCAGCCGCAACGAGACGCTGTCACTGCAGGGCAGCAGCGACGGTTCCGCCTTCAGCACCCTCGCCGCCTCCGCGGTCCGGGTGTTCGACCCGGCCCAGGCCAACACCGTGTCCGTCGCCCTCGCGTCCCCCGCGGACGTGCGGTACGTCCGCGTCGACGTCTCCGGCAACACCGGCTGGAACGCGGCGCAGCTCTCCGAACTCGAGGTGTACGGCGAGGACGGCGGCACGGATCCGGGCGACCCGCCGCCGGCCGGCACCAACCTGGCCCGCAACAAGCCGGTCGAGGCCACCTCCTCCACACAGGCCTATGTGGCCGCCAACGCCACCGACGACTCGGTCTCCACCTACTGGGAGGCGGCCGGCCATCCCTCGGACCTCACCGTGAAGCTCGGCGCCGACGCCGACGTCACCGGCGTGGTGCTCAAGCTCAACCCCGACCCGGTGTGGGCCGCCCGCACCCAGACCGTCCAGGTCCTCGGCCGGCAGCAGTCCGCGAGCGGCTTCACCTCGCTGGCCGCCGCGAAGTCGTACTCCTTCAGCCCGGCGAGCGGCAACACAGTGACCGTCCCGGTCAGCGGCCGCTGGTCCGACGTACGGCTGCACTTCACCGCCAACTCCGGCGCGCCGGGCGGGCAGATCGCCGAGTTCCAGGTCGTGGGCGCCGCCGCGCCCGCCCCCGACCTGACGCTCACCACGCTGGACTGGACGCCGGCCACGCCCAGCGAGCGGGACGCGGTCACCGTCAAGGCCACCGTGCGCAACGCGGGCACCGCCCGCTCCGCGGCCACCACCGTCGACGTCAGTGTGGAGGGCGCGGTCGCGGGCAGCGCCGCCGTCCCGGCACTGGACCCGGGCGCCTCGACGACCGTGGACGTCGCCACCGGCGCCCGAGCGGCGGGCAGTTACGGCGTGTCGGCCGTCGTCGACCCCCGGAACACCGTCCCGGAGCTGGACGACAGCAACAACAGCCGCACGGCCGCGAACAGACTGGTCGTCACCCAGGCGCCCGGCCCCGACCTGGAGGTGCGCTCGATCACCACCAGCCCGGCCGACCCGGCCGTCGGCCAGGCCGTCTCCTTCACCGTCGCCGTGCACAACCGCGGGATCAGCGCCGCCCCGGCCGGCTCGGTGACCCGGCTCCAGGCCGGTTCGACCACCCTGAACGGCACCACCGGGCAGATCGCCGCCGACGCCACCGTGAGCGTCGCGGTCACCGGCACCTGGACGGCGACCGCGGGCGGGGTGACCCTCACCGCGACCGCGGACGCCACCGGGGTCGTCGCCGAGACGAACGAGGACAACAACGTCCTGACCAAGTCCCTGGTGGTCGGACGCGGCGCCGCCGTGCCCTACACCGAGTACGAGGCGGAGGACGGGCGGTACACCGGCACCCTGCTCACCGCCGACGCCCAGCGGACCTTCGGACACACGAACTTCGCCACCGAGTCCTCCGGCCGCAAGTCGGTCCGGCTCACCTCGACCGGCCAGTACGTGGAGTTCACCTCCGTCAACGCGGCCAACTCCCTGGTGGTGCGCAACTCCGTCCCGGACTCCGCGTCCGGGGGCGGCGCCGACGCCACCGTCAGCCTGTACGCCGACGGCGCCTTCGTGCAGAAACTCTCCCTGTCGTCCAAACACAGCTGGCTGTACGGCACCACGGACGACCCCGAGGGCCTGACCAACCGGCCGGGCGGTGACGCGCGGCGGCTGTTCGACGAATCGCACGCGCTGCTGTCGAAGAGCTACCCGGCGGGCACCGTGTTCCGCCTCCAGCGCGACGCGGGCGACTCGGCCGCCTTCCAGGTGATCGACCTGGTCGATCTGGAGCAGGTGGCTCCCGCCGCGTCCAGGCCGGCCGAGTGCACCTCGATCACCGAGTACGGCGCCGTGCCCAACGACGGCCTGGACGACACCGACGCCCTCCAGCGGGCGGTCACCGCCGACCAGAACGGCCAGATCGCCTGCGTCTGGATCCCGGCCGGGCAGTGGCGTCAGGAGCAGAAGATCCTCACCGACGACCCCCTGAACCGGGGACAGTACAACCAGGTGGGCATCCGGGACGTCACCGTCCGCGGCGCGGGCATGTGGCACTCCCAGCTGTACACGCTCACCGCGCCGCAGGACGCGGGCGGCATCAACCACCCGCACGAGGGCAACTTCGGCTTCGACATCGACTCCCACACCCAGATCTCCGACCTCGCCATCTTCGGCTCGGGCACCATCCGCGGCGGCGACGGCAACGCCGAGGGCGGCGTGGGTCTCAACGGCCGCTTCGGCAAGGGCACGAAGATCACCAACGTCTGGATCGAACACGCCAACGTCGGTGTCTGGGCAGGCCGCGACTACTCCAACATCCCCGAACTGTGGGGCCCCGGCGACGGGCTGGAGTTCTCCGGGGTGCGCATCCGCGACACCTACGCCGACGGCATCAACTTCGCCAACGGCACCCGCAACTCCACCGTCTACAACTCCTCCTTCCGCAACACCGGCGACGACGCGCTCGCCGTGTGGGCCAGCAAGTACGTGAAGGACACCTCGGTGGACGTCGGTCACGACAACCACTTCCGCAACAACACGATCCAGCTGCCCTGGCGGGCCAACGGCATCGCGGTGTACGGCGGTCACGGCAACACCATCGAGAACAACGTGGTCTCCGACACCATGAACTACCCGGGCATCATGCTGGCCACCGACCACGACCCGCTGCCGTTCAGCGGCGAGACCCTGATCGCGGGCAACGCCCTGTACCGCACGGGCGGCGCGTTCTGGAACGAGGACCAGGAGTTCGGCGCGATCACCCTGTTCGCCCAGGGCCAGGACATCCCGGGCGTCACCGTCCGGGACACCGAGATCCACGACTCGACGTACGACGGCATCCAGTTCAAGACGGGTGGCGGCGCGATGCCGGGCGTGAAGATCACGAACGTGCGCATCGACAAGTCCGACAACGGCTCCGGCATCCTCGCGATGAGCGGGGCCCGCGGCAGCGCCACCCTGTCCGGCGTGACGATCACAGGCTCGGCCCAGGGTGACGTACTCGTCGAACCGGGCTCGCAGTTCACGATCACCGGCACCCCGAACGGGGCGGCGGGGCGGCGCGACGCCTACTGAGCACGACCGGTGGGCTCCCGGGAACGGGGGCCCACCGCCTTCGCTCTCCACCGCTCGACGGACACCACCGGGCGGACAACCGGGCGGCCATCATCGGGCGGACCTCCGGGCCCGGCTCGGCCCCCCTCGCGCACCTCGCGCCCGGACGCCGCCCGCGCGTGACCCGCGCCAGGGCCTGTCTGACAGGCCCTAGGCGGCCGCCCGGTCCGCCGTGACCAGCAGGTACTCCCAGTCCATGGACCCGTCCGCCAGGTGACGGGCGGCCAGATCCGTGAGCGCCGTGTCGAGGGCGGCGACCTTGTCGGGGTCGTCGGCGAGGGACGCGTAGACGGCGAGGGTCGGGCCGTAGCAGCGCTTGAAGAAGTCCCGGAAGTCCTCGGGGCCGGAGAACATGTCGACGCGCAGCGACTGCCGGCGGGCGTCGACGCCGGTCACCCGGTCGCCGAGCAGCGCGCGCACATGCCCCTCGTCGCCCCACAGCGGCGGCGGCTGTGCTCCGGGCGGCGGCGGGGGCGCGTACGGGCGCATGGCGGCGAACATCTGGCCGATGAACCCTTCCGGGGTCCAGTTGACGAGGCCGATCCTCCCGCCGGGTCGACAGACGCGGACCAGTTCGTCGGCGGCCCGCTGGTGGTGCGGGGCGAACATGACGCCGACGCAGGACACCACGGTGTCGAAGTCCGCGTCCGCGAAGGGCAGTTCCTCGGCGTCGCCCTCGCGCCACTCCAACTCGGCGCCGCGCTCCGCGGCGAGCCGACGGCCGGCCTCCAGCAGTTCCGGGGTCAGGTCCACGGCGACCACGTCGGCCCCGGCGAGGGCGGCGGGGATGGCGGCGTTCCCCGAACCGGCCGCGATGTCGAGGACCCGGGCCCCCGGCCGCACGGCGCTCTCCCGCACGAGCTCCGGCCCCAGGGCCGGGATGACGTCCGCGGCCACCAGGGGATAGTCGCCCAGCGCCCACATGGCTCGATGCTTCGCTTTCAAGGCCCGGTCCGCCCGGGTCGCCTCACTCGCCTCGGACATGACGGATCCCTCCGCTGCGGCACCCTCTGCGTACGGTTCCGGGCGGGGGCCACCGCCCCGGACCGCTGCGCCCGAGCTTCGCCGGCTCCGGCGCCTCATACGACTGTCTCACGGTTCGACCCGCCGGGCAGGGTCTCGGGTGGGGGCCCGTCGGGCCGCGCTCCCGGGTGACGGCGAGGGACCGGCCGGACCCGCCACGGGCAGCCGACGCCGCCGACGGTCCCCGGCCGGGTGGGGCGCGGCCCGCGTCGAACTCAAGCCCCCGGAACCGTCCTTGACGCGGACCGATGCGCGCGCGGTACCGCGTGACGGCAGGGCGACGGAGTGCTGCGTGAGGTCTGGACACGCCTCTGTGAGCGTGCTGTCATACCGCTGTCACAGGATTTCCAACGTTGAAAAGGCCGACCGGCCGAGCGTCCCGTCAGCGGTGTGCAGCTGTCCTCCCCCGGCTCCCGGCCAGGAGCCCTCGTTCCCCTGCTGCCCGCCGTCCCCGATGCGCGGCCACGGCCTCTGTACGAGGAAAGGTTCGATGACACGACACGACACCCGTCCCAGAGCCAGAGTGTGGGCGCTGCTCGCCGCGGCGGCCCTGATCCTGCCCCCGAGCGGGCTGCTTCCCACCGCGGCGGCCGCTGAACGGCCGAGCAGCGCGTCGGCCGCGGCCGTCGCCGACCAGGCGGCCGTCGAGACACACGGTCTGAAGGGCGAGTACTTCAGCATGTCGGCGCCCGGCGCCCGGGACTTCGACCGGCTCGGCGGCACCCTGCTCGACCCGCAGATCAACTTCTCCGGACTGACCGGCACTTTCGAGGAGCTGACCGGCAGGACCGAGCACACCACCGCCCGCTGGACGGGCCGGATCGAGGCGCCGGCCACCGGTGACTACACCTTCTACGCGATCGGCGACAACGGGTTCCGCCTGTTCATCGACGGTGAGCCCGTCATCGACCACTGGGTGGGCGACTGGGACAGGGAACAGACGAGCGCCGCCGTCCGGCTGACCGCCGGCGAGCAGCACGACTTCCGTCTGGAGCTGTTCCAGGACACCGGCGGCGCCAACATGTACCTGCGCTGGTCGACGCCGACGCTGGCCAAGCAGATCGTGCCGATGTCCGCGTTCACGCCGCCGGCCGACTTCGAGGTGTACCCGGTCGAGATGTCCGTCGCCGAGAACGGACGGCGGCTGCGCGCCCGGTTCGACGGCAGGGTGGACGGCCTCCGGGGCCTCGAGGACCATCTGAAGGTCGAGGCCGACACGACCGCCATGCCGGTCACGTCGGTGACGGCCGTCCCCGGTGACCCCACCTCCCTGAACGTCGACCTCGGGGCGCCGATCCAGCGGAACCAACTGGTCAGGGCCTCCTACGACGGTGCGGGCACGCTGACGGCGGGCGGCGCGCGTGTGCCGAAGGTGATCCGTTACGCCGACAACGCCTCCACCCATCGCCTCACCACCGAGTGGGGCGACGAACTGGACGAGAAGCACCCGCTGCCGGAGTACCCGCGCCCGCAGCAGGTGCGGTCCAAGTGGAAGAACCTCAACGGTCCCTGGCAGTTCGGCGCGGCCGAGGCGGGTCAGGAGCCGGTCTTCGGCCGGAACCTCGACGAGAAGATCATCGTGCCGTTCCCGGTCGAGTCCCAGCTGTCCGGTCTGGAGCGGCACGAGGACCACATGTTCTACCGCCGGCTCGTCGACGTGCCCAAGAGCTGGAAGGTCGGCAAAGGTGCTCGGTCCGACCGGCTCAGGCTCAACTTCGGCGCCGTCGACTACCAGGCCCGCGTCTACGTCAACGGCACGAAGGTCGCCGAACACACCGGCGGTTACAACGCTTTCAGCGCCGACATCACCGACGCGCTCAAGGGCACCGGCCCGCAGGAGATCGTCGTCGCCGTCACCGACACCACGGGCGCCGACCAGCCCACGGGCAAGCAGTCCACGAACCCGGGCGGCATCTTCTACACCGAGTCGTCCGGCATCTGGCAGACCGTGTGGATGGAGCCCGTCGCGCCCGTCTCGGTCGACGGCCTCGTCACGACGCCCGACATCGGCACCGGCTCCCTCGCGGTGACGGTGAACTCCGAGGACGCCTCCCCCACCGCCCGGGTCGAGGCCGTCGCGCGCGACGCCCGCGGCAAGGTCGTCGGCAGGGTCGGCGGACCGGCCGGCCGGGAGCTGCGCCTGCCGGTGGCGAAACAGCACCTGTGGACCCCCGACGACCCCTACCTCTACGACCTCGACGTCACGCTCACCGACGGCGGGTCGACCGACAGGGTGCGCAGCTACTTCGGCATGCGCGAGGTCGGCATCGCGAAGGTGGGCGGCTTCGACAAGCTCGTCCTGAACGGCAAGCCGATCTTCTCCCTCGCCACGCTCGACCAGGGATTCTGGCCCGACGGCCTGTACACCGCGCCCAGCGACGAAGCCCTCTCCTTCGACCTGGAGGCGCACAAGAAGCTCGGCTTCAACGCCGTCCGCAAGCACATCAAGGTCGAACCGCAGCGCTGG
The DNA here is from genome assembly GCF_031456635.1 of Streptomyces sp. 3330. Classification (NCBI taxonomy): domain Bacteria; kingdom Bacillati; phylum Actinomycetota; class Actinomycetes; order Kitasatosporales; family Streptomycetaceae; genus Streptomyces; species Streptomyces sp. 3330. Next base: position 120,141 of record NZ_JAVDVA010000020.1, read on the forward strand.
TTCTACCACGCCGACAGGCTCGGCCTGCTGGTCTGGCAGGACTTCGTCTCCGGGAACCTCACGAACAGCACGGGCCAGAAGGCGTTCGTGGACCAGGGCACGGAGATCGTGCGCCAGCACCACAACTCGCCCTCGGTCATCGGCTGGATCGTCTTCAACGAGGGCTGGGGCGAATGGAACCGGGAGGAGACGGGCCGTATCACCGAGTCGGTCCGGGCGGCCGACCCGTCCCGCGTCGTCAACGCCCACAGCGGCGTCAACTGCTGCAATTCCAAGGGTGATTCGGGCAAGGGCGACATCGTCGACCACCACGACTACAACAACACCGACCCCGCCTTCCCCCAGGGCGACGGCCGGGCGGCCATGGACGGTGAGCACGGCGGCTTCACCCTGCGCAGCCCCGGCCACATGTGGCCGGGCGCCCCGACGGTGATCTACAGCGGTGTCACCACCAAGGAGGAACTGACCCGCAAGTACGTCGAGAACACGGAGCAGTTCTACGTCCAGCAGGCCGGCGCCGAACTGTCGGGGTCGGTGTACACGCAGATCACCGACCTGGAGAACGAGCTCAACGGCCTGTACACCTACGACCGCCGCGAGATCAAGGTCGATCCCGACCAGGTGCGGAAGGTCAACCGCAAGGTGATCGCCGCCGGCGCCGCCGCGGGCCGCGCGGGGACACTGAAGGGCGGCGGGCGGTGGAGCCTCGACGAGGGCGCGGGCACCACCGCGAAGGACGAGGGACCGAACGCCAGGCCTCTCACGCTCCGCGAGGGCGCCTCCTGGACCCCGGGCGTCAGCGGCAGCGCTCTGCAGTTCGACGGCCGGACGCAGTACGCCGAGACCGCCGGACCGGTGCTCGACACCGGCGGCAGCTACTCGGTGTCCGCCTGGGTCCGGCTCGACGCCGTCCCCGGCAACTACGCCACCGCGGTCAGTCAGGACTCCCGCGCCACGGCCAACTCCTTCTATCTCCAGTACGGCCACGGCACGTTCGCCTTCAGCACGCCCGGCGAGCACCGCGCCCAGGTGGCCGTCCCCGCGGAGACGGGCCGCTGGTACCACCTGGTCGGCGTGCGGGACGCCACCAGCAACCAGATCCGGCTGTACGTCGACGGAAAGCTCGCGGCGACGGCCACCGGGGGCGCCGCGCTCCCGAGCACCGGTCCGCTCACCGTGGGGCGGGCCCACTGGGGCGGGGCGAACGTCGACTTCTGGAACGGCGCGGTCGACGAGGTGCACGCGGTCGACCGGGCGCTGACCGCCGAGGAGGTGAGCGCCCTCCACACGGAGGAGAAGCCGTGAGGCGTCGCCCCGGCTGAGCGGTTGCGGCCCCGCCCCGTCGAGGGGCGGGGCCGTCGCAGCTCGACGGTGGCACCGGCCGGTCGCGGCGCCGGACCGCCGCGACGGCGCTCGCGTGCGCCGACCGCAGTTGCCCCGTTCGCCTTCGCACGCCCCATCGATGGACGTGGTTCCTTTGCGCCGCCCCTTCGAGGTTCCGGTCCGAGGCTCCCTGATGCCGGCCCTCGGCAGGGAGCGCACCGGGTCCGCCCCCCGGAAAGCCGCCGCCGGCCGCCGGGACACGGCGGCGGTCGCACCGTGCCGTCGCCGTATCGCGGCCCCGTCGGTTCGCGAACTAGTATCGGATCCGGCGCGCCGAACAGCGCCGTGGGGGGGGCTGCCCCGGCCGGACATCCCCGGGAGGTCCGCGATGGTGACGCTGCTGTCCGTCAACGTAGGCCTGCCCCGGGACGTCTCCTGGCAGGGCAGGACCGTGCACACCTCGGCCTGGAAGTCCCCGGTGGACGGCCCGCGGATGGTGCGACGGCTGAACGTCGAGGGGGACGGACAGGGCGACCTCGCCGGCCACGGCGGGGACATCCGTGCCGTCCTCGTCTATCAGCTCCGGTCCTACGAGTACTGGCGTAAGCAGCTCGGCCGCGACGACCTGACCTTCGGGATCTTCGGGGAGAACTTCACCGTCGACGGCCTGCCCGACGACGAGGTGTGCATCGGCGACCGGTACCGCGTCGGCGGAGCCGAGTTCGAGGTCACGCAGCCCCGTGTCACCTGCTACCGCGTCGGCATGCGCCTGGGCGAGCCCGCCATGGCCTCGCTGCTGGTCGCCCACCACCGGCCCGGCTTCTACCTCCGAGTGATCACCGAAGGCCTCGTCGAGGCCGGCGACGAGATCACCCTGGTGCGCAAAGGCCCGCGGGAACTGAGCGTCGCCGACGTCGACGCGCTGCTCTACCTGCCCGGCCGCGACCCGGCCGACCTGCGCAGAGCGCTCGACATCCCGGCGCTGAGCCCCGGTTGGCAGCGGTCCTTCCGGGAGTTGCTCGCCGCCGGGGAGCCCGGGAAGGAGGAGCCGGGGTGGCCCGGCTTCAGGCCGCTGCGCGTCGCGCGCGTGGTCGCGGAGACCCCCACCGTCTCGTCGATCTCCCTCACCGCCCCCGACGGCGCCCCGCTGCCCCCGTACCGACCCGGTCAGTACCTGTCCCTGCGACTCCCCGTCGGCGACGGGGAGTCCCCGCGGTGCGCAGCTACTCCCTGTCCTCCGCGCCCGATGCCGGCGCCTACCGCATCAGCGTCAAGCACGAGCCGCACGGGCGGGCCAGCGGCTACCTCCACTCCGCTCTGCACCCCGGCGACCTCGTCGACGTCGCGAGTCCGCGCGGGTCGTTCGTCCTCGAGGAGGGCGACCGCCCGGTCGTCCTGGTCTCCGCGGGGATCGGCGTCACCCCCGTGCTCGCCATGCTCCACCGGCTCGCCGCCACCCGCGATCCGCGCCCGGTGTGGTGGGTCCACACCGCGCACGACCGCGCTCATCACGCCTTCGCCGACGAGTCCCGCGCGCTGCTGGCACGGCTCCCCGACGCCCACGAGCACCTCTACTACACCGCGGGGCCCGCCCCGCGGCCCGGTGACCCCCGCGTCGTGCGGGGGCGGCCGACCGCCGGATCGCTCGAGGCCCTGGGCCTACCCGCCGACGCCGACGTCTATCTCTGCGGCCCCGACGCCTTCATGGACGCCCTCGACGGCGCGCTGCGCGCGCACGGAGTGCGGGCCGAGCGGATCCACCGGGAGCGGTTCGGAGCGCTGCCCCCCGTCCATCCCGGCGTCACCGCCGGCGCCGCGCTCCGGCCGCACCAGCCACCCGGCCCCACGGGGACCGGCCCCCTGGTCACCTTCGCCCGCAGCGGTCTCGCCACCCCCTGGTCGGCCGCGCACGCCTCGCTCCTCGGACTCGCCGAGGCGTGCGACGTCCCCACCCGCTGGTCCTGCCGCACCGGCGTCTGCCACACCTGCGTCACGCCTCTCCGGGCGGGCGACGTCAGGTACACCACCCCGCCCCTGGAACTCCCCGAGCCCGGCACGGCCCTCGTGTGCTGTGGCACTCCGGTGACCGAGGTCGTCCTCGACCTCTGACCGGCCCACGGCGAGCACCGGACCGGTCCCGGTGACGGGAGAGGGTCACGCTCTCCCCCGTCACCGGGACCGCCGCCGTCGCGGACACCTCGGATTCACGGCGCCCAGGGCGCCTCCACGGACCATGTCGTGTCCTCGGTGAACAGGGCGGGGTTGTCCCAGGTGTGCGTGCCGCCCGGCGTGGCCAGCCACAACTCGGCGTTGTAGTGCCGCAGATACTGCTCGGGGAAGTTGTACGCCGACAGCCGCACGGCGCCGTTCGCACCCCGGACGGGGCAGAAGGTGGCGTCGGCGCGGAACAGGTCGGTGCTGCCGGACTCCTTGTAGACGCGGTGGTCGCGGTGGCGGAGGTACTGGCCGGGGTAGTTGCGCGACTCGAGGCTGTAGCAACCGCTCCGGGCGAGACCGGGCACGATCTTCCAGGTGGCGTCGTTCTTCAGCAAGGTGTCACTGCCGCCGGTGACGACCTCCGTGAAGGCCGCGCCGTCCCTGTGGCGCAGGTAGCGGTCGGTGTAGCCGGGTGTCGTCACCCGCAGGGACCTGTACTGGTCGACGGGCAGGGTGACCGGGGCGGTCGAGGCCCGGGAGGCGTCGATGAGCGCGCGGTTGGCGGCCCTGACCCGGGCCTCGTCGACCTTGACCACCTGACGGTCGTAGGTGAGCAGACCGTTGGCCTCGTTCTCGACGTCGGTGATCTCGGTGTACACCGAGGCGGACAGACCGCGCGGCATGCGCACGTCGCGGATCGCGTCCAGCAGGCCCACGAACCGGTTGTCCAGGTGCGCCGGGTCGGGCTGGTCCTCGTAGCTGAAGCCGCCGCCGGGGTACCACTCGTGTCCGGCGACCTTGAACCCGAGTCCGCCGAACTCGCCGAGCACGGCGGCACGCGTGGCGCCGGGCACGGTGGTGCCGGGGCCCACGTAGACGTGATGGTCCACGACGTCGCCGTTGCCGCCGTCGACCGAGCCGCAGCAGTTGACGCCGCTCATGTTGTTCACCAGGCGGGTCGGGTCGTACGCCTTGACCTCGTCGGCGATGCGGGCCTGGTCGTACTGGCCCCAGCCCTCGTTCTGGTTCACCCACATCACCAGGGACGGCGAGCTGCGGTGCTGGTCGATGACGCGGTCGTACTCGGCCTCCCATTGGGTGCGCGCTGCGGTGTCGGGGGTGCGCAGGTCCATGGCCGGCATGTCCTGCCAGACGAGCAGGCCGAGCCGGTCGGCCCAGTAGAACCAGCGCTGCGGCTCCACCTTGATGTGCTTGCGGACCATGTTGAATCCGAGGTCCTTGTGCTTCTGGAGGTCGTACCGCAGGGCCGTGTCGGTGGGCGCGGTGTAGATGCCGTCCGGCCAGTAGCCCTGGTCGAGGGTGCCCGTCTGGAAGACGAACTGGCCGTTCAGGACGGGCCGTTGCATGCCACCGACACTGGCCAGGGCGATGGTGCGCATGCCGGTGTAGCTGCCGACGGAGTCGACGGTCGTGGTGCCGGAGAGCAGGTCGGCCCTGACGTCGTAGAGGAAGGGGTCGTCGGGGCTCCACAGGTGCGGATTCGGGACGGGCACGGTGAACTCGGTGCCGACGGCGCCGGTGGCCGTGCCCACGGTGGCGCCGCCGGTGGAGACGGTGACGCGGGCCTGGTGGCCGTTGGTGCCGGCCCCGCGGACGGTCACCTTGAGGCGGCCGTTCGAAGGGTCGGGGACCAGGTCGAGGCGGCTGACGTGGGCGGCCGCGGTCGGTTCCAGCCACACCGTCTGCCAGAGGCCGGAGGCGGCGGTGTAGAAGATGCCGCCGCCGGAGTGGGGGGCGACGTCGCGGATGCGCTGCTTGCCGACGGCCTGGCCGCCTGTCTCGGTGGGATCCCAGACGGAGACCACCAGGGTGTTGGCGCCGCCGTTCAGCAGGTCGGTGATGTCGTAGGAGAAGGCGTCGTAGCCGCCGCTGTGGGCGGCCCCGGCCTGGCGGTCGTTGACCCAGACGGTCGTCCGCCAGTCAGCGGCGCCGAAGTGGAGCTGGACGCGGCGGCCGCTCCAGTTCGACGGGACGGTGAAGGCGCGCTTGTACCAGAGCTTGTCGTTCTGGGTGATCTTGCGCTGGATGCCGGAGAGGGCGGACTCCGCGACGAACGGGACCCGGATCTGTTCGGTGAACGAGGCGGGCCGGCCGGCGTCCGCCGAGGTGACCGCGAAGTCCCAGATGCCGTTGAGGTTGGCCCAGTCCGGGCGGGTCAGCTGAGGGCGGGGGTATTCGGGGAGCGGGGTGTCGGTGGGGACCTGATCGGTCCACGGGGTGGTCATCGGCGACGGCTTGGGCGTCCGCGCCTGTGCGGCGGCGGCCGCGGGGGCGGTCGCCGTCAGTGCCGTGCCGACGACCAGGCTGAGCGCGGCGAGCGCGGTGGTGGCCCACCGCGCTCGCCGTCCCATCCACGCGAACGGCCATCGGCCCGCGGGTACTCGACGCATCGTGCCTCCTTGACTCGTGGGGTGGGGAGACGTGCGCGTGCAGGGGCCGGCCGGCCGGAGAAGGTCCGGCCGGCCGGGACCGGAAGCGGCGGCGGGGCCCTGCGAGGCCATGCCGCCGTCCGGGGCCGGTCCAGGTCCGTCACATGAGCTGTCGGCGGCGGCCCAGCCAGGTCTGGGCGACGACGACCACCGCCAGGAAGGCGCCGCTGACGACCTGTTGGTAGGAGGAGTCGAGCGAGCCGATCTGGTTGATGACGTTCTGGATCACCTTCAGCAGCAGGACCCCGACCAGAGAGCCGCTCACGTAGCCGAGGCCTCCGGTCAGCAGGGTGCCGCCGATGACGACGGCGGAGATGGCCTCCAGTTCCATGCCGCCGCCCAGGATGGTCACGCCGGAGGCGAGCCAGGCGGCGTTGAGGGCGCCCGCCAGTCCGGCGAGCAGTCCCGACAGGACGTAGACGAGGATCTTGGTGCGGGCCACCGGCACGCCCATCAGGGCGGCGGCGTCCTCGTTGCCGCCGACGGCGTAGACGTGCTGCCCGAAGCGGGTCCGGCGCAGGACGACGGCTCCCGCGACGAACAGGGCCAGCGTGATCCACACCGGGTTGGCGAGGCCGAGGGTGCTGCCCTGGCCGAGTTCGGCGAGGAAGGAGCGCTTGCCGATGAGGTAGGTGTCGGCGCCCTCGTCGGTGAGCGCCAGCATCAGTCCGCGCGCGCCGAGCATGGCGGCGAGCGTGACGATGAAGGGCGCGAGGCGGGAACGGGCGACCAGCAGGCCGTTGACGACGCCGATCAGCCCGCAGACGGCGAGCGGCAGCAGCAGGGCCACCAGGGTGCCGTGGCGCGACCCCCAGGCCGCCAGGACGCCGCCGAGGGCGAACAGGGAGCCGACCGACAGGTCGATCCCGCCGGTGATGATGACGAACGTCATGCCGAGGGCGACGATCGCCAGGAAGGCCGAACTGGTCGCCATGTTGCTGATGTTGTCGCCGGTGGCGAAGGAGTCGAAGGCGAACGACGCGACCAGGGAGACGATCAGCAGGACGGCCGACGCGCCGTGCTGCTGGACCAGGGCGCTCAGCCGTTCGGAGCGTGCGGAGCCCACCGGGCGGGCGTTCTTCGACGGTGCGATGCGGGCAGTGGTCACGGGCACGTCCGTGTTCGTCGTGGTCAACGCTTCCCCCGTCCCCGTGCCGCGTAGACCGCGGCGACGATCACGATGGCCTGGGCGATCTGGGTCCAGGAGGGCGGCAGATCGTGCTTGATGAGGGTCGCGGTGAGGAGCTGGATGAGGACGGCTCCCGCCACGGTGCCGCCGATGTTGACCCGGCCGCCGGTCAGCGGGGTCCCGCCGACGACCACCGCGGTGATCGCGGACAGCTCCATCAGGTTGCCCAGCGAGGTCGGGTCGCTGGCCTGGAGGCGGGCGGTGGCCAGCACGCCCGCGACGGCGGCGAGGAGCGCGCAGACGACGTACACGATGATCAGCACGCGCCGCACGGGCAGGCCGGCGAGCTGGGCGGCGGGGCGGCTGTCGCCGACGGCGAGGAGCTGACGGCCGAAGGTGGTGCGGCGCACCACGAACGCCACCAGCAGGGCCAGCGCCGCGGCGATGAGGATCAGGTACGGGACCCCGAGGACGTCTCCCGAGCCCAGCGAGGCCAGCGAGGGGTTGCGCAGGTCCTTGAGCTGCGGCAGCAGCACCAGGGCGAGTCCGCGACCGCCGACCATGAGCGCCAGCGTGGCGACGATCGGCTGCACCCCGACGAACGCGACCAGCACGCCGTTGGCCAGCCCGACCCCCGCGGCGAACAGCGCGACCACCAGCAGCGCGGGAAGCAGCCCGTAGCCGAGGTAGAGGGCGGTGACCGAGGCCGCCAGCGCCATCACGGCGCCCACCGACAGGTCGACGCCCTCGGTGCCGATGACCAGGGCCATGCCGAGGGCGACGATGATGACGGGGGCGACCTGGACGGCCTGGGTGCGGAAGTTCTCCGCGGTCAGGAAGTGCGGGGTGATGACGGTGTTGACGACGAGCAGCGCCGCCACACCGGCGTAGACGCCGTAGGTCTGGAGCCACTGGACGAGGCGCGTCCTGTCCAGCGGGGCGGTGCGCAGGGCGGCTTCAGCCATCGACGGCCGCCTCCTCGTCCGCGTCCCGCGCGGGGGCGTTCCCTGCGATGGTCCGCATGAGCTTGTCCTCCGTGACGTCGTCGCCGGTCAGCTCGCCGACGACGGCGCCGTCCTTCAGTACGACCACGCGGTCGGACCCTTCGATGAGTTCCTCCAGGTCGGAGGAGATGAGCAGGACGCCCAGGCCGTCGGCGGCCAGTTCGTCGACGAGTTTCTGCACTTCTGCCTTGGCGCCCACGTCGATGCCGCGGGTGGGTTCGTCGAGCAGCAGCACCTTGGGGTTCATCGCGAGCCACCGGGCGAGCAGCACCTTCTGCTGGTTCCCGCCGGACAGTTCGCCCACCTTCTGGTGCGGCGAGGACGCCTTGATGCGCAGCCGCGCGATGAAGGTGTCGACGACGCTGTCGACCCGGGCCTCGGAGACCAGGCCGAAGCGGGAGAGCCGGGGCAGCGCGGCCAGCGCGATGTTCTCCCGCACCGACAGGCCGGGGACGATGCCCTCGCTCTTGCGGTCCTCGGGCAGCAGGCTGATCCCCGCGCGGATCGCCGCCGGGGTCGAACCGGCGCGCAGCGGCACTCCGGCCACCGTGACGCCGCCCGAGCGGGCGGGCAGGGCCCCGGCGATGGTCTTCGCGGTCTCGGTGCGTCCGGAGCCGAGCAGGCCGCCGAGGCCGACGACCTCGCCCGGCCGGATGCTGAGGGAGACGCCGTGCAGCTTGTGCGGCACCGTCAGGTCCGAGGCCGTGAGGACCGGTTCGGCGTCGGCCGTGCCGTGGTCGCCGGTGAACTTGGTGAGGCCCTCCTCGCGGACCTCCCCCAGGTCCCGGCCGAGCATCGTCGACACCAGGGAGAGGCGGTCGAGGTCGGCGAGCCGGCCCCGGTGCACCCGCCGGCCGTCGCGCAGCACGGTGACGGTGCTGCACACGGCGTACAGCTCGTCCAGACGATGGCTGACGTAGACGACCGCGATGCCCGCGTCCCGCAGGCTCCGGATGACCGAGAACAGGGTCTCGACCTCGCGCGGTTCGAGGGAGGAGGTGGGTTCGTCCATGACGACGACGCGCGCCTCGGTGGCGACCGCCCGGGCCAGGGCGACCATCTGCTGGGCGCCTACCCCGAGGGTGCGCAGCGGTCTGCGGACGTCCACCCGCACCCCGTAGGCGCTCAGGGTCTGTTCGGCCTCGCGGTTCATGCGGCCCATGTCGAGCACGCCGAACCGGTTGCGCGGCTCGCGGCCGAGGAACAGGTTGCGGGCCACGCTGAGCAGCGGGATCAGGTTGACCTCTTGGTAGATGGTCGAGATCCCGGCCTTCTGGGCCTCCAGCGGGGTGGCGAAGGAGACCGTGCGGCCCTGGAAGACGATCTCGCCGGCGTCGGGTCGGTACACACCGGTGAGGAGTTTGATGAGGGTCGACTTGCCGGCGCCGTTCTCGCCGATCAGGGCGTGGACCTCACCGGCGTGCAGGGTCAGGTCCACGTCGTCCAGGGCCCGGACGCCGGGGAAGGTCTTGCTCAGTCCGCGGACGGCGAGCACTTCGGCGGGGGGTGCCACCTGTGCCTCCAGGGTGCGATGCGGTGCGATGCAGAGCGGTGCAGTGTGGTGCGGTGCAGTGTGGTGCGGTGCAGAGCGGTGCGGTGTGGTGCGAGAAGTGACGGAGAGGGAGAAGGGCCCCGCCGCGCGAGCGGGCCCCTGACGGATGATCAGTAGGCTTTGCCTATGCCGGACTTGGCGTTGGCCTGGGTGTAGGCGCCGTCCTCGATGACGATGTCCTGCGCGACGCTCTCGCCCCGGGTGAAGCTGTCCAGGGTCTGGAAGGCCAGCGGTCCGAACCGCGGGTTGGACTCGACCACGCCGCTGATCCAGCCGTCCACGATGCCCTGGACCGCGTTGCGGGTGCCGTCCACGGTGACGATCTCGACGTCGCCCGCCTTCTTGCCCGCGCCCTTCAGCGCGGCCACCGCGCCCAGCCCCATCTCGTCGTTCTCGGCGTAGATCCCCTTGATGCCGGGCTTCGACTGGATGAGCTGCTCGGTGACCTGCTGGCCCTTCTCACGGGCGAAGTCGCCGGTCTGCTCGAACACCACCTTCAGGTCCGGCGCCTTCTCGGCGATCCGGTCCTTGAATCCCTTGGTGCGCTCGGTGGTGACGTTGTTGCCCGCCGAGCCCAGGAGGATCGCGACCTCGCCCTTGCCGCCGGTCGCCTCGATCATCTGGTCGGCGGCGCGTCGGCCCTGCTCGACGAAGTCGGAGGCGATGAAGGAGACGTAGTCCTTGCAGGCCGTGGCGTTGATCTTGCGGTCGATCGTGACGATGGGGACCTTCTTGGCCGCGGCGGCCTGCAGCACCGGGTCCCATCCGTCGGAGTTGAGCGGGGCGATGACCAGCAGGTCCGCGCCCTTCGCCAGCAGGTCCTGGACGTCGCTGATCTGCTTGGAGAACTGCGACTGGGCATTGGCCGTCAGCAGCTTGACGCCCCGCTTCTTCGCCTCGTCCTTGATGGACTGCGTCTCGGCGATGCGGAACGGGTTCGCCTCCTTCTCCGACTGGGAGAAGCCGACGGTGGCGTTCGCGAGGTCGAGCTTCTTGCCGCCGTACGCGTCGACGGTGCAGGTCTTGCCGCCCGCCGCGGGCGTGGCGACCTTCTGCGCGGCGTCGGCGGTGGCCGAGGACGCGGTGTCGCTCGACGTGTCGTCCTCCGACTTCGCGCAGGAGGTGGCGGTCAACGCCACCGCCGCGGCCAGGGAGACGACCACGGGACGGGCGAGGAGACGACGACGGTGAGTGGTGCGCTGCATGGTGACCCCGATCCGGGCGACGCGGAAAGAACACTGGGGAGGTGGTGAGCGAGCAGAGGTCGAGCAAGGTCGAGCAGGTCGTGCCGTAGCCGAGCAGTAGCCGTGCCGAGATAAGTGCTTCTCCCCTGGCGGGAAAGGTCGTTCGACCCGCCGCACAGAGGTTTTTACATCGTTGGAAGAGTGCTGTAAACCCCCTGTGCACGCACCATGCGGAGCGCGCCGCGAGCGAGGCGGCGCACCTCACCCGTCTCTGCCGTCCCGTCAGGGGCGGCGGGCATCACGTCACGAGGGGCGCGTTCGGATGCCCGGAGGAGGCGTCGGCGGACCGGCGGGCGCGCGAGAACGCATCGCGCGAAACCACCCCGCCGACGGCCGCACCAGCAAAGAGCAACGGCCGATCGGCGCGGCGGAGTCGACGGTTCGCCCGACTGCGGACGTCACAGGAGGCGCGATCGACCCGCCGACTCTGCTGGAGATGAACGCGGTTGACGGAGGGAGCGGGACCTGGGGCGCGTCACGCCGTCGCGCCCAGGTACGGGCACAAGGCCGTTCGCTCCCGCACCGGCCCCGAGGTCACCCGCGGCCGTCGCCGTGCGCCGCCGCCCGCCCCAGGGTGCTCTCCCGCTCCACGAGGCGGTGGTCCGCCCGGACCCGGCGCGGCTCGGGGACCTCGTTGCCGCCGAGCCGGGCCAGCACCGACTCGACCGCGAGACGGCCGATGGCCTCCTTGTCGGGAGACACGGACGTGAGGGTCACCGCGCCGAAGCGCCCCTCGACCACGTCGTCGAAGCCGACGACGGCGATGTCCTCGGGAACGCGCAGTCCCCGTTCGTGCAGGACGCGCATCGCGCCGATGGCCATCGGATCGTTGTAGGCGAAGACCGCGTCGGGGCGCCGGCCGGACTCCAGGATGCGGTTCATGGCGGCCGCCCCGTCCGCGTGGCCCCACCCGTCGGTGGCGGCGACCAGCCCGTCGTCGGCCGGGAGACCGGCCGCGGTCAGTTCCTCACGCCAGCCGCGCACGCGCAGCTGCGCGGGCTCACTGCGGCCGCGCCGGGCGCCGATGAAGGCCACCTCGCGCCGCCCGAGCCCGTTCAGATGCCGGACGGCGGCGCGGGCGGCGGCCACGTTGTCGATGGCGATGTGGTCGTACGGCAGGTCGTAGTCGCGTTCGCCGAGCAGCACCAGGGGCACGTTCTCCGCCCGGTCGCGCAGGTCCTCGGCCTCCAACTCGATCGGGCTGAGGATGAGGCCGTCGATGACCCGCGCCCGGAAGCCCTGGCTGACCAGGATCTCCTGCTCGCGATGCCCTCCGGTGTGGTCGAGCAGCACGATGTAGTCGTGCGCGGCGGCCGCGTCGATGACGGCGGCCGCCAGCTCGGCGAAATAGGGGTTGCCGAGTTCGGGCAGGGCGAGCGCGATGATGCCCGTACGCCCCTTGCGCAGATGCCGGGCCGCCAGGTTGGGCCGGTAGCCGAGCGCGTCGATGGACCGCTGGACCCGCTCGCGCATGGCGGGCGTGACGTGCTGGTAGTTGTTCACCACGTTGGAGACGGTCTTGATGGAGACCCCCGCGTGCGCGGCGACGTCCTTGAGGCTGACCCGCACGGCATTCCCTTTCGCAGCGTCCCGACGGGATGACGGTCGGTGCGGCTACGGGGTCGTCACCGTGGGCGAGCGCCGAGCCCCATACTTGACTTTTACAACGTTATACAGGCGTCCTCGCCACACTGACAAGGCGGGTGACGAACGCCGCGGCAGGGGGTGCGAACGCCCGTCCGACGTGCCGGACCTCCGGGTCGGGGCGCCACCTCACGACCGGGAGAAGTGTGGTCCGTGAAGGGGCCGCCGGTCTACGGCCGCGAAGCCACGGGGGGCGCCCGCGGTGGCCGGCCGGCTCGCGGACCTCCGCGGCTCCCGTCGCGGTCCGGCGTCACGGCCGCCGCGCCGCGCACCCGCCCCTCGACTACAGTTTCTCCTGGGACGTGCTGCCACGGTCGCCCTTCGCCGCTGACCGGCCGTCGGCCCCGCGTGCGCTCCTCTGCCGGGCGGCGCGGCACGTTTCCCCACCACCCGATTCGAGCATCGAACCCGCCCACCGCGGGTCCCGGAACGGCACGAGAGGGAAAAGTCATGCCCTTTGCTTCCGCCAAGGACGGCACGAGCATCTTCTTCAAGGACTGGGGATCGGGCCAACCGGTCGTGTTCTCCCACGGCTGGCCGCTCACCGCCGACGCCTGGGATCCGCAGCTGAAGTTGATGGCGGACAACGGATTCCGGGCCATCGCCCACGACCGCCGGGGCGGCGGCCGCTCGGGACAGAGCTGGGACGGCAACAACCTCGACACCTACGCCGACGATCTCGCCGCGGTCATCGAGGAACTCGACCTGCACGACGCGATTCTGGTCGGTCATTCCACCGGCGGCGGTGAAGTGACGCGCTACATCGGGCGCCACGGTTCGAGCCGGGTCGCCAAGGCCGTCCTGCTCGGCGCCATCCCCCCGCTGATGCTGAAGACGGACGCCAATCCGGAGGGGCTGCCGATCGAGGTCTTCGACGAGATCCGCGCGGGCGTGGCAGCGGACCGCTCGCAGTTCTACCAGGACCTCAGCGCGCCGTTCTTCGGCGCCAACCGTGACGATTCGACCGTCACCCAGGGGACGCGCGACGAGTTCTGGCTCTGGGGCATGACGGTGGGCATCAAGGGCGCGTACGACTGCATCAAGGCCTTCTCCGAGACGGACCTCACCGAGGACCTCAAGAAGATCGACGTCCCGACGCTGATCGTGCACGGCGACGACGACCAGATCGTTCCCCTCGTCGCTTCCGGCGACAAGAGCTCGAAACTGGTCAAGGGCGCGGTGTACAAGGTGTATTCGGGCGCGCCCCACGGCTTGTCCCTGGTGCCGAAGTTCGCCGAGAAGTTCAACGAGGACCTCCTCGCCTTCGCCCGCGGCTGAGCCTCCGCCCGGCCACGCCGGGACTGCGGCGCCGGCTGCGCACGGGCTACGGCACGCCTTCGGGCGCGGGCAGATCGCGGGCGAAGACGGCCATGGCCAGGCCTGGGCCATTGTAGTCGTCGACGATCCTCACCTCGAAGCCGAGACGGCGATGGAAGGCGATCGAGCCGGTGTTCGTGACCGATGTGATCGCCTTGAGCCGCCGTGCACCCTGCCGTGCCGCGGCTTCGGCGAACGCCGCGTACAGACGGCGCCCGAGACCTGTGCTCCGGGCGTCGTCCCGCGTGGCGATCAGATGGGCGTACCCGGTGCCCTCCGGCGTGACGAAGCCGAAGACGTAGCCACGGATGCCGTCCTCGGCCCGGGCGACCAGGCAGGTGGGGCCGAACTCCTGCACCATGGCCGCCAGGTGCAGCGATCGGAGGTCGCGTTCGCCCCAGTAACGGGCGTGATCCGTCAGGACCTGGTGGAAGTCGGCGATGTCGGCCGGTGCGATCTGCATGCCCATGGCGGCGATCATCGCAGCGCCCCGGCCGTCGCGGGCGAAGGACCGCCCGGCCGGGGCGGGTTCGGCCGCGCACTCATCGTCCCGGCCGCCGGAAGTGCGCGTAGGGCGGGTACGGCTTGAAGCAGATCAGCACCTCGGTGGGGTGCCCGCCGCCCGGCTGCTGAACCAGCGTCGGGAGGGACGCCATCAGTACCGCGCGCCCTTGCCCGACGCCCTTCTGGCGAGGGCCCCGACCCGCCGCGTGGGCCAGATGGACGGCGGTCTCGGCGAACACCTCCCGGTCGCCGAACAGGAAGAACGTGCGGGCGTGGGTGGCGTGCCGCAGCTCGTCCCGGCCGGCGCGTGGACCCCGCCCCTGCCGGCCTGCGGCAAGACTCGCCGTGCGTTCCTCCAGCGTGCGGACGGTCAGCGGAGTGCCGTTCACCAGCTTGCGCCGCACCTCGGGCCATCTGCTGGGGCGCAGGCCGAGCGTGTCGTGGACCAGGACGAGGTCGACCGGGGTGCCGGAGCCCTCGTCGGGCGGAACGCCGTCGCGCAGCGGCACATGGACGATCGTGTACCGGGAGCGGGCGGCGAAGGAGAAGAGACCCGCGAGCCGGCTCAGCCCGTCGTGGTCGCCGAGCAGCAGGCCGATGGGCTCGGGGGCGGTCAGCGATGTGTGGCGAAGGGACTTCCTCGGCTGGACGACACGGTGCTCGTGCGGCCCGGTCCTCGGCCGGAACTGTTGCAGCCTCAGCCGCATACGTGGAGCCTCATGGCCTCATGATCGCGGGCCGTGCGGCGTCCCGGCAACGGAGATTCCGCCCGGCGGCGACGACCGCCGGGCCCGGGTCCGTCGCGCCGTGCCGGGCACGTCGCACCCGTCGCACGCGTCGAACGGGGCGCGTCCGACGGGCAGAGCGGGACGGCGGCGGGCCGGGGTCGTCGGCCCGCCACCCCGGTCGGTCCCTCGGTCTGCGCTCCCCCTGCGCTCCGGCCCCGGAGTCCGGACGCCGGGCCGCACCGCGGTCAGTCCTGGAGCCGCGGCACCTCGGCGCGGTCCTCGACGGCCTGCGCGGCGTCGAGGACGAGGTCCTCCTCGAAGCGGCCGCCGATCAACTGCACGCTGAACGGCAGTCCGTTCTCGACGTGGACGGGCACGGTGACGGCGGGGAAGCCGAGGACGGGCACGGCGGTCATCGGCCACATCGCGGGGAACAGGCTCCGCGCGCGGTCCGGATCCGTGATGTCGGCGTCCTGCTCGAAGGGAGGTTCGGCGCACACCGGGGTGAGCAGGATCCGGTCGCCGCCCAGGAGTTCCTGGAGCCGGGTGACGAGCGTCGCCCGCCGCGCCCAGCCGTTGATGTACG
Source organism: Streptomyces sp. 3330 (assembly GCF_031456635.1). NCBI lineage: Bacteria > Bacillati > Actinomycetota > Actinomycetes > Kitasatosporales > Streptomycetaceae > Streptomyces > Streptomyces sp. 3330. The sequence goes on from NZ_JAVDVA010000020.1 coordinate 135,779, forward strand.
TCTCCAGATCGGGCCGCTCGCCCCACAGTTCGGCGGCGGCCGCGAAGTGGCCTTCCAGCGCGGTGCGGATGTCGTCCCCGCCGAGCTGGTGGACCACGGGCAGCATCGGGCGGATGTCCTCGGTGATCAGCAGCGCCCACAGCCGCGCGGCCTCGGCCAGCAGGGGCAGTTCGGCCACCTCGTCGACCGCGTGACCGGCGTCGGCGAGGTGCGCGGCCGCCCGGTCGAGCGCGCGGTCGACGGCCGGGTGGTTCTTGACGGTGCCGTTGCCGCGGACGAGCCGCACCTTCGCGGGGCCCGCGGGGCGGGGGCGCAGGGGGACGGCGGGCACGCCTGCGGAGTCGCGCAGGTCCGGTGTGGTCATGACGTGCAGCGCGAGCCGCGCGTCCGCCACCGTGCGGGCCAGGGGCCCCTGCACCGCGCAGGAGTGCACGGTGGGCGGGAAGTCGAGCTCGACCGGCCCCGCGGGGGTGTCGGCGTAGGCGGGCGGGGCCCAGTCGGAGATCCGGCCGACGGTGGGGCGCACCCCGACGACGCCGCAGCAGGCGGCCGGGAAGCGGATGGAGCCGCCGATGTCGTTGCCCTGGGCCAGTGGGGTCATCCCGGCGGCCAGGCTCGCGGCGGCTCCGCCGCTGGACCCGCCGGGTGTGCGGTCGGCGTCCCAGGGGTTGAGGGTGCGCCCGTGCAGTTCGTTGGTGGAGAACCAGCGGAAGGAGAAGGCGGGTGAGTTGCTCCGGCCGAGCGGCACCGCGCCGGCGGTGCGCAGGGCGGTGACGCAGGCGGCGTCGCCCCCGGCGGGGCGGTGGGCGAGGGCGGGGACCCCGTTGCTGGTGGCGTGCCCGCGCTGCTCTGTGTTGATCTTGATGGAGACCGGCACGCCGTGCAGAGGCCCCAGCTCGGCGCCCGAGACGGTCCGCTCGTCCGCCCGTCGGGCCGCTTCCAGCGCTTCCTCGGGCCGCAGGTCGACCAGTGCGTTCAGCCTGGGGTTGGTCTCCTCGACGCGTTCCAGGCAGGAGAGCACCAGTTCGGTGGAGGAGATCTCGCGGGCCCGGACGGCGGCGGCGAGCTCGGTCGCGGAAAGCTGCCACGGCTGCGTCGGGCGGGGAGAAGTCGCCATCGGATACCTCTTCGCTTGCGGGGGCCCGGCCCGGCGGCGGCACGGGGACGGGCATCGGTGGGTGAGGCCGGGGTGAGGACGGGGGACATGGTCGGAGCGGCGGGGAGGGTCCGGCGGAGCGGCACCCGGGCGGTTCGCTCGGCGGGCCGGTCGCGGCCGGGACGGGGCCGCGGCACGGCCGCACCGACGCGGAGGCCGTGCGGGGGTGCCGGTCGGCCCGCGAGCTCCGGAGCCGGGGGCGCCGACGCTCGCCGGCACGGCGTGGCGCGGGTGTCGGCGCCACCCGTCATAAAACAACGTTTTATTTCGCGGCCAGCCTGCGCCCGGGCACCCTCGGGTGTCAAGCCCCGTCCGCCGCGTCAGTCCGCGGGCGGCGCGCCCCGCAGCAGGGCGGCCACCGCGAGCAGGGCCCGCGCGGCGCGCTCCTCGGGCCACCCCTCCGGATCCTCCAGGGTGGTAAGCCAGTACCCCCGGGTGAGCAGGTGGAGGATGTCGCCGGCGAGTGCGGCGTCGGGCAGCCCGGCCTCGGCGGCGAGGGCGCTCAGCTCGTCGCGGTTGCGCCGGGAGGTGGCGCGCCGGACGTCCTCGACCGCCGGACCGGCGTCGGGCCCCTCGCTCGCGATCTCCATCAGGAGGCGGCGCAGGATCTCGTCGTCGGGCTCGGTGGTGCACATCCACTTCAGGGCGGCTTCCAGGCGGGCCTCACCGGTCAGACCGACGAGCGCGCCGTCCATCTGGGCGCCCCACTCCCGCTCCGCCCACCGCATGGCATTGATCATGAGCGCGGACCGGCTGGCCACGTAGTTGGTCACCATGGCCGTCGAGCCGCCCAGCCGGGCGGCGACGGCCCGGATGGTGACGGAACGGACGCCCCGTTCCCGGGCGACGTGGAGGGTGGCGGCGGCGATCTCGTCGAGCCGTCGCGCCTCGTCTACCTCGATCGGCATGTCGCAGACCTTAACGCAGAGGGTTGACCCCGTTGACAAGGAGCTGCAATGTTGTCATACAACGCCGTTACACAACGTCGTTTTATTTCGGATCCCCGTGCCCGGATCACGGGCTCGCCCCCAGCGTCCGGGCTCACATCCCGAGCCCGCGCCCGAGGTTCCGAGCCACGCACGTCCTTCCGAGCCACGCCCGGTTTCCGAGCCCGAACTCCCCGGAGAGCACGCGATGAGAGTTCCTTTCGCACGTACGGGGGCCTCTCCCGTCCCCGATCACGCCGTCCAGCATCTGGTGCGGATGCGCGACGGGACGCGTCTGGCCACGGACGTCTACCTGCCCGACGGCGCCGCCACGGAGCACGCCCTGCCCGCCGTGCTGGTCCGTCTCCCGTACGACAAGAACAGCCGCTACGTCTACTTCGACAAGGCGGCCCGCCTCTTCACCGCCCGCGGCTACGCGCTCGTCGTGCAGGACGTGCGCGGCAAGTTCCGCTCCGGCGGCCGTACCCTGCCCTTCCTGCGCGAGCCCGACGACGGCTACGACACCATCGACTGGATCACCCACCAGCCCTGGTCCGACGGCGCGGTCGGCATGTTCGGCGACTCCTACTACGGCTTCACCCAGTGGGCCGCCGTGGCCTCCCAGCACCCCGCCCTGCGCGCCATCGTGCCGCGCGTGACCACCGTGGACTTCAACGCGACCACCGCACTGGACCCGCTTGCCACGGACACCGGCGTCGGCCGGCCGGTCTGGGTGGAGGGCATCGAGTACTACGCCCACCACTGGGTCGACCAGGACGCCTACGAGTGGGAGCCCGACCGCCGGGTCCGCCCGGTCATCGACCAGTACGAGCGTGCCTTCGAGGCCATAGGCGCCCGCTCCGCCTGGTTCGACCTCCTCGCCCCGCGCCAGACCGACGTCCTGCACGCCCTCGGCAGGCACCCCTTCGACTCCCGGCCCGTGCCCGTCCTGCACTGTGTCGGCTGGTACGACAACATCGGCATCCCGCACATGAACGACTACCTCGCCCTCGCCGCCCGGCCGGGCTGGGACGCCGTCCAGTACCTGTGGGCCGGCGCCGTCGACCACGAGAACTACCGCCTCGACCACGCGCCCGTCACCGAGGACACCGACCACGCCGCCAGCGACACCGCCCTCGACCGGCTGCTGCCCGAGTACGCGGGCCCGGCGCTGGACTTCTTCGACGTCTTCCTCAAGGGCAGCCGCCCGGTGACCGCCCTGGCCAAGGTGACCTGGGAACTCGGACACGCCGGCTGGCGCACGGCGACCGCCTGGCCGCCCGCCCGCAGCGGCGAGCGCACGTTCTGGCTCACCGGCCCGGCCACCGCGGCCGGACCCCTGCCCGGCGGGACGCTCGCCGGCGCCCCCGTCGCGGACGACGAACACGCGCAGTGGGCCTACGACCCGGAGCACCTCGTCCCGTCCCTGGTCGCCGACTCCTTCTCCTACCTCCGCGACCACCCGGACGCCGCCCCCCTCGCCGCCCGCGACGACGTCCTCGCCTTCACCGGCCCGCTCCTCACCGACCCGCTGGACCTCGCCGGACCGGTCAGCCTGGACCTCCATCTCGCCTGCACGGCACCGGTGTTCGACGTCTTCGCCAAGGTGCTGGACCTCGCCCCCGACGGCACAGCACGGCTCGTCGTGCGCGGCCAGGTCTCCGTCCGGGGCGACGGCGCCCCCCGCGAGGTGCGGATCGAGTGCGGGCACACCGGCTACCGGCTGCGCGCCGGACACCGGCTGGCGCTGCTCCTGGCGAGCAGCGACTACCCCATGTACCTGCCGTGTTCGGGCAGCGAGGAGAACCCCTGGACGACCCTCGCCCCGAAGCCCAGCACGCAGACCCTGGCCACCGGCGGCGCCACCCCGTCCCGGCTGACCGTCACCGTCCTCACCCCGCCCGCCGGCTGACCCGCCCGCACCGCGCGGGCCCCCGAGCGCCCGCACTCCCCCACGCCGAAGGACCCGTCAACCGGCCCACCGTCGCCTCAGGAGCACCACCATGCACGCTCCCAGAACCGCCCTCGCCCTCACCGCCCTGTCCACTCTCCTCACCCTCTCCGCCTGTTCGTCGGGCGGAGGCGGCACATCGTCCTCGCCCCGGAGCCTGACGCTCACCAGCACCACGCCCGCCGCGTCCGGCGCTCTGGACCAGGTCACCTGGAACCTGCCCCTGGGCGAGCCCACCACCCTCGACCCGGCCAAGGTCGGCGACTACTCCCCCAGCACCGTGGTCTCCAACCTCTGCGACCCGCTGCTGCGGCTGAAGGCCGACTACTCCGTCGCCCCCGGTCTGGCCACCTCCTGGAAACGCCCCGACCCGAAGACGCTCGTGCTGGAGCTGCGGGACGACGTCACCTTCTGGAACGGCCACCCCATGACCGCGAAGGACGTCGTGGCCAGCCTCGAACGGCAGCGCGACCCCGCCACCCAGAGCGTCAACACCCAGGTCCTGGCCACCGTCGGCACCATCACCGCGACCGGCGACCACCAGGTCACCGTCCGTTTCAAGACCCCCGACGAGCTGTTCCTCAAGTACCTCGTCAACGGCTTCGGGGCGGTCAGCGAGGCCGCGTACCTGAAGAAGGCCGGCGCCGCCTACGGGACCGCCAAGGGCGGCCTGATGTGCACCGGGCCCTTCGAACTCAAGACCTGGAAGTCCGGCGAGTCCCTCACCGCCGTCCGCAACGACGCGTACTGGGACACCGCTCTCAGGCCCAAGGCCGCCGAGCTGACCTTCAAGTTCATCACCGACGCGAGCACCCTCACCAGCGCCCTGCTGTCGGGGCAGATCGACGGCAGCTACGAGATCCCCTCCACCGTCGCCAAGGCCCTGCGCTCCTCCGACGCCGGGACCCTCTACTACGGGCCCTCCGCGCAGACCGTGTTCGTCGCCCCCACCGGCCCGGACTCGCCCCTCGCCGACCCGCGCGTCACCCGGGCGCTCTCCCTGGTGCTCGACCGCGACGCCCTGGTGCGGAACGTCTTCGACGGCGCCGCCCGCAAGGAGAAGACGTTCATCCCGTCCCTCGTGTGGAAGACCGGCGAGGCGTCCGACGTCTACGCCAAGGGCTACGCCGCCCTGCCCGCCGTCCCGGACACCGATGTCGCCCGCGCCCGGAAGCTCGTCGCGCAGGCCGCCCCGGAGAAGCGCACCGTCACGATCGCCATGGGGGCGGGCGACCAGCAGTCGCTGCAGACCCTCACCTTCCTCCAGGCGGGCGCGAAGAAGATCGGTCTGACGGTCGTCATCAAGCAGCTCCAGCCCACCCAGATGTCCGGCCTGTTCTACGACGCGTCGCTGCGCGAGGGCCTCGACGCCACGATGGCCCTCGGCTACGTCGAGATCCCCGACCCGCTGTCGTACGCCGAGATGTTCACCTCGCCCGCGTCCCCGATGAACTGGACGCGCTACGACAACCCCGAGGTGACCTCACTGCTGACCCGGGCCCGCGCCGCACTGGACCCCCGGCAGTCCGCGGAACTGTTCACCCGGGCACAGGCCCTGTACACCGAGGACCTGGCGATCGTGCCGATCGCGGTGCCCTACGAGCGCGTGTTCCTCAACAAGCGCCTCAGCGGCGCCCCCGCGTCCTTCGCCTACATCAACATGCCCTGGGCGGCCCAGCTCGGCGGCACGGGCGAGGGCACGTCGTGATCGGGCGATTCGTGGCCCGCCGGGCGACCATGCTCGTGGTGACCGCGCTCGTCGCGAGCGTGGCCGTGTACGGCGCCCTGTTCATCGCCCCCGGCGACCCCGCCACGCTCCTCATCGGCGGCGGAAAGCCGCCCAGCCCCCGGCTGCTCGCCGAGATCCACCGCCAGTACCACCTCGACGACCCGTTCCTCCAGGGCTACTGGCGCTGGCTCAGCGGGATGCTGCACGGCGACGCCGGCCAGTCGCTCACCTACAAGGACTCCGTCACCCACCTGGTGACCGCGCGCATCGGCAACACCGCGTTCCTCGTGGCGTACGCGGCCGTCCTCATCATCGTGCCCGGCGTCACCCTGGGCACGGTCGCGGCCCTGCGCGGCGGCTTCGGCGACACCCTGGTCACCGTCGTGACCACCGCCCTCATGGCGGTGCCCACGTTCGTCATGTCGGTGGTGCTCATCTGGTGGCTGTCCGTCCAGTGGGACTGGCTCCCCGCCTACGGCGCGGGCGACGGCTTCACCGGCCGTCTCGAACACCTCACTCTGCCCGCGCTCGCGCTGGCCACCGCCTGGCTGGCCTACGTCGCCCAGGTGACCCGGTCGGCGGTGCGCGCCGAACTGGCCTCGGAGCACGTCGAGACGGCGCGGGCGCGGGGCGTCCCCGAGCGCTTCGTCGTGCGCAAGCACGTCCTGCGCAACGCCGCCGGACCGCTGTTCTCGGTCTCCGGCGTGGCCGTCGCCGGGCTGATCGCCGGCTGCTCCATCGTCGAGCAGGCCTTCGGGATCAACGGCATCGGCGCCCTGCTCGTGCAGAGCGCCGCGAAGCAGGACCTGGCCGTCGTCCAGGCCCTCGCGCTGATCACCGTGGTGGTCTTCGTCGTGGTCAACACCCTGGTCGACGTGGTCACGGCCGCGCTCGACCACCGGGTCTCCCTGGAGGGCGCCGCATGACCGCGTATCAGATCGCCGCACTCGGACGGGGCGCCGCCCGGTGGCCGCGGCTGCGTCGGCTGACCCGCGGGCGCGCCGTGCTCCTCGTGGCGTGCGCCGTCGTCGTCGCGGCCCTCCTCGCCGCCCTGTTCGCACCCCTGCTGGCCCCCTACGATCCGGACGCCGTGGACCCGGCCGCCGTCTACCAGGGCAGCTCGGCCGCGCACTGGCTCGGCACCGACGACACCGGACGGGACATCCTGTCCCGGCTGCTGTACGGCGCCCGGCCCAGCCTGCTGGCGCCCGCCGCCGTCACCCTGACCGCCGGAGTCGGCGGCACGCTGCTGGCGGTGAGCGCCGCCTGGCTCGGCGGCTGGTACGACCGGCTGGTGTCCGCCCTGCTGGACGTCGTCTTCGGCTTCCCCGGGCTGGTGCTGGCCGTGGTGGCCGCCGCCGTCTTCGGGGCGGGCCTGCGCGTGGCGGTCGTGACGCTGTCCCTCGCCTACCTCCCCTACATCGGACGGGTCGTGCGCAGCGCGGCGTTGCGCGAGCGGAACCTGCCGTACGTGTCCGCGCTGCGCATGCTCGGCATGTCCGGGAGCCGGATCTGCCTGCGCCATCTGACCCCCAATCTGCTGCCCCTGGTGCTGGTGCAGGTGGCGACCTCCTTCGGCTACGCCCTGCTCGACGTCGCCGCGTTCTCGTTCATCGGACTCGGCGCCCAGCCGCCGACCGCCGAGTGGGGGCTGATGGTGGCGAACGGCTCCACGGGGATCCTGGCCGGGCGCGCCGAGCAGTCGCTGTTCGCCGGCGCGGTGATCGTCGTCTTCGTGATCGCGTGCAGCCTCCTCGGCGGCGGCCTGTCCCGACAGCTCCTGGGAGACGACCGATGACCGGTTCCCCGCCCCTGCTCGTCGTCGACGATCTGCGCGTCGACCTGCCGACCCGCGACGGCATGCGCCGGGTGATCCACCGGGCCGACCTGACGGTGCCCGCCGGCACGGCCGTCGCCCTGGTGGGCGAGTCCGGGTCCGGCAAGTCGATGACGGCCCGCGCGGTGCTGCGGCTGCTGCCCGCCCGGGCCCGCACCACCGGGTCGATCCGCTTCGACGGCAGCGAGGTCACCACGCTGGGCGCGGCCGGGCTGCGCAGACTGCGCGCCCACGACGTGGCGATGATCTTCCAGGACCCCCGGGCGCACATCAATCCCGTGCGCACGGTCGGTGATTTCCTGACGGAGGCGCTGGTCACCACCCGGGGAGTGCGGCCCCGCGCGGCCGAGGCCAAGGTGACCGCGCTCCTGCGCGAGGTCGGCATCGCGGACGCGCCGCGCAGGATGCGCCAGCGGCCCCCGGAGCTCTCCGGCGGTCTGCTGCAACGCGTGATGATCACCGCGGCGCTGGCGGGCGAACCCCGCCTGCTGATCGCCGACGAACCCACCACCGCGCTGGACGTCACCACGCAGGCCGAGGTCATGGCGATCATCGACGAGGCACGGGCCGAGCGTGGCCTGGCCATGCTCTTCATCACCCACGACCTGGCGCTCGCCGCGGCCGTCTGCGACCGGATCGCCGTCATGTACGCGGGCGGTGTGGTGGAAGAGCTGCCCGCCCGGCACCTGCACGAGCGGGCCGGCCACCCGTACACCCGGGCGCTGCTCGCCTCACGGCCCGACCCGGCGGCCACCGCCGAGCCGCTGCGCGCCGTGCCCGGCCGTCCGCTGTCCGCCTTCGAGGCGGGCCCGGGCTGCGCCTTCGCCCCGCGCTGCGCGCACGCCCAGGACGTCTGCCGCACCGAACGACCGATGCTGGCGCCGGCCGGGGAAGGGCTGGCCGCGTGCCACTTCCCGGCCGCCGAGGCCCGCGTGACACCGCACCCCGGCGCGAGGAGCACCACCCATGGCCGATGAACCGACCGCACTTCCCGCCCTCCAGGTCACCGGCCTGCGCAAGACGTTCGGGGACTTCGTCGCCGTCGACGGCGTCGACCTGGAGATCCGGCCGGGCGGGTCCCTGGCCGTCGTCGGCGAGTCGGGGTCGGGCAAGACCACCACCGCGCGGATGATCGTCGGCCTCGAGGAGGCCACCGCCGGCACGGTGCTCCTCGGCGGCCGGGCCCATCCGGGCCGCCGGGCCCCGACCGCCGAGCGCAGGCGCTTCGCCCGGGAGGTGCAGATGGTCTTCCAGGATCCGTACGCCTCGCTGGACCGCCGGCAGAAGGTGGGCGACAGCCTGGCCGAGATCCTCGCGCTCCACACGGATCTGCGCGGCGCGCCCCTCGCGGAGCGCGTGGCCGAACTGCTCGACCAGGTGGGGCTCGACGAACGCCAGGGGGCGGCGCTGCCCCGGGCGCTGTCCGGCGGTCAGCGCCAACGCGTCGCCATAGCACGCGCGTTGGCCGTCCGGCCGCGTCTCCTCGTCCTCGACGAGGCGGTCGCGGCGCTCGACGTCTCCGTCCAGGCCCAGATCCTCACCCTCCTCACCGACATCCGCCGACGCACCGAGGTGGCCTACCTGTTCATCACGCACGATCTCGGCATCGTCCGGCACGTCTGCGACGACGTACTGGTCATGCACCGCGGCCGCGTCGTCGAACGCGGCCCCGCCGAGACGGTCCTGACCACCCCCGAAGCCTCCTACACCCGTCGGCTGCGCGACTCCGTGCCCCGCCGGGGCTGGAAGCCCGCCCGCCGCACCGCACAGAACGGAAGCCAGACATGACCGTGACGCCTTCCCTCAGCTACGCCTTCGAGATCCGCGCGGAGGTCGCCCCCAGCCTGCACATCGGCCACGGCGACGGCGAGCGCACCGAGTTCACCCCCATCACCGGCGGAACGGTCCACGGTCCCCGGCTCAGCGGCACCGTGCTGGCCGGCGGCGGCGACTGGTCCAACACCCGCGGCACCGTCTGCGAACTGGAGGCTCGCTATCTTCTGCGGGCCGACGACGGTGCCGTGATCGACATCGTCAACCGCGGCTACTACCACGAGGGCGCCGACAGTCCCGACCTGTACGACGGCGCCCTGCGCCTCGCCGAGGCCGGGACGTACTTCCGCACCGCCCCCGTCTTCCGCACGGACGCCCCGCGGCACCGCTGGCTCGCGCGCACCGTCTTCGTGGGCCTGGCCCGGGAGGAGGACGGGCACATCGTGATCCGCTGTTACTCGGTGGACTGAACGAGGCCGGAGTGAGGGCGGCGCGGCGGGCGACGAGCCGCCGCGCGCAGCCGACCGCGCGGGCCCGGGGCAGGGACGGCGGGCCTGCCCGCACACCGGCCGGGCGCGCAGGCGGCGTCGCCCGGCTCGGGAGCGGGAGACCACCCGGCCGGCTGCCGACCGGCACGAAGGGCTCCAGGATGCGGGGCGCCCGGCGTCACCGGCACACCGGTGATTTCGCCGATTGCTCCCCCGCCCGGCGCCCCGACTCTGGTCACGTCCAGCCACCCGCATCCTCGTCAGGAGGGCCCCATGCGTCGTCATGCCCCGCGCCGGCTCCTCGGCGTTCTCGCGACCGCCACCCTCGCCTTCTCCCTGTTCTCCGCGGCGCCGACGGCCGGCGCCACCACCGCCGTCCCGGCCGCCTCCGCCACCCGGTCGGCCGAGGCGGCCGCCCAGCCGCTGTCGACGAGCACCCCGGTCGTCTTCGTCCACGGCTACACCGGCAACGCGTCCAACTGGACCACCGCCATGAGCGTCTTCCGGCTCAACGGCTGGTCCAGCTCCCAGCTGTTCGCCTACGAGTACAACTCCTACGGCAACAACATCACCAACGCCCAGGGGCTCGCGACCTTCGTCAACACGGTGAAGGCGCGGACCGGTGCGAGCAAGGTCGCCATCGTCAACCACTCGATGGGCGGCCTCGTCAGCCAGTACTACCTGAAGGTCCTCGGCGGCAACACGAGCGTCAGCCACCTCGCCTCGATCGCCGGCGCCAACCACGGCACCACCTTCGCCGGCGCCTGCCTCATCTACACGACCTGTCAGCAGATGTACCCGGGCTCGTCGTTCATCGCCCAGATCAGCGCGGGCGACGAGACGCCGGGCACCACCGAGTACGCCACCTGGTACTCGGCGTGCGACGGCGTCATCATCCCGTACACCAGCACCCGGCTGGACGGCGCGACCAACAACAACGTGCTCTGCCAGACCCACATCGGCTACCTGACGGACACGGTCGTGCTCGGCCAGATAGCCGACTTCATCGCCTCCTGACCCACCCCACGCGCGGGCGGCCCGGCGGTGACCGGCGCCCGCGGCCCGAACGCCCCGCTCCCGGCACGGCACCTGCCGGGAGCGGGGCGTACGCACGGACGCAGGCGACGCACGGGACGGTCGCCCGGCGTCAGGCGGCTTCTGCCGGGGCTTTCCGGGCGAGCAGGTGGACCTCCTGGAACTGCCGCCGGTCGGTGGGCTGAGGCTCGCGGACCATCCGGGCCACCTCGGCCAACCCGGACTCGCGCAGCATCGCGGCGAGATGATCGGGCCACCACCGATAGGCCGGGGTGACGGTGTGATCGAAGACCTGCGTCGGACGCGACGCTCCGTCGGTCGCCGAGAAGCCGAGCAGCAGGTGCCCGCCGGGTGCCAGCACACGATGGAACTCCGCCAGGACCACGGGGAGTTCGGGCGGCGGAGTGTGGATGACGGACCAACGCGACAGGACGCCGCCGAGCGCGCCGTCGGCGATGTCCAGCGCGGCCATCGAGCCCACGTCGAACCGCAGCCGCGGATAGGCCTGCCGGGCCGACTCGATCATCACCGGAGAGGCGTCGACGCCGAACACCGACAGCCCCGCCTCGTCCAGGAAGGCGGTGACATGACCGGGTCCGCACCCCAGGTCCGCGACCCGGCCGCCCCCGCTCGCACCGACGGACTCGGCGAAGGCCACCAGGATCGCGCGGTCCAGGGGGCGGTCGCGCAGCGAGTCGCGGAACAGCTGCGCGTAGGCGGGGGCAGCGGCGTCGTATGCCTCGCGGGTGACACGGAGCGTGTGGTGTTCGGCCATGCTCGTGACAGTAATCGCCGGTCCCGCCCTGCCGCAGCCGTCCGGAGCGCCCCGCGTCCAGGGCGACTGCCCGACCGCGGTCCGGGGCACTCCGTCCTGTGCGCCCCCGCGCCGGACGGCCGCGGCTGGCCGACACTGAAGCTGCGGCGGTGCGCCCGGTCCTCCGGAGACAGGACGCGGGCACCTCATGAACCGGAACCAGGAGCAGATGTGAACGACCCGGCCTTCCTCACCCTTCAGCAGGAGATCGCCCGGGAACTCGAGGTCGCCGAGACCTTCGAGGCCGAGGCGGAGATCGAGCGACGGGTGGCCTTCCTCGCGGAGCGGCTGACCTCCACCGGCCTGTCCTCCCTCGTGCTCGGCATCAGCGGCGGCGTCGACTCCACCACCGCCGGCCGTCTGTGCCAGCTCGCGGCCGAGCGGGCCCGCGGGGCCGGGCACGAGGCGCGGTTCTACGCGATGCGGCTGCCCTACGGCGTCCAGGCCGACGAGCACCATGCCCAGCTCGCGCTCTCCTTCATCCGGCCCGATCACGTGCTGACCGTGGACATCAAGCCCGCGAGCGACGCAGCGCTGGACGCCGTGCTGGTCGCCGAGGTGAGCTTCCGCGACGCCTACCACCAGGACTTCGTGCTCGGCAACATCAAGGCCCGGCAGCGCATGATCGCCCAGTACGCCGTGGCCGGCGGGCACCAGGGACTCGTCGTCGGCACCGACCACGCCGCCGAGGCGGTCTCCGGTTTCTTCACGAAGTTCGGTGACGGCGCGGCGGACCTCGTCCCGCTGACCGGCCTGACCAAACGCCGGGTGCGAGCCGTCGCGGACGCGCTGGGGGCGCCGGCCGACCTGGTGCACAAGGTCCCGACGGCCGATCTGGAGACCCTGACTCCCGGCAGGACCGACGAGGACGCGCTCGGGATTCGCTACGACGACATCGACGACTTCCTGGAAGGCAGGCCCGTGGACGAGGACGTCTTCCGGACGATCGTCGACCGCTACCGGCTCACGCACCACAAGCGCCGGCTGCCCCTCGCTCCCTGAGGCGCAGCCGTCAGCCGCACCGCCGGGTGCAACGGCCCCGGCCCCCTCGACGGCCCCCGGTCGGCCCGGAGCGGACGACCGGGGCCGCGGCAGAAGGTCCCCGGCGGGGGTGGAGCGTCCACGCGGCCCTCACAGGCCGAACAGCTCGGCGGCGTTGTCGTGGCACACCGCCCGCAGCCACTCGTCCCCGAGCCCCAGCCGCTCCAGCGCGTGCAGCTGATGGAGGTACGGATAAGGGATGTTGGGGAAGTCGGAGCCGAGCAGCACGCGGTCGCCGAGCCCGGCCAGCCGGGGCAGGGCGCGGCCGGGGAACGGCATCAGCTCCTCGGCGAAGTCGGTGAACGTCATCGTCGTGTCCAGCCGCACCTCCCCGTACCGCTCGGCGAGGCCGAGGAACTCCTCGTACTCGGGCATCCCCAGGTGCGCCACGACCAGTCGCAGCCGGGGGTGCCGCGCCAGCACCCGCGCGACCGGCTCGGGGCCGGTGTGCTTGCCGGGTGCGGGCCCGGAGCCGCAGTGGATCACGACGGGGATCCCGGCCTCGGCCAGCAACCCCCAGGTGCTGTCCAGGAGTGCGTCGGCCGGGTCGTAGGCCCCCACCTGGACGTGCGCCTTGAGGACGCGCGCGCCCGCCTCGACGGCCTCCCGGACGTACGTCTCCACGTCCGCCTCGGGGTAGAGGGTGGCGGTGTGCAGACAGTCGGGGGTGCGGCGGGCGAAGTCGGCCGCCCAGTCGTTCAGCCACCGGGCCATGCCCGGCTTGTGCGGGTAGAGCATCGCGGTGAAGGCCCGGACGCCGAACTCCCGCAGCAGGACGGTCCGTTCGGATTCCTCGTGCCGGTAGGTGATCGGCCATTCGAGCCCGCCGGTCCGCGGGCCGAGGGCGTCGAAGTAGGCCCAGACCTTGCGCAGCACCTGCTCGGGCATGAAGTGCGTGTGGACGTCGACGAGGCCGGGGAGTCCGAGCCGCTCCCAGAAGCGGCGCACCTCCCCGGCCTCCTCCCGCACAGGGGTCGGTTCGGCGGTGCCACCGGGGTCGACGGGTTCCGTACGGTGATCATCCATGGCGCCCACGATCGGCCCGGGTGCCGTCGCGGGTCCACTCCCGCGCGCGGGAAATCGATGAGGGATCCGTCACCCGGCCCACCGGCTGCGGGGCCGGGGCGGCGGGCCGGCGCCGCCGTCAGGGCTTGGCCGGCCTCACCCTCCTGTCGACGCCGTTCACCCGCACGGTGACGTCGTTCCGGTTGCGCGCCCGGTCGGCCACGATCTCGTAGGACGTCACCTTCCCGTTCCGCCACGCGCAGCTGACCTCGTAGCCGCCCCGGGCGCGGAGCCCGGTGAAGGAACCCTCGGCCTTCCAGCCGTCCGGCAGGGCGGGCAGCAGGTCGATGACCCCGTCGTGGCTCTGCAGCAGCATCTCCGCCACGGCGCCCGAGATGCCGAAGTTGCCGTCCATCTGGAAGGGCGGGTGGTTGCAGAACAGGTTGGGCAGCGTGTTGTAGGTCAGCAGTCCGCGCAGCATGATCTGGGCGCGCCGGCCGTCGCGGAGGCGGGCGAAGAGGGCCGCCCGCCAGGGCCAGGTCCACGAGCGGCGGCTGTCGCCCGACACGGTGGCGGCCGTGAACGGGACACCTTCCTTCTCGCCGCAGCGGGCCTTGAGGGAGACGAGCGCCGCGGCGGCGAGGTCCGGCGTCCTCGGGGTGATCTGGCGGCCCGGGTAGACCGCGAAGAGGTGCGAGGTGTGGCGGTGGATGTCGGTGGGGCTGTCGATGTCCTCCTGCCACTCCTGGAGCTGGCCCCACCGGCCGATCCTGTTCGGCGCGAGACGCGCCTGCAGGTCCGCGACCTCGGCCCGGTGCGCGGGATCCGCGTCGAGCGCCGCTGCGCAGTCGAGGTAGTTCTGGAACAGGTCCCAGATGATCTGCTGGTCGTACATGACGCCGTCCTCGCGCGGCCCGTGCTCCGGCGACCAGCCGTTCGGCGCGACCAGGAGACCGTCCTCACGCTCCTTCAGGTGATCCTCCCAGAACGCGCAGATCTCCTTGATCATCGGGTACGCGACGGTACGGAGGTAGGCCAGGTCCTGGGTGAACGCCCAGTGCTCGTACAGGTGCTGGGCGTACCAGGCGCTCGCGACGGTGTTCCACTCCCACGCGTTGCCGCCGAAGATGCTCTGGCTGGTGCGGGCGGTCCAGCCGCGGGTGTCCTGGCCGAAGGCGTTGCGGGTGGCCACGCGGCTCGGTACCGCCACCTGTTCGACGAACCGGACGAGCGCCTCATGGCACTCCGGCAGGTTCGTCGTCTCGGCCCCCCAGTAGTTCATCTGGACATTGATGTTGGTGTGGTAGTCGGAGGCCCAGGCGGGCTGGTTCTGGTCGTTCCACAGTCCTTGGAGGTTGGCGGGCAGGCCGTTCGGGCGGGAGGAACTGATCAGCAGGTAGCGGCCGTAGTCGAACATCGTCTGTTCGAGGGTCGGGTCCTCCCCGCCCGCCGCGTAGCGCGCCAGTCGCGCGTCGGTGGGCAGGGCGGCGACGGCGGCGGAGGAGTCGCCCCAAGTGACCGAGACCCGTTTCATGAGGGCGCTCGTCTCGGCGATGTGCCGGGCGCGCAGCTCGTCGTAGGGCCGTGCGGCCGTCCGGTCGAGCGACCGGGCGACGATCGGTCCGGGAGCGGCTCCGCGCCAGCCGGCGGCGGCGTCGAGCCGGTAGTCGGTGCGGGCGTCGAGGAACAGGGTCAGGGTCGTGCAGCCGCTGAACCGGAGCACCGTCCCGTCGGTGTCGAGGCGGCCGTCGGTGTGCACCGCCTGGACGGCGCAGGCGTGCCGCAGTGCGTTGCCCATGACCCCGCTGAAGGCGATCCGCCCGGCGCCTGCGTCCACGGTCGTCGGCGCCGCGTCCTGAGCGGACGTCAGCGAGATCGCTCCGGAGAGCCCCTCGGCGCCGTCCGACGTGTAGCGGAAGACCATGACGTCCGCGGACCGGGTGGCGAAGGCCTCCCGCAGGACGCGCCGGCCCGGCGCGCCGAAGCGGGTGACGTGGAGCCCCTCGGCGAGGTCGAGGGAGCGCCGGTAGTCGACGACCGCGCGCCGGCCGCGGGTGTCGAAGTCCTCGCCCTCCAGCGCGATCTCCGCGATCTGGCATCCGGTGGAGGACGCGCCGGGGGTCAGGGTGAGCCGGTAGACGCGGTAGGCCGTGCCGTCGGTGACGGGGAAGGTCCGGCTCTCGCCGCGGTCGGCGAAGGGCGCCCCCGGGTTCCGCGTGTCGAGGGTCGTCCAGGCGGTCCCGTCCCGTGACCCCTCGAGCGTCCACCGCCGGGGGTCGTCCCCGGGGCGGTCGGGGGCCGCCGTCAGCGTGTACGAGGTGATGGCGGCCGGGCGGGGCAGGTCGGCCTGCCAGACGACGGGTGCGGCACCGTCGACCCGCCAGACGGTGGCCGGATCGCGGTCGGCCGAACGGGAGATGTCCGTGGCCCGGGACCCGGGCCGGGCGCCGGAACCCCGGGAGTGTCCGCTCGGCGACGACAGGTACATCGAGGTGTCCCCGCCCAGGTCGACGCCGGACAGGCCGATCTCGCTCACCTGGAAGTGGCTGACCCCCGCCTCGGGGACGAAGGCGAACCGGTAGAAGCGGTAGGCCGCGCTCTCGGCGCAGCGGAATTCCTTGGTCTGGAAGCGGCTGTCGAAGGGCGCGTCCAGGGTGCGGCTGTCCAGCGTGGTCCAGGTGGCGCCGTCGGCGGAACCGGAGAACGTCCACTTCCGCGGGTCGCGCTCGGGCACGTCGTCGGCGCTCGTCAGGCGGTAGGAGGCGACCTCGGCGGGGTCGGGGAGCTCGACCTGCCACAGCACCTGCGGGCCCGGCCCCTCGATGCACCACTTGGTGCTCGACGCGCCGTCGTACGTCCTGTCGACGCCTTCCGTGGAGGAGGAGCTGTACGGTCCCCCGGGCGCCGTGACCGTGGGCTGGGGACGGGAGGCGAAGGTGACGACGAGGTCGCCGAAGGCGCGGTACGAGCCGAAGCCGGTCATGCCGGTGTCGAAATCACTGTCCGGCTTGCCCGCCAGCGCGTTGTCGTAGTCGTTGACCCCGCCCCACAGGCTCTGCTCGTTGAACTGGATACGTTCCTCGTAGGGATCGGCGAAGAGCATGGCGCCGAGCCGGCCGTTGCCGATCGGAAGGGCCTGCGACTGCCAGTCCGCGGCGGGGACGGAGTACCTCAGCGCCTCGCGCGACAGGGACGGCAGGCCGACGCCCGCCGACGGGTCGGCCTCGGCCGCGTCGGCCTGACCGGCAGGTGCGGCGCCCGTCAGCTGCGTGGCCAGAGGCGCGACGGCGAGCGCGCCGCCGAGCTTGAGGACGCTTCGTCTCAACGGTGGGGATTCGTTGATCACAGTCAGATCTCCCGGCCCATTCATCGGCTCTTTCGTGGAGGAGTAGCGGCCACATCGGCATAAGCCGAGGGCTTCTTCACTCCGATCTACCCTCCCGGGAAGATAGATCGGATGTCTAGGGGTTGTGATCGTGATCGGCCGTCACCTGACGGCTCGTGCGTCCCGACGCGGCTCGCCGCGAGCCAGTGCTCGACGGCGGCCATGTGGACGGTCGCGGTGGAAACGGCCGGCAGCGTCGGCGGGACTCGCGCGGGCCGGCCGCGGGCCGGCGCGAGGTCCCGGCTCCGGGGCTATTCCTGCTTCTCGCCCGAGGCGAAGCGGGAGATGATCAGCGCGACGATGATGATCGCTCCGTTGAGGAACTGGTTCCACAGCGGCGGTACGCCCGCCAGCGTCATCACGTTGACGACCAGCTGGAGGGTCAGCACACCGGTGAGCGCGCCGAACACCGAGCCCTTGCCGCCGTTGAGGCTGACGCCGCCGATGACCGTCGCGGCGAACACCTGGAAGATCCAGCCGCTGCCCTGGGTGGCGGAGATGGAACCGTAGTGACCGCTGTAGAGGATGCCGGCGAACGCGGCCAGCAGGCTGCCGGTGATCAGGACGACCCACACGATCCGGTCGACCCGGATACCGGCGGTCCGGGCGGCCTCCGCGTTGCCGCCGATCGCGTAGAGCGCCCGGCCGTGCCGCAGCCAGGCCAGCGCGCAGCCGCCCACCGCGAACAGCACCGCGCAGATCCAGATGGCGGCCGGGACGCCCAGCCAGGAGGCCTTGCCCAGATAGGTGAAGGAGGGCGGCAGATCCACGATGGACTGGCCTTCGGAGAGGGCCACTTGGAGCCCGCGCAGCATGGTCAGTCCGCCGAGCGTGACGATGAAGCCGTTGAGGCGCAGCTTGAGGATGAGGAAGCCGTTGAGGGCGCCGATCGCCACGCCCACGAGGAGGCAGAGCGGGATCGCCGTCCACTGCGGGAAGAGCCCCAGGCCGTTGAACCGGCCGCCGCTGGTGGGCAGGACGAGCCAGACGGCGATGACGGGCGCCACCCCGATCGTGGACTCCAGGGAGAGGTCCATCCGGCCGACGATCAGGATCAGCGCGGTGGCGAGGACCAGCAGGCTCAGCTCGGTGGACTGCTGGGCCACGCCGATGAGGTTGTCGGAGGTGAGGAAGGCCGGGGAGACGATGAACCCGATCAGGCCGAGGACGAGGATGGCCGGGACGAGGGACAGTTCACGGAAGCGGCCGAGATCGGGGCCCCGCCGGCGGCCCTCGGCGGTCGGCTGCGCCACGCTCGCTGCGGGGTCGGTGACATCGGTGGTGGCGGACATGACTACCTTCCGTGCTCTTCGGTGTCGGCTGCTGCGGGGGTACCGGCGACGCCCTCCATGGCGGCGACCATCTGTTCGTCCTTCCAGCCGCGGTCGAACTCGGCGACGACGCGGCCGTGGAACATGACCACGACCCGGTCGCACGCCCTGAGGTCGTCCAGTTCGTCGGAGACGATGAGCGCGGCCTTCCCGGCTTCCGCGACCGCACGGATCCTGGCGAGCAGGAACTCCTTGGACCTGACGTCCACTCCGTTGGTGGGCCGGACGGCGACCAGGACATGCGGGCCGGTGGCCAGGGCCCGGGCCACGACGACCTTCTGCTGGTTGCCGCCGGAGAGCGCGGCGACCGGGGTGCCCGCACCCGGCGTCTTGATGTCGAGATCGCGGATCATGCGCCGGGCGAAGGTCCTGGTGCGGGCCGGCAGGACGATGCCGAACGGACCGAGCTGGTCGGTGACGGTGAGGGTCGCGTTCTCCGCGACGCTGCGGTTGCCGACGAGTCCCTGGGCGTGCCGGTCCTCCGGCACCAGACCGACGCCCGCGCCGAGGGCCGCCGGGACGCTGCCGGTGCGGACGGCCCGTCCGGCGACCGAGATCCTGCCGCCCTCGGCGCGGTGCAGTCCGGCGACGGCCTCCCCCACCTGGACGTTGCCGCTGGCGGTCGCGCCCGCGAGACCGACCACCTCACCGGTGCGGACGGCGAGCGACAGGTCCCGGCACGCGCCCGTCAGGGTCAGCCCGTCGACCGTGAGCAGTTCCCGGCCGCCGTCCGGGGCGGCGGTCCGCGTGTCGTCGGCGCCCGGCGTCGTGGCGGACTCGCCGGTCATGGCCTCGACCAGTTCGTGCTTGCCGAGTCCGGCCACCGCCGCGGTGCGGATGTGGGCCGCGTCGCGGTAGACGGTGACCGTGGTGCACAGGTCGTAGACCTCTTGCAGGTGGTGGGAGATGAAGAGGAAGGCGACGCCCTGTCGCTGGAGGTCCCGGAGCTTGCCGAAGAGCCGGTCGATGCCGCGGGCGTCCAGCTTGGCGGTCGGCTCGTCCAGCACGATGAACCGGGCGCCGAAGGACAGCGCCCGTGCGATCTCGACGAACTGCCGTTGTTCCACGGTGAGATGCCTGGCCCGGACAGAGGGGTCGACGTCCACTCCGTACTCGCCCAGGAGCTGCTCGGCGCGCTGCCGCAGGTCCTTCCAGCGGATGGGGCGCAGCGCGGCGTCGCTCTGCCGGTTCAGGAAGAGGTTCTCGGCGACGGTCAGCTCGCCGATGATCGTGGACCGCTGGTAGACACAGGTGACCTTGGAGCGCCAGGCGTCGATGTCACCGAAGGCGGGTGCCGGTTCGCCGGAGAAGCGCAGGGTGCCGGTGTCGGGCTGCTGAAGCCCGGTGAGGATGGACACGAGCGTCGACTTGCCCGCGCCGTTGCGTCCGACCAGGGCGTGCGACTCGCCCTCGGCGACGGTGATACGGGCGTCGCGCAGGGCGACGGTGGCGCCGTACCGTTTGCTGATCCCGGTCGCCTCGGCCACCGGGGCGCGGCTCCCGGTGCCTGCCGCCGGGGCGGTCGCGGAGTCCGCCATGGTGAATACCGTCCTTCTGGTCCTGATGCGGGGGTACGGACACGGACGAGGAGGCGGAGGGACGGGGTGCGCCGGCCCTCCGCGCGATAGCCCTCGGGGCCGGTCGCTAGCCGACGTTGTTGCCCCACAGCGTCTTGTCCTCGACGTTGTCCTTGGTCACCAGCGGGGCGGGCAGCTGGTCCTCGAGACCGTTCGGGATCTCGATGATCGTGGAGTCGTGGTCGGTCTTCCCCGCCTTGAACGTCTTGCCGTCGGCCGCCGCCCGGGCGTAGTACAGCGCGTACTTGGCGTAGAGGTCGGCGGGCTGGGAGACCGTCGCGTCGATCTGTCCCTTGCGGATCGCGTCGAACTCCTGCGGAATGCCGTCGTTGGAGATGATCGAGATGTGCCCCTCCCGGCCGGCCGGCTCGAGCAGGCCCTTCTGCTCCAGCAGCGCCAGGGTGGGCTGCAGGAACACGCCGCCCGCCTGCATGTAGATGCCGTTCAGATCGGGGTGCTGGGCGAGCAGGCTCTGCAGCTTGGCGGAGGCCACGTCGCC
This sequence comes from Streptomyces sp. 3330, assembly GCF_031456635.1. Classification (NCBI taxonomy): domain Bacteria; kingdom Bacillati; phylum Actinomycetota; class Actinomycetes; order Kitasatosporales; family Streptomycetaceae; genus Streptomyces; species Streptomyces sp. 3330. The sequence goes on from NZ_JAVDVA010000020.1 coordinate 156,326, forward strand.
CTTCCAGTCGGTGGGCAGCTCGAAAACCTTGATCTTCGGGAACTTCTCCTTCATGCAGGCGGCGAAGGCCTCGGAGCGGTCGCGGCCGTTGATGGAGTCGAGCGCGCCCTGGAGTTCGGCGACCTTGCCCGTGCCGCCGAGCTGCTTGCCCAGGAACTCGCAGGCCTTGGTGCCGTAGGCCTTGTTGTCGGCGCGTACGACCATGTAGACGTCACCCTTGTCGGGGCGGGTGTCGACGCTGACCACGGGGATCTTCTTCGAGGCGAGCGCGTCGAGGGTGGAGGCGATGGCGCCGGTGTCCTGGGGGGCCATGACGACGGCCTTGGCGCCCGTGTTCTGGAACACCTGCACATTGGCGACCAGCTTGGTGACGTCGTTCTGCGAGTTGCTCAGCGGCAGCGCGTTGACGCCGTCCGCCTTGACGTCCTTCTTCACGTAGTCGGCGTAGGAGTTCCAGAAGTCCGAGTCGGAGCGCGGCAGGTCGATGCCGATGGCGGGTTTGTCCGCGCCGCCCGCGGCACCCGAACCGGTGCTCTCGCGGTTGCATGCGGTGACGAGGGCGAGCGTCACGAGGACGGCGCCGGCGGCTGCGGCGGCGGAGCGGGTGCGAGCGAGCTTCATGGCCGTGTGTTTCTCCTTAGCCAGGGCAGGGCGGTGCACGGCGGCGGCGGAGGCGTTCGCGCCGGGTGGCGGGACGGGACCTCGAACCGGGGAGGCGGCCGCTGCGGGGGCATGCGCGGAAGGTGCCGACGGGGATGGGACGAAGGTCGGGCGGAGGGCCGAGAAAGGCGGAGTCGGACAGCCGGGAGGAGGCATCGAAGCTGATTCCTCCGATGTATCCGGGACGACGTGGACGTTACGACGGCGTTGCCGACGTTGACAAGGGTCCGTTCCTCAACGATTTCCCCGGCGCCGGACCGCCCGCGGGCACGAACCCGGCCGGCGACCGTGAGCAATCCTCACCGACCACCCTTGAGCTGGGCCGATCCGCCGCCGCCCGGCCACGGCGCGAGAAGCTCCGGAGTGCACGAGTCTCCAGGGTCCCGCTCCCGGGACCGGCGCCCCGGGGAGGCCGCGGCGCCGGCCCCACCGCGCAGGGCGCGCCGAACTCCTCTACGGGCAAGGGCAGTCGTCGCCGTACAGAAGAGGCCGGGGTTCCGGCACAGGGCACGCTGGACGCGTATTCGTCGGATGGCCCGCGCCGGACTCACGGAACCGCCCCGACGAACCGGGACAAGTCCCTGCGCGCTTCGGCGAGGAGGAACGGATCGCGGCGGATACATCCGAGGACTGCATTGCCCGGACGCTTGTAAGCCCTTACAGTCACGGAGTCGCCAGTCCTCCGATGAATACGGGTTGATTCCGGACTGTTCGCGTGATGCGACCGGTCACCTGCGCGAACGGACCACCGGCTCGCCCGGCGGCCCTTCGCGGCGCGGGGAGACGCATGCGCGGACGAAGCACCCATGACAAGGGAGTTGCTCAGTGAAACTTCTACGCGCCGGCCCCCCGGAAGAGGAGCGGCCCGCGGTCCGCGCCCACGACGGCCGACTGCTGGACCTGAGCCCGGTGACCCCCGAGATCGACGGCCTCTTCCTCTCCTCGGGCGGCGCCGACCGGGCGCGCGCCGCGGCCGGGGCCGGCGGGCTGCCGGAAGTCGACGCGGAGGGCCTGCGCGTCGGCGCGCCCGTCGCCCGGCCGGGGAAGATCGTCTGCGTCGGCCTGAACCACCCTGACCACGCCGCCGAGACCGGGGCCGCGATCCCGGGCCGCCCGCTGGTCTTCATGAAGGACCCGGGCACCGTCGTCGGCCCCTGTGACGAGGTGCCGATGCCGCGCGGCTCCCGGTACACGGTCCTGGAGCCGGGCGACGGGATCGACACGGGCACGCACGCGGGTGTGGCACTCGGCCTGCCCGGCACCCCCTACCTCCGTCCCGGCGACACCGTCGAGCCCGAGATCGACGGGCTCGGCGGGCTCGGCGGCCGGCGGCAGACCTTCGGCCAAGCGTGAAAGGCACCCCCTTGTCTGGAACTTCCGCCCGGATCATCTCGGTCGACACGCACGACATCCGCTTCCCCACCTCCCGGGAACTGGACGGCTCCGACGCGATGAACCCGGACCCCGACTACTCCGCCGCCTATGTGGTGCTGCGCACCGACGCCGGCGACGGGCTCGAAGGCCACGGCTTCACCTTCACGATCGGGCGCGGCAACGACGTCCAGGTCGCGGCGATCGGAGCCCTGCGCCCCCATCTCCTGGGCCGTTCCGTCGAGGAGCTGTGCGCCGATCCGGGATCGCTCAGCCGCGATCTGATCGGCGACAGCCAACTGCGCTGGCTCGGCCCCGAGAAGGGGGTCATGCATATGGCGATCGGGGCCGTGGTGAACGCGGTGTGGGACCTCACCGCCAAGCGGGCCGGGCAGCCGCTGTGGCACCTGCTCGCGCACGCCGAGCCCGAGTGGCTGGTCTCCCAGGTCGACTTCCGCTACATCGCCGACGCCCTCACCCCCGAGGACGCCCTGACCCTGCTGCGGAACGGGCGTGCCGGGCTCGCCGAGCGCGAAGCGGTGCTGCTGGAGCGCGGCTACCCCGGGTACACCACCTCTCCGGGCTGGCTCGGCTACTCCGACGAGAAGCTCACCCGACTCGCCAAGGAGGCGGTCGCCGACGGCTTCACCCAGATCAAGCTCAAGGTCGGCGCCGACCTGGCGGACGACGTCCGGCGGCTGCGCACCGCCCGCGCCGCCGTCGGGGACGGCATCCGCATCGCCATCGACGCCAACCAGCGCTGGAACGTCGGCGAGGCGATCGAGTGGGTCCGCGCCCTCGCGGAGTTCGACCCGTACTGGATCGAGGAGCCCACGAGTCCGGACGACATCCTCGGCCACGCGGCCGTCCGCGCGGGCGTCGCGCCCGTGCGGGTCGCCACCGGCGAGCACGTCCACAACCGCATCGTCTTCAAGCAACTGCTCCAGGCCGGCGCCCTGGACGTCCTCCAGATCGACGCCGCGCGCGTCGGCGGCGTCAACGAGAATCTCGCGATCCTGCTGCTGGCCGCGAAGTTCGGGGTCCCGGTGTGTCCGCACGCCGGCGGTGTGGGGCTGTGCGAGCTGGTGCAGCACCTGTCGATGTTCGACTACCTGGCCCTGTCCGGAACCACCGAGAACCGGGTCATCGAGTACGTCGACCACCTGCACGAACACTTCGTCACACCGGTGGTGATCCGCGACGGCCACTACACCGCGCCGCCGGCCCCGGGCTTCTCCGCCGCGATGCACGCCGCCTCCCTCGCCGAGTACCGCTATCCCGACGGCGTCTTCTGGGTCGCCGACCTCGCCGCCGAGGGGGACGCCGCCCCATGACCGGCGTTCCAGGTCGTGCGGCCGTCGTGAGCGGCGGCGCGGCCGGCATCGGGCGCACGACCCGCGCGGCCGCGCTGTGTCTCCCCGCCTCTCACCGCTCCGCCCCGACCGGAACCGTACGGGCCGCCGGGGCTTCGCAGGTCCGCGCAGCCGTGCGGGTCGGCAGGGTGAGCACGGCGAGACAGGCGACGACCAAGGCGATGCCGGTCCAGCCGAGCAGGGGCAGCCGTTCGCCGACGACCAGCACGGCGAGCACGGCCGCGACGGCGGGTTCCAGCAGCGAGAGCGTGGTCGCGGTGCTCGCCGGCACGTGCGTCAGGCCCCAGCCGAACAGGACGTACCCGGTGAACATGGGGACCAGCGCCATGTAGACGCCGACGGCCGCGTCGGACCAGGAGCCGAGCAACGGGGCGCCGGTGGCCCACAGCACGGGCAGCAGGAGCACCCCGCCCAGCCCGAAGACGGCGCCCATGGCCGCGCCGGAGGTGACCCCACGGCTGATCAGGCGATGGGCGGCCCAGGAGTACACGGCATAGGTGAAGCCGGCCACCAGGCCGAGCGCCACGCCGAGGACGGTCGTCCGCACCGCATGGGCCCCGGCGCCCGAAGGCGCCCGGTCCGCTTCGGCCAGGCACAGCAGAACGGTTCCGGACAGGCCGAGAGCGGCGCCCGTCGTCCAACGGCGGGTCAGGCGGCGCCCGTCCATGACGCGTTCGATCACGGCCGACGCGAGGGGGGCCGAGCCGATCGACACCACGGTGCCCGCGGCGACCCCGGCCAGGTGCATCGAGGTGTAGAACGCCAACGGGTAGACCGCCACCGCCGGCGCGCCGAGCGCGACCCATCCCCGCTGCGCGCGCAGCGCGGACCTCTCCCGTGCGATACGGGGAGCGGCGACGAGGGCTTGGAGGAGCCCGCCCAGCCCCATGGCGGCGGCCCCGACGGCGAGGGGCCCCACGTCGGGGGCGAAGGTCGCGGCGGTGCCCGTGGTGCCCCACAGCACCGACGCCACGAGTACGCACAGCGAGCCCGCACCCACCGAGCCGGCCGAGGGTCCGGTGGACCGCGTCACAGCCGGTCCAGCAGGTCGGCCGCCATGGTCCGCGCATGCTCCAGCCGCGTGCCCGCACCCTCCAGACCGGCCCGTGCCATGGCGCCCTCCAGCAGGAACGACAGCTGTTCCGCCCACGCACCGGCCTCCTCGGGCCGGTCGGGCAGCAATTCCCCCAGATGCCCGCGGAGCAGGGACTCGACTTCCTCCTTGTGCCGGCGCACCACCTCCCGGCCCTCGTGCCCGGCGGGCAGCTCGGCGGCCGCGTTCAGCAGCCCGCACCCCCGGAACCCGTGCTCGTGGGCGAGGGCGGCGTGATCGGCGTACGCGTCGAAGACGGCCAGCACGCCGCCCCGGCCGTCCCGGGCCCCTTCGAGCCGCCGCCGGTACAGGCCGAGCCACTCCTCGTGCCGCGCGTCCAGGTAGGCCATCACGAGGTCGGCCTTCGAGGAGAAGTTGTTGTACAGACTCATCTTCGCCACGCCCGCCTCGGCGGTGATGGTGTCGATCCCCGTCGCCGACACGCCGTCCGCGTAGAAGCGGCGCGCGGCGGCGGCGAGCAGGCGCGTGCGCGCCCTGCCCGGCCCCTTCGCCCGCGCCGTGCCGGGTGCCTTGCCGGGTCGCGCGGCGGCGGCCGGGGTGTCGGTCATGGCGTCCCTCCTCATTTCTAGGTAGGCCAGTCTACCTAGAACAGGGGGCCTCGATGTGCCGCGCTCAGGACGGGAACCGGTCCCGGCGGCCGTGCGTGATCGGGGGGAACGGGGCAATCGGACAGGAAGCGACCGCGCGAGAAGGGAGCGTCCACGCCATGGGAACCACCGTCCACGTCCCCCAGACCCGGGACATGATCGGGGAGGAGCTCTCCGGGGACGAGGCGTTCGCCGCGCTGCGCCACTACGGAGGGCTGCGGCTGCTGACCGACTCTTTCGCCCGGTTCCGGTACGCGGACGGCTTCACCAACGCCCGCGCGCTCGCCTTCCAGGTGGTGCTGGGCCTGGTGCCGTGCACCGTGGCCCTCGTCGGGCTGGCCACCTCGGTGCACACGGAGAGCGTGGGCCGGATCATCGAGCTGACCCTCGGCCGCATCGTGCCGGGAGCCAGCGCCGGCATCGTCGAGGACGCCTTCGACGGGACGCGGCGCAGCGCCCGAGGCGACGCGTGGAGCGCGCTCGCCCTCTGGCTCGGCCTGGCCTTCGCCCTGCTCAACCTCGCCTCGGCCATGGGGCAGATCGAGCGGGGCGCCAACCGTATCTACGGCATCGAGCGCGACCGCTCCTTCCCGCGCAAGTACGGCCGGGCGCTGGTCCTGGCGATGTCGGCCGGGCTGCCGCTGGGGCTGGGGTTCGTCGTGCTCGTGGCCGGCGAGGCCGTGGGCGACGCGATCGCGGACACCACGGGGTGGGAGGGCGGTGGGCCGCACTGGTGGGGCGTGCTCGACATCCCCGTGGGCCTCGTGCTGGCCTGGGTGGCCTCCGCCGTGATCTTCCGGTGGTCGCCCCGGCGCACCCAGCCGGGCTACACCTGGCTGGCCTTCGGATCCGCCGTCCACCTGATGCTGTGGATCGCGGCCACATGGCTGCTCGCCCTGTACGTCGAGAAGAGCGGTGCGTTCGGCGCCCTGTACGGTCCGCTCACCGCGTTCATCGCACTGCTGCTCTGGGCCAACCTCACGGCCGTCGCGCTCTTCCTCGGCATCGCGTTCGCCGCCCAGCTCGAAGCGGCCCGCGCGGGCGTCGCGTCGGCCGTGCGGCCGGACCCCGGCCCGGGGGCGTGACGCGCCGCCTCACGCGCCCGGCCCGGGCCGGCCGCCGTGCCCCGCCGCCGTCGCCCGCCCACCGCGGCGGGCGATCGTCGTGTCACCGGCCGCCCGCCGCAGCGGTCACCGTCGCGGGGTCCACACCGGTCAGCTCGACGATGCGGTGCGGCGGCACGCCGACGGCCAGTGCCCGTCCGATCAGATCGTCCCTGCCGTCGGCGCAGTCGCGGTAGGCGAGCAGTTCCTCCTCGACCCGGGCGTGCACCGCCGGAGCCATGTGGTGGCGCACACGGCTCAGTTCCTCCTCGCTCAGCGGCACCGGCAGCCGTTCGGCTCCCTCGGGGACGGCCTCCCGCTCCTCCGGCGGCAGAAGTCGCAGACGCGGGGACGTCGCGGCACTTCCCTGCGCGTCGAGCCAGGCGCGTACCGCCGTGGTGTCCATGCAGGCGAGGTCGCCGACGGCGGCCGGGGCCACCCCGAGCTCCACGGCGCCGTCGTCCAGCAGAAACAGGTAGGCCTCGTCGGTCATGCTCGGCTCCTTCTCTCGACAGGGGACATCGGCCGCCCCGGTGAGGGGCCGATCGACGTCCCTCTACCCCACCGCACCCGGAATACCGTCGGCCCGCACGGCGACGTCCCCGCCCCCCCCTCGCCCCGATCCCTCAGGGGCCGGAGCCCCGCTTCACCGAACGGTGCACCACCAGGCTCTCCACCTCGTAGGACAGCTCGGTGGTGTGGTCGTCGGGGGGCGGGTGGTAACGGCCCGCGCACACCGAGAGGTTGACGATGAGGTAGGCGTGCCAGGAGGAGCCGACGCCCCGTCCGTCGGCGAAGATCCGCTCCCCGTTCAGCGACCAGACGACGCTGCGCCTGCCGAACGTCACGCTCAGATCGATGACGGCGCCCGGGCGGACGGCTTCGTCGCGCACGTAACTGTGCCCCTCGCGGACGTGGTTGCTCAGTTCCAGGAGGTCGGGGTTGTCCGGGTGGTACTCGAAGACGTCCACCTCGTTGCCCCCGTCCCGCCAGGTCCAGATCGCCGGCCAGGCGCCCGAGCCGCCGGGCAGGCGCACCCTGGTGTCGAGCCGGTCTCCGGTGCGGACCATGAAGCCCTCGGGGCTCTCCTCGGTGGTCAGCAGGCCCGCGTCCCACAGCCCGTCGGCTCTGCGCGTGGCGCGGAACGTGCCGGTGCGGGAGTAGGAGGGATCGTCGGTGAGGTGGTCCAGTTTGTTGTCGCCGGGGTTGGTGGGGCCGCCGTCGGGATAGGCCCAGGAACGGCCCGCCACCCATTGACGGTCGGAGGAGAAATCAGCGGTGAAGACGACTGCGCTCACCCGTGGGCTCCCTCTTTCGCAGGGATGCGGCATCACATGCCGGTTTCCTCCCCCGGGGGGCCTCCGCCATGCGACGCCCGAATGCGCGCGACCCGCGATTCACCCGGTCGGCGCAGCGCACGCGCCTGGCGCGGGTGGGCCGCCCACCGCGCCGGGCGCGCCCGCGCCGCCGTCGGCCCGCAGGCGCGGGGTCGGCGAAGGGCGCACGCTGAGGGCATGGTCCTCGCGTACCCCGTCGTGATCTATCCGCCCGCCGCCGACGGCGGGCGACGGGTGCGCGCCGGCGACCACTTCCTGGGGATGGCGTACGGCCTGCTGGACGTCGCCGAGTTCCTCCGGGGGACCGGGCTGGACGACGCCGACGAGGCCTACGTCGAGTCGTCCCCGCTCATCGAGTGGCGCGGCGGCGGCCCCGGGACCTGGAAACACGGACCGGACCGCCGGTGAGCGGACCGCCGCGGAGGCGGGTCGGCGGTGTCCGTGGACGCGTCCGTGGTGGCGGTGACAGTGGTGACGGATGGTGTCGCGGCCCATGAGTGATCGATTGCGTGAGGTGGTGGTCCGGACCGCGGAACTGGCGGACGTGGAGGCGCTGGTGGCGTCCGGCCGCGCCCTGTTCGCGAGGACGCGGGAACCCGTGACCGGGCCGTCGACACCGTCCGCTGCTACGAGCGCAACGGCTTCGCGGACACGTCGGTGACCTTGGAGACCGCACGGTAGGCGACCGTCAGGACCGGCCGCCCTTCTTGCGCAGGGCGCCGGGCTTGTGGACGGCGGAGCGTCCGGTCTTGTCGCTCTCGACCTCGTACTGGGGCTCCTCGGCCGAGGCGTCGACCGTGCGGCCGGCGGCTTCGGTGCGATCGGTGATCTTCTTCTTCACCGTCCCGGTCACCTTCTGGCCGTGGCTCTTCCACGAGACCTTGTCGCCCGTGCGCGGGTCGTCCTTCTTCGGCATGTCGTTCTCCTCGAACAGGCTGCGCAGTCCGGGCCCTCCCGATACGAATGGCTCGGCCGCCCCTCACAGGCTCGCGCCGTCGGCCCGTTCACGCATCCTCAGGCGGCGGCCCCGGCCGCCCGCGGTTCCGGCCGGACGGCGCTCCCGCCCTTCTGCCGGACGGCCTCCCGGCGACCGAGATGCGGTCCCGCCGGCGGAAGCCGCTCCGGATGCGCGGCCGTGCCGTGTGCGCATGACATCGGAGACGCGAACGCGGGTACCCGCACCTGCGGAGGTAGTTCATGTTCGAGGCAAGTGATATCCGTGAATGGCGCGGTCATGACGTGGTGGACCCGCAGGGGCACAAGATCGGCGTCCTGGAGTCGGTCTATGTGGACACCGGAACCGACATGCCCTCCTTCGCCACGGTGACGGTGGGTCTTCCCACCCGCCGCCGTCTGGTGTTCGTGCCGCTCCTCGGGGCGACGGTCGGCCCGGGCTATCTGAAGGTCGCCCACGACAAGAACGCCGTGAAGAAGGCCCCGTCGATCGACCTCGACGGCGAGCTGCACGCCCCCGAGGAGCCGAAGGTCTTCGCGCACTACGAACTGGACTACACACCGGGCGTCGGCGGCGAGCGACGCCTCGCCCGTCGCTGACCCCCAGAGGCCGCCGGGAGACCACATGAGCCTGTTTCTGTTTCTGATCCTCGTGGCCCTCGTCCTGGGCATCATCGGATTCGCGGTCCACGGACTGTTCTACCTGCTGATCATCGGCGCGGTCGTTCTCCTCGCCGATCTCTGCTACGTCGCGATGCGGTTCCGCCGCGGCGGGAGGAGGCACCGTATCGCCCGCTGACCGGCGTCCCCCGGACGAGGAAGCGCCGGGGGCGCGTGCGGGCGTCAGCGCGACGCGATCGCCGCCTCGGCCGCCGCCTTGATGCGGGACCCGAAGGCGGGGGCGTCCTTGCGGGCGGCGGCGAGCGCCAGACCGACGAGGAGCTTGCCCAGTCCGTGGCCTTCGAGGACGTTGAAGATGCGGACCCGGGTCCCGCCGCCGGGCAGCGGCTCCAGGTCGTAACCGCCCTCGCGTACCGCCACGGTGTTCTTCGAGACCTCGGTCCACCGGATCCTCGCCGGGGCTTCGAGCGTGGTGATGCGGAACTCCCGGGCGGTCTTCATCCCGGCGTCCTTGACCGTGCTGCGGAAGACGGTGCCCACCGCGGTCGGGGTTTCGGGAATCCGCTCGATCTTGAGCACCCGGGGGCTGAACTGCGGGTCGTTGCGCCCGTCGGCGAGGTAGGCGAACACCTCCTCGACAGCCCGATCGACCTCCACCGTCGCTTCGAACTGTCCTGACATGAGAACTCCCCATCGGTCGAGTCGCACGCGCGCGAAGGCCATGCGGCACCGTCCGCCGTCTCGTGGCGGCACCGCGACCCCATGGGACCATCGAACACCGCGCTCGGCAATCGGCGATGCTCCGCGAGTCGGGCGCGGACGCGGCCGGGCCGCCGGGAACCGCTCGGGCTCCCGCCCCTGCGCAGGACCGGGCCCGCCGCGGGTGCGGCGGACCGGTCCCAGCGGCCGAGGCGGGCTGTGAGCCCGTGAACCCTGCTTCAGCTGTCAGGCGTTGGCGTGGCGGCGCGTGGCCGTCCTGCGCGGGGCGGCGTGGTGCACGGACCTGCCCTCGCCGGCCGTCTGCCGACGCCACAGCCACAGCGATGTCACCGACAGCAGACTGGCGAAGACCACCAGGAAGAGCACCGACACCCACATCTGCCGACTCCCGGGGTCGTCCCACCCCGTCCAGACGGCCGACCCGGCCCACAGGGCCGCACCGCCCGCGTAGACAGGGCGGATGCGCCGCAGCTGCCGCACGGCACGCACGGATTCGACATGATCAGTTTTCTGTGCCATGGGGGGCCAGTACCCCGATCCGCTCACTTCATCAGCGGTAAGCCGAGGATGTTCCGGTGCGCAGGACGACGAAGAGCCCCCGCGCGCGCGTGCCGTCCGGCAGCTGCCAGGAACCGGCCACGTGACCGGCCGCCTGCGGCGGCGGCAGGGGCTCGTCGCCCGGGGCGGGGCGCAGAACCCGGTGCAGGCGGAGCGTCATGCCCTGTGGTGCGAGCAGTTCGGTGCCCAGCCGGTCGTCCACGGCGCCGGCCACGAAGTCCGTGAGGTCGGTGAGGGGCGAACCCTCACCGGTGCGGGAGCGGGTGACCTCGCGGTCGGGGGCATCGCTGACGTTCTGGTCCTGTGCCTGCACCCGGCCCTCGATCAGGGCCGTCAACTGTGCGCCCAGCACCGGGTCGTGACAGCCGTCGTAGGCCCAGCGCCGTCCCAGCACCCCGTGCTCCATGACGCCGACGAGCGCGTGCTCCGCCCCGTCGAGCGGAGCGCCGCGATAGGTCAACGGCACCAGGTAGGAGGTGGCCGGACGGCCCTCGGCGGTGTCGGTGACCACCAGGAACTCGATCCCGACCTCGCCCTGCGGGTCGTCCAGCCGGAAGCCACCGGCCTTGGCCAGTTCCGGCGCGCCCGTTCCGCCCGCGTACCACGGCCGGGTGGGCAGCCAGGAGGTGAGCAGTTCCAGCTTGGTCGGCTTGAGGACAGTGCGGTGGACGACGGCCATGCGGGGGTTCCTCTTCCCTGGTGCGCGGGGTGCGGTTCCGAGGTGCCGGGGCGGCCGGTTCCGCCCGGCCCGCGGCGGCAACTCCCGGTTCAGCCATGGCGGCAGCGTAGTGCGCCGCCCGCCCGGCCCCTCCTCCGCATCGGTCCCGCCACCGGACTCCCGGCCGGGAGCCCGCCACCGGTCCCCCGCCCTGGATCCCCGTCTCCCGCGCGGGGCCTGCCGTCGGTCCCTGCCTCAGCCTCGGCCGGGGCCGACGGGCGCGGTGATCTCCCGCTTGAGGATCTTGCCGCTGGGGCCGGTCGGCAGGGTGTCCACGAGCCACACCTCGCGCGGGTACTTGTACGCCGCCACCCGGCTCTTGACGAACTCCCTCAGCTCGTCCGGGGTGGCGTGGGCGCCCGGGCGCAGGACGACCGCGGCCGCGATCTCCTCCCCCAGGTGACCGTGCGGCACGCCCACCACGGCGGTCAGCGCGACGGCCGGGTGCTCGTGCAGGACCTCCTCGATCTCCCGCGGATACACGTTGTAGCCGCCGCGGATGATCATGTCCTTCTTGCGGTCCACGATGTACAGGTAGCCGTCCTCGTCCTGCCGCGCCAGGTCGCCGGAGCGCAGCCAGCCGTCCGGGACGGCGGCCGCCGTCTCCTCGGGGCGGTTCCAGTAGCCCTTCATCACGTTCGGGCCGCGCACGGCCAGTTCGCCCACCTCGCCCGGGGCGACGTCCTGGCCCTTGTCGTCGAGCAGCCGCACCTGCACGTCCCGGATCGGGGTGCCGATGGAGCCGGCCTTGCGCGGCCGGTCGGGGTGGTTGAAGGTGACCACCGGGCTGGTCTCGGACATCCCGAATCCCTCCAGCACCGCGCAGCCGAAGCGCCGCTCGAAGCCGTGCAGGACCTCCACCGGCAGCGAGGCCCCGCCGGATATGCACATCCGCAGCGTCGACACGTCCGCCTGCGACGGGTGCTGAAGCAGCGCCGCGTACATGGTGGGCACGCCCTCGAAGACCGTGGCCCGGTCGCGGGCTATGGCGTCCAGCACCGTCTGCGGTTCGAAGCGGGGGATCAGCGTCAGGGAGGCCCCGGCGCGGACGGCCACGCTCATCGTGCAGATCTGGCCGAAGATGTGGAACAGCGGCAGACAGCCCACCACCACGTCGTCCGGCGTCATCTGCTGGACGTGGACCGTGTTGACCTCGGTGTTGTGCCGCAGTCCGCCGTGCGTGAGCGTGGCGCCCTTGGGGCGGCCGGTCGTGCCGGAGGTGTAGAGCAGCACGGCCACGTCGTCGACGCCGGCCCCGGCCGGCTCGGACAGCGGCTCGTACCCGGCCAGCTGCTCCGCGAAGGCGGCGGGTTCGACGACCAGCCGCCGCACTCCGGCGGCGGCCGCGCCCTCGGCCCCCTCCCCCGGCGCCTGGTGCCATTCGCACAGCAGCACCGCCCCGGAGTCGTCGAGGTGGTACGCGGTCTCCCGCGTCTTCAGCAGCGGGTTCATCGGTACGACGATCGCCCCGGCGCGCAGTACGGCGTAGTACAGGACGACGAACTCGGGAACGTTGGGCAGCATCAGCGCGACGCGGTCCCCCGGCCGCACCCCCTCGGCCCGGAGCAGCGCGGCGGCGCGGGCACTGCGCTCGTCCAGCTCCGCGTAGGTGGTGACCTGCTCGCCCAGGCGCAGCGCGGGGCGTCCCGGCTGCCGCTCTGCCGTCTCTACCAGGAACTGCGCCAGATTGGCCATGACCCGCCTCCACGAACGTCACCGTCGAAATCCGCTGTTCACCTCCGCGACATCGTGCTGCCACACGCGGCGGCGGACCATGGGCGACGGGACAGCGCCACCCCCGCCGGATTGTTCCTCAGAACAAAACCATGGCGTTAAGCTGCGGGAATGGACACCTCGGGCGTGGCTGCGGCGCTGCACTCCAGACTCCCGGAACTGGGTGAGCGGATCGCGCAGCGTATCCGCTCGGACGTCGAGGCCTACGACGAGGAGTCGCTGATCCCCTTCGACTCGCTGCGCCGCTCCTGCACCGCCAACGCGGACCTCGTCCTGAGCCAGCTCGGTCACGCGGGCGCCCCGGACCCGAGCCCGGCCCGCGAGACCGGCCGGGTGCGCGCCGAGCAGGGCGTGCCGCTGGCGGACACCCTGCACGCGTACCGGGTCGGCTTCGAACTGCTGTGGACGGAGATCCTGCTGGAGTCGCGGACCCATCCGGAGGTCTCCGACGACCAGCTGGTGTCCCAGTCCGCGGAGATCTGGGCGTTGTTCGGGGTGTACGCGGAGGCGGTGGCGGCGGCCTACCGGGAGACCTCGGCCGAGTTGACCGCGCAGCGCCACGCCCGGCGCTCGGCACTCGTGGAGGCGCTGTTCACCGGTGTCCTCGCCGACCGCACCACGCTGTGGGAGGTCGCCCGTGAGCTGGGTCTGCCCGAGCACGGCCCCTACTCGGTGGCCGCGGCGGCGTCCGGCGCTCCCGGCCAGGAGCCGCTGGCGGGCATCGAGGCCGAGCTGCGCCAGGCTCAGCTCGCTTCGGCCTGGCGGCTGTTGCCCGACCATCAGATCGGGGTCATCGCCCTGCCCACCCCGGCCGCGGAGGACGTCCTTCTGCGTGTCCTGCGGAGCGCCCGGGCCCGCGTGGGCGTCAGTCCGCGCTTCGTCTCCCTGCGGGACACTCCCCAGGCGCTGCGCTTCGCCAGGCTGGCGCTGGCCGGACTGCGGGACGCCGGTCCGGCCGTCGCGCGGTTCGACGACAATCCGCTCGCCATGGTGGTGGCCGCCGCTCCGGCGGAGGCGGCGCATCTCGTGGGAGTGGTCCTGCAACCCCTGGTCGACCTGCCCGTCGCGGAGCGCGCCCGCCTGCTGGAGACCCTGGAGCACTGGTTCGCCGCCGCCGGCTCGGCCACCGAGGCGGCCCGGGGTCTCTTCGTCCACCCCAACACGGTCCGCTACCGGCTGCGCCGCATCGAGGAGTTGACGGGTCGTTCCCTTTCCGACCCGCGCGCGGTGGCCGACATGGGGGCGGCGCTCCTGGCCGTCCGCAACGCCGGGTCCGGGCCGGGCGGACGGCCGCCGACGGCTCCGGACTGACGCGACCGCGCCCCGACGCGCGCCGCCGCGTCACCCCTGGCGAGGGCCGGGCCGTCGGGGGCCTGGCCCGGTCTCGCCAGGCGTCCTCCCGACGGCCCCTTCCCGACAGGCGTCCCCTCCCGTCGAGCGCGTCGATCGGGCCGTGCGCCCGACGACCACGGGCCCTCAGGGCGACCCGCCGTCCGGCCGGTGGGCCCCTTCCGCGCACTGTCACGCCCTGCGCCGTCCGGGACCGGCCCCGGGAGCGTCCCGCCGTCGTCCCCGACGGCCTCCCGCTCTGCTCGTCAACGTCGGCGGCGACCTCGCAGGACCTGCTTCCGGGCGGCTTTCGCCCCAGGTGAGGAGGCATCGGCGGCGTGCGGCCGCGGGTGGTTGCGGCGCCCGCGGCCGGGGAAGGCGTCGGGGTCGTGAGACGCCGTTTCCGGGCCCCGTCGCGATCTCCCTTCTATCGTGGACGTGGAACGGCACAGTGACGCTCGGCACCGAGACAGGCGGCAGGGACATGGGGAAACCACTGATCGACTACAGGGCGGTCTTCCGAGCCCTGCCCGGCATGGTGGCCCTCCTCACCCCCGACCTGATCTACGCCGACGCCAACGACGACTTCCTGCGGCTGGCCGGACGCACCCGCGAGCAGCTGCTGGGCCGCTACATCTTCGACGTCTTCCCGGAGAACCCGAACGACCCGGCCGCGGCCGGCATGCGGGAGACCCGGGAGTCGATGCTGCGGGTGGTCGGCTCCGGCGAGCGCGACACGATGGCGCTGCTGCGCTACGACATCGAGGACCCGCAACGGCCCGGCGTGTGGCGCGAGCACTACTGGAGCCCGGTGAACGCGCCGGTCCACGGCCCCGACGGGCAGGTGGCCCTGGTCGTGCACCGGGTGGAGGAGGTCACCGAGCTCCTCCACGCGCGTGGAGGAGCGAACGGCGGGGCCCGGGCCCAGGTGCTGGAGGCCGAGCTGTACACCCGGGCCCGCGAGCTGCAGGAGGTCAACGAGCGGCTCCGTCAGGCGCACGCCCAGGAGCGGGAGGTCGCGCTGGCCCTCCAGGCGGCCATGCTGCCCGCGCCCGGACCGACCGGGCCGCACGCCACCGCCGTGCGCTACCGGCCCGCCGTCGGCGCGCTGAACGTGTGCGGCGACTGGTACGACCTGGTCGACCTGCCCGGCGACAACCTCGCGATCGCCGTCGGCGACGTCGTCGGGCACGGCCTCGCGGCGGCCTGCACCATGGGGCAGCTGCGCAGCGCCCTGAGCGCGGCCTGCCGGGTGGCCGACGGCCCGGCCCAGGCCCTGGAGGCCCTCGGTCTGTACGCCCGGTTCGTCGAGGGCGCCGAGGCGACCACCGTCGTGACGACGTTCATCGACTGGGACAGCCACACCATCTCCTACAGCTGTGCCGGCCACCCGCCGCCCGCCCTCGTGCACGGGGACGGGACCGTCTCCTTCCTCGACGAGGCCACCGATCCCCCGCTCGCGGCCCGCCCGGAGCACCTCTCCCGCCCCCAGGCCCACGTCGGCTTCACCGAGGGCTCCACCCTCGTCCTGTACACCGACGGCCTGGTCGAGCGTCGCGACGAGGACATCTACTCGAGCCTGGACCGGCTCGCCGCCTCCCTCACCCACCACAGGCACTCGGACCCCGAGGCGCTGGCCGACGCCCTGCTCGCCGACCTGCTCCCCACCGCCGGCACCACCGACGACGCGGCCCTGATCGTCCTCCGTCTGTGATCCGCCCGGGTCCGTCACCGGCCTGCGGACCCCACGGCACCGGGGGCGTCGTTCCCCGCCGTCAGCCGGTCGGGCCGGGAGTGCCGGGCCGTGCCGTGTGATCGGGGTGGCCGCGGGTGCGGCGGGCTTCCTTCATCTCCGCCTCGTAGAGGTGGGCGCGCCCGTCGGCGAGCTCTCGCACCGCCTCGTGCTCCAGTCGCCTGAACACGTCGTAGTAGGTCTCGTCGTAGGCCTCGACGATCTGGAACGTCCAGTGTCCCGGGATGACGTTGCGCCCCAGGATCTCCGTCTCGACCCGTGCGGCCCAGGCCTCGTGGCCCGCGCCGCGCAGCAGCTCGACCGTGCGGTCCAGTTCCAGGTCCGCAGTGCCGGTGAGCTGATGGAACGAGTAGAGGTGGCCACGGGCGCGTTCGATCGTCTCCAGCGCCTTGGAGAGCGAGCCGAGCGCCTCCACCGTGTCGTCGCCGACGCCGGGGGGACGCCGGTGCCCGCGGTCCGGACCCTGGGGGTCGGCCATCGTCGTCACTTCCTTCGCGTCAGGGGCTTCCGGCCTGTCCGGATCAGCACAGCACGGCACGGGCGACGGCACCGTCCGTGTCGTCCGGATGCGGCACCGCCGCACCCGATCGGGCCGGTCTCAGCGCACGACGTCGACGAGGTGGGGCACCACCCGGGTGAGCCGCACGACGGCCCAGAGGATGAGGAACGCGCCGAGCGCCTCGGGCACCAGCCACCAGCCGGTCCGGATGCTCTCGTCGAACAGCGTGACGCCCAGCAGGAGGCTCACCGACGCGTCACCGATGGTCAGCGCGGGCTGGGAGGCGACCAGGGGACCGGCTTGCAGGGCGTTCTCCAGGAGCAGGAGGGCCGCGACCCCGGTGAGGGCGAATCCGTAGGTCTGCCAGGCGGTGAGGAACGCCGGCAGTCCCGCGTCGGCGAGGCGTCCCGTGGCCGACTTCAGCAGTGCGGCGGTCAGTGCGTTGCCGACCGCCGCGGCCGAGGCCAGCGCCGCGGCGCGGAACAGCGGCGAGGAGGCGGAACGGGCCACGAGAACCGCCACGGCCATCGCTCCGAGGGTGAGCGCCAGGACAGGGATCCAGCGCGCCATGGAGGCCTGTTCCCGGCTGCCGGAAGGGGCTGCCGACGCCAGCAGGACGGCGAGTCCGGCCACCACTCCCCCGACCGCCCACCAGCCCTCGGCCGACAGCCTGCGGTGCATGAGCGGCACCGCCAGCAGCAGCGCGAAGGGGAGTTCGAGGATGAACAGGGGCTGGACCAGCGCCATGGGGCCGTTGATGAGGGCCAGGGCCTGGAACACCGCGGCGCCGATCACGCCGGCGATACCGATCGACCAGGCGGGCCGCCGCACCAGGGCGAGCAGCAGCCGTACTCCGCCGCCCTGTTCCACGGTGGAGGCGGCCTTGCGCTGGAACGCCGTGCCCACCGCGTTGCTGATCGCGCCGAGGACGGCGAAGACCACGGCGAGCACCATCACGACTCCGGGGTGTGCGGACCCTCGACCGTCATGTCGTCACCGCCTGGTGGGCTGCTCGCTGCCGGAGGGGCCGGAAGGGACCGGTCGCCTGGCGGCAGTCTCACATCCGGGGGCGTGATCCGCAGTTCGGCGAGAGCGCCGCCGGCCCGGTGAGGCCGGCGGCGCCCGTTCCGCCGTCGGCTACTTCCTGCCCCGGCGCACCAGCAGGTAGGCGAGGGTCAGCGCCGCGGCGGCGCCGATGAGGGCGCCGCGGTGGTCGCGCACCTGCCGGGGCGCCTTGTCCTGCCACAGCTGCTCGGCCTGTCCGGCCTTGGCCCGCACCTGGACGGCGGCCGCGGTGGCCGATTCCCTGACCGGGGCCGGGACCTTCTCCTCCAGCAGGTGGGCCGCCTCGGCCGCCTTGCTCCTGGCCTGTTCGGACAGGTGCGCCGCGGTGGTGCCGGCCTGTTCCTTCAGCGCGGTCGCCTTCTCCTGCGCACGGGCCTTGACGTCCGTCTTCGCGGCCAGCGCCTCGACCGTCTCGCCGAGTTCGTGGCGGGTCTGTTCGACCTGCCGGCGCAGGTCCTCGGGTCCGGCGGCGGTGGGCTCGTCGTGGGGTGGCTGGGTCATCGTCGTGCACTCTCCTTGATCTCCGACACATCGGCTTTCACGCTGTCGACAGTCCGCTCGGGCACCGGGGGGGCGGCCGCGCCGACCTGCTTCTTGCCGGTCAGGGCCAGCACGGCGGTGATGACCGCCAGGACGGCCGTGACGATGAGGGCCGCGGCCCACACGGGGAGCGGCACCGCGATCGCGGCGATCGCGGTGGCGACCAGCGCCTGCAGGGTGAGGAAGCCGAAGAGTCCGGCACCGCCGAACAGCCCGCCGCCCTTGCCGTAGCGCTTGCCCTTCTCGACCATCTCCGCCCGTGCGAGCTGCATTTCGCCGCGCACCAGTTCGGTCAGCTGCTGCGAAGCGCGTTGCACCAGGTCTCCGACCGACTCACCGCCGTCGGCGGTCCGCGCGCCGTGTGCACCGTCGGTGCCGTACCGTCCTGCTTCGGCCATCGCCTTCACCCCTTCCTCCAGGTGCCGCACCGGGTACCCGATGACCGGCGGGGAAGACATCAGGACCGCGGAAAGGATCGGGAGGTTCTACGCCCGGGTCTCGCCCGCGTCGGCCGTGTCGGGCAGGGGCATGAGGTCGCTGGTGCAGTATCCGCAGCGGCGCGCCCGGGCGGGCACCGGATTGAGGCACTCGGGACAGTCCCGCTTGTCCGCCTGGACGTCCTGGTGCGGGGCGAAACGTTCGTGCAGCTTGTTGATCGGCAGGACGACGAGGAAGTACAGGACGCAGGCGATCAGCAGAAAGCTGATGACGGCGTTCACGAAACTTCCGTACGGGAAGACCGTCCCGCCGACGACGAAGGTCCGGTGGCTGTAGTCGCCCGTCGCGCCGGTCGCGAAGCCCACGACCGGGGTCAGGAACGCTTTCACGAAGCCGTTGACGAGCGCGGTGAAGGCCGCGCCGATCACGATGCCCACGGCCAGGTCGACCACGTTCCCGCGCAGTATGAAACTGCGGAATCCTCCCAGCAGATCCCTCACTGCCCACTCCGTTCCTCTCGACATCGCCCGGCCGCTCGCGGCTTCCCGGCCGCGGCGGTCGGAGTGCGTCTTGCCGCGTCGGCGGCGGTCACACCCCCGCCCGCGCCCCGCGGAGCGGCGCGTGCACCCGGATGGCCGCTCGCCTCGCGCGTCGGCGCCGGTCGTTGCCTAGCGTCGAACCGACGGCCCCCGGCCGGGAGGAGACACCCATGCCCCATCGCACCGTCGTCGCGGGCATAGCCGCGACGATCATGACGTTCGCTCCGCTGTCCGGAGTCGCCCACGCGCAGGACCTCGACTGCCGCGACTTCACCTACCAGGAGGACGCCCAGGCGGAGTTCGACCGGAACATCAGCGACCCCAACCGCCTCGACGAGGACCAGGGACCGGACGACGGCATCGCCTGCGAGGTCCTCCCCCGCCGGTCACCGGCCACCCTCGCTCCCGCCACGAGCATTCCCGCGCCGGTCCCGACCGGCCCCGCCCCGGTGACGATCAGCCCGGCGGCGCTGCCCAGCCTCGGTGTGCGCGGCGGCGTCGGCGGCGCCGTGACCGCGGGGCCGTCCGGCCGGGAGATCGGGGCGGGCGCCGGTCTGGCGGCCGCGGGCCTGCTGGCCGGCGCCGCCTGCGTACGGCGGCGCCGTCGCCGCGCCTGACCGGCCCCCCGTCGGAGGCCGCGCCGAAAGCGCCGTGCGGGCACGTCGTGCGGACGGACCCGCACGGCGCTTTCAGGAGGCCGGGTCGCCGGGATGCCGGCCGGGGCCCTCGGTCCGGTCGGTCAGCGGCGTCGGCGACAGGACGGTGTCCTCCTCGCCCGGCTCCAGGAGGGTGGCCGCGGAGCCGATGACCAGGGAGTCCGGACTGCCGACGGCTTCGGCGTCCTTGGCCGCGTAGTCGATGCGGCTCAGCAGACTGCGCATCGCTTCGAGACGGCCCCGGCGTTTGTCATTGCTCTTGACGACCGTCCACGGGGCGTGCGCGGTGTCGGTGACGCGGAACATCTCGACCTTGGCGGTGGTGTACTCGTCCCAGCGGTCGAGGGAGTCGAGGTCGGTGGGTGAGAGCTTCCACTGGCGTACCGGATCGACCTGGCGGATCGCGAACCGCGTCCGCTGCTCGGTCCTGGAGACGGAGAACCAGAACTTCACCAGGATGACGCCGTCCTCGACGAGCATCTCCTCGAACAGCGGGCACTGCTTGAGGAACAGTGCGTGCTCCCGTGGGGTGCAGAAGCCCATCACCCGTTCCACGCCCGCCCGGTTGTACCAGGAGCGGTCGAAGAAGACGATCTCACCCGGCCCGGGCAGATGGTCGACGTAGCGCTGGAAGTACCACTGGCCCTTCTCCCGGTCCGTGGGCTTGCCCAGGGCCACGATCTTCGCGCCGCGGGGATTGAGGCGTTCGGTGAACCGCTGGATGGTGCCGCCCTTGCCCGCCGCGTCGCGCCCCTCGCAGATGACGACCACGCGAGCGCCGGTGTCGTTGACCCAGCGCTGGAGTTTGAGCAGTTCGATCTGCAGGACGCGCTTGGTGCGCTCGTACTCCCGGCGGCTCACCTTGCGGTCGTAGGGATAGTTCTCCCGCCACGTCGTGATCGGGCGGCGCGCGCCGTCGAGCAGCACCGGCTGTTCCGGTCTGCGGTCGTCCACGGTCAGCCCGTCGAGCAATCGGGCCTCGACCTCTTCACGGTCCATCGGTTCCGCGCCTCCTCGGAATGTCACTCGGGTCTGCTGGGTTCCGTGCCGGTGACCTCCTCAAACGCGGACACGCGCGCGTTCGCGTCGGGGCACGGCCTCGGGCCCGGCACCCGCCGCCCCGTACGACGGCGTGGCGGAGGGCCTCCGGTCCGGCTCGGCTCGGCGCGGCAGGCCGGCGGTTCGAGCGGGCCCGTGCGGGCCGGGGCTCACCCCGTCGGTGCGCGCCTGATGCGCGGGCCTCGGGGCCGTGAGAGCGTGACACACCAAATGCCCCTTTTGTGCATCTTCGGGTACCCATCGGAGGACTGTCACCCCATGAGTGAGACCAACCCCCTCAAGCGGGCCGCCAACAAGATCACCGACAGCCTCCGGGGCGACGGCGGGACGCCGGAAGGGGGGGTTCCCGGCAAGCCGTCGCCCGAGTCCCCGTCCCTGGCCGAGCCCACGGAGCCCCGTGACCCGCTGCCCCCCAAACCGGATCAGAGCGGCCCCGACACCGTGTCGCCGACCGGCCAGCCCACCGGCGCCGACCAAGGCCGCACCGCGCAGTCCGGCAGCTACCTCACGACCGCGCAGGGCACCCGGCTGCACGACACCGACCACTCGCTCAAGGCCGGGCCCCGAGGGCCGGTGCTGCTCCAGGACCACCATCTGCGCGACAAGGTCATGCACTTCGACCACGAGCGCATCCCGGAGCGCGTCGTCCACGCCCGGGGCGCCGCCGCCCACGGCACGTTCCAGAGCTACGGCACGGCGGCCACCGTGACCAAGGCGGCGTTCCTCGCCGAGGACGAGGAGACGCCGGTGTTCGTGCGCTTCTCCACGGTGCTGGGGTCGCGCGGCTCGTCCGACACCGTGCGGGACACCCGGGGATTCGCGACGAAGTTCTACACCAGCGAGGGCGTCTTCGACCTGGTCGGGAACAACATGCCCGTCTTCTTCATCCAGGACGCGATCAAGTTCCCCGACGTCATCCACGCCGGCAAACCGCATCCGGACCGGGAGATCCCCCAGGCGCAGAGCGCGCACGACACGTTCTGGGACTTCGTCACCCTGCACACCGAGGCCACCCACCACACGCTGTGGAACATGTCCGACCGGGGCATCCCGCGCTCGTACCGCACGATGGAGGGCTTCGGCGTCCACACGTTCCGTCTGGTGGACGCCGAGGGCGCGACAACGCTGGTGAAGTTCCACTGGAAGCCCAAGCTGGGGGTGCACTCACTGGTCTGGGAAGAGGCGCAGATCATCAACGGCGTCGACCCCGACTTCCACCGGCGCGACCTCGCGGACGCCATCGAGGCGGGCGCGTTCCCGCAGTGGGAGCTGGGCATCCAGACGTTCCCCGACACCCCGGACCAGATGTTCGAGGGCATCGACCTGCTGGACCCGACGAACCTCGTGCCCGAGGAGCTCGCGCCCGTGCAGCCGGTCGGACTGCTGACCCTCGACCGCAACCCGTCGAACTTCTTCGCCGAGACCGAGCAGGTCGCCTTCCACGTCGGCCACCTCGTGCCGGGCGTCGACATCACCGACGACCCGCTGCTCGCGGGCCGGCTGTTCTCCTACCTGGACACCCAGATCACCCGGCTGGGCGGCCCCAACTTCCCGCAGCTGCCCATCAACCGCCCGCACGCCCCGGTCAACGACATGCTGCGGGACGGTATGCACCAGACGGCCGTGCACCGGGGCGTCGCCCCCTACCGGCCCAACTCGCTGGACGGCGGCTGTCCGTTCCTCGCGGGCGAGGGCACCGGGGCGTTCATCGAGGCTCCGGTGCGGGTGCCGGAGAGCACCAGAGTCCGCGAGGCGCCCGAGTCCTTCGCCGACCACTTCAGCCAGCCCCGCAGGTTCTGGCTCAGCATGTCGCCGCTGGAGCGCGAGCACATCATCGGCGCGTACACCTTCGAACTCGGCAAGTGCTACGAACACGCCATCAGGGAACGGGCCTTGCAGGTCCTGGCCAACATCGACCCGGAGCTGTGCGGTGAGGTGGCGAAGGGACTCGGCCTGCCGGCGCCCGCCCCCACCGTGCCCCTGGCCGACGTCGAGCCCAGCCCGGCGCTGTCGCAGCTCGGGCACACCTGGCCGACGGACGGCCGCGTCATCGGCATCGTCGTCGGCCCCGACGGCGACCTGGACGGCGTGCGCGCCGTGCGTGAGGCGGTCCTCGAAGGCGGCATGGTCCCGCTGGTCGTCGCCCAGGCGGGTGGCGTGCTCGGCTCAGGCGAAGGCGCGGTGACCGTCCAGCGCACCTACGCCACGGCGCGGTCCGTCGAGTTCGACGCGGTGCTGCTGGCCGGGCTGCCCGGGGTCGGCGGCGACGCGTACGGCGCCCGCGACGCCAAGGCGTTCCCCGCCGCCGCCCAGCAGCTCACCGGCGACCCGCGCGTCGTCCTGCTGGTGTCCGAGGCGTTCCGGCACGGCAAGGCCGTCGGCGCCTGGGCGGGCGGCGAAGCCGTCCTCGAAGGGGCCGGGGTGCCCACCGGCGCACCGGGCGTGGTGGTCGGCGAGACCGGTACGGCGGCCCTGGAGCAGCTCGTCCCGCTGCTGGCCGGGCACCGCGCGTGGGACAGGTTCACCGTGGCCTGAGCGGTCCGGCCGGGGCGGCAGCCGTCGATCGGCGTGCCGTCCCGGCCCGGTGAGGAGAACGCCGACGACGCAGGGGGCGAACCGTGCAGACCTTTCTGCCGTACCCGGACTTCGCCCGGTCGGCCGCCGCCCTGGACCCCCGGCGGCTGGGCAAGCAGCGGGTCGAGGCGCTCCAGGTGCTGCGGGGCCTGACGGTCGCCGGGTACGGATGGCGCCACCATCCGGCGGTGCGCATGTGGACCGGGTACGAGGAGGCGCTGGTGCGCTACGGCCTGGAGGTCTGCGGCCGGTGGACGGCGACCGGACGCGCGGACACCTGCGCCGCCTCGCTGGTGACCGGCCTCGGCGCACGGCCGGCCGACATCCGCGCCCAGGAGCGGCTCGCCGAGGCGGGCGAACTGCCGCCGTGGCTCGGCGATCCCGCGTTCCACCGCAGCCACCGGTCGGCGCTCCTGCGCAAGGATCCCGGGTTCTACGCGGCGCTGTTCCCCGGCGTGCCCGACGATCTCCCCTACGTCTGGCCGGCCTCCGACCGGACGGCGCCCCGCGGGAAGTGACCCTCCGGCCCCGCTCGGTCCGTCGTCGCCGGGGGCGGGGGGGCGCGCGGGGGCGGCGCACGACCGGCGGGCAGGAGCGGGTGTCCGGACCGAGGGGAGTGCGTGGCCTCATGG